>JBHHVD010000001.1:0-112382 GCA_046754105.1 Candidatus Krumholzibacteriia bacterium
CGCGCAAGGTATCTTAAAAGACATCTCGGCCCGTGACTACCCACCGCGAGTGGAGTGGCAATATGACGGAGAGGTCTTCGTGGGTGCTGCTAGCGCCGTCCGCCGGGGGTGAGCATTTGCCGGAATGTGCGCAGGGAGGTGCGGGCGGTGATCGTCAAGCGGTTGACCTCGTAACGTTCCCAGGCCCCGTGCGGCGAGGCCTGCGCGCCGGTGAGTCGATAGAACGGGATGGTGGCGGGAAAGCGCGGGTCGGCGTCCGGCGTCCGCCGCTCCCGCGGCGCCGCGGTGAACCGGTCGCCCGCCTTGTTGCTGCCGCGGACCAGCGTGCACGCGCCGGCGAACCCGGCCGCTACCGCGATGCTGTCCAGCTCCGAGTTGGTGGAGCCGTAGGGCCAGGCCAGAAACCTCGGTATCGTGCCCAGCCGCTCGGCGATGACGCGCCTCGATTCCCTCAAGTCATCAAACACGATGTCTCGCCACGACCCCGCTCCCGGGATGGCGTAAAGACCGCCGCTCGCCGCAGCAAGTACGGGCATGCGGCCTTCGCGGGTCTTGACGGAGTAGTGCAGGTCGTGGGAGTGCGACTGGATGGAGAACCTGCCACGCGCCTGCAGCTCCCGTATCTCGTCCCAGCCGAGGGTCTCGAGCCCTTCCCATTCGACACCCACCCTGCCGGTGATGATAAACAGCGTCGCGGTGAAGCCGTAGCGCTCGAGAACAGGCTCCGCGAGCAGCACGCTGCGGTCGCCGTCGTCGAAGGTAATGACCACGCTCTTCGGCGGCAGCTTCAGCCGCCCCTCCTGCCATTCGATGAGGTCATCGAGACCGACGGAGCGATATCCCTCTTCGTGCAGGTACCGCATCTGTTGCTCGAATGAGCCGATCGTCTGAGTCCATACGTCCATGTCGTCGAGCAGCGGCAGGTTGAGAAACAATGCGCCCAGTATTTTCACGACCTGGAACGGGCTCGACTTCTCGCGCAGGAAGTGATGACAGAGGACGGGAATCCCGTCCCGCTCGATGTCATACGGGAGCGATGTCTCATCGCCCCGGTGCGCCTGGATCGGTGTTATGGACGATTCGTCAACGTTCGGCGATTCGTAACCGGCCATCAACACGAGAAGAACGAGGAGCAGCATCGAGGTAACAAGCGCGGAATACGTGGCGTTTCGGAGGTCCTTGCGGTTCTTTCTCGGGCCGTATTTCATCTAACGGCCCAGCGGGTAATCCACGGAAACGTAAAAGCTCCGCGATCGGAAACCGTCGGCAGAGTCCAGGCGGGACCCGGAGCCCGAGTAGCCTGCACCCACGAAAACGCTCCCGCCCGTCTTGACGCGGACGGCGCCGTCGAAGGAGCCCACGTTGGCCCAGCCTTCCCCTTTTTCCTTCTCGAAACCGACGCGGCCGGCTACTTCGAGGCGCACGCGCTTTGTCAGGTCGGCCGCGAATCCAAGGCCCCCGAACACGTGAGCGTAGGTCAACGGGCTGAAGTAGCCGTGGTCCAGCTGTTGTTCGAAGTCCCAGTACTCGATGCCCGACGAGACCGCGAATGCGTTCCTCCAGCGCCCGGCGGCTTCGACGCGCGGCGTGTATTCGGCGCGTCCCGAGAACGCGACGCGCGAATTGGTATCGCTGTATGCGTCGTGCTGCAGTGCCCAGAACGTCATCAGGCGGTGACGCAGGCGCCAGTCGACGCCGACGCTGGTCTCGGTCACGCGTATGTCCCGGAACAACGTCTGCGGGATATCCAGTGTTTGGCGTGCATTGCCGGCGTCCACGCGCACCCAGTCCGAAGGGGTGAGGGTGCCGTAGACGTCCCAGATGAAAACATCGAAATCGTCGTTGAGCGCGTTGTTGGGGGCGAGCGTTACCCGATCGAAATCGTTCCTCTGCAGGCCGGGACCGAGCGAGACGGCGAGCACGGAAGACAGCCGCTTGTGAAAGATGACGGACAACTGGTCGCGGTCGATATCGGGAGAGCCGGCGAGGGTCAAGTGTCCCCGCGCGTAGGCCACCTTCACCTCTGTTTCCAGCACCGGCACGATCGTGACCGACGACTCGAACTGGCTGAAATCGCCGTCGGTGGAGTTGTCGCGAAAGGAAAACGCGCTGGCACCGCGAACGTGGCGTTCACCCCGGATTTCGCTCTCCAGGGTCTGCTGGCCGTCTCCGTCTCCCGCCCGCAGCGTCTGAAGGGCGGCGAAGGATTGCCCCGACCAGTACTGGGCATACGCGAGCCCCCTGCGCGCCTCGCCGCTGTTCGGATCGCGCGAGAGCTCGTCGCGATAAAGCGTCTCCGCCCGGCGGTGCTGGCCGGACCAGTTGGCAACCTCCGCCAGGCCGAGACGCGCCTCGCTGCTTGCCGGATTGCTGTCGAGAACCTCCAGGTACACCGATTCCGCCTCACCAAGATCGCCCTGCCACGATTTCACCTTTGCGAGTCCTATGAGAACGTCTTCCCTGCGCTCGCCGCTCGCCGGCAACAGCGCAAGGTATCGCCGCTCCGCCTCGCGATGGCGTCCCGCCCAACTGTGTGCCCGTGCGGCACCGAGCAGGGCATCGATGTCGTCGGCATTTCGGGCGAGGGCCACCTCGTACCACACGATCGCGGAATCGGGAATCTCCGCCCACGTGTACTGGTCGCCCAGTTCCGCCGCCAGCTCGCCGCTTCTCGACGGATCCGAGGCAATGGCCCGGCGAAAGAAATCGATTGCTTGCCGGTGCTGGTCGCGTTCCGCCGCCGCGCGCGCATGCGACATGAGCGTGCCTGCTTCTCCGGCGCCGGCCGCCGCGTGGACGTTCATGGCCAGCAGCACCAGAAGAAGCCCCAGCAGTATCCGTATGCATTCCTTTTTGACGTTCATGTTCTTCCTCCGCGGATCAGCCCGTTTCCCGTACGGGTTTCCATCGCACCGGGGCGCGGCCTTTCTCCGGGCCCCTGAATCCCCGCGGCGTGGCAACAACCGTTACGACGGCCATGAAGATCCAGTAGACGAGGGGATAGAAAACGGCGAGGACGTAGTACCACGGCAGATTGCGGTCGTAACGCCGGTCGAGCAGCACCCCGACCAGCAGTTGGGTGAGACACATGGTACCGATCAACATGCCCCAGTAGTTCGGAATGGGCGAGGCGCCAACCGGCGGATAGCCGGCGGCATAGGACACCGCCCACAGGAGCGTCAGTGCGATGAACGCGTATGCCCACGTGATCGACAAGGCGCATTCGGCCAGCACCGGCCACAGCCGTCGTGCCTTCCACGTGCACGCCGAGCGCGTGTGCCGGCGCACCACCTGCGAGAGCCCCAACGCCCAGCGCATGCGCTGGCGCCATAGCCCCCGCAGTGACACCGGGACCCGCATCCAGACGATCGCGCGCGGCTCGTAGCGGATCTCGTAGAACTTCAGCTGGATCCTCCAGGTCAGGTCGATGTCCTCAGTCGCCATCTCGGGGCCGAACATCCCGATGTCGAGCAATACGTTTCTGTCGAAGGCTCCAACCACACCGCTCATCGTCAGCATCTTGCCCCAGATGCGGGCCCCCCTCCGTTGCAGGGAGACGATCGATGTAAACTCGATCGCCTGCAGCTTGCTCAGCAGGCTGCTGCGGTTGGCCACCCGTGGATTGCCGGTCACCGCGCCCACCCGCGGCGATTGAAAGTGGGGCACCATTCTCTTGAGTATCTTCACGTCCGGTACGGCATCGGCGTCGATGATCAGGATGATCTCGCCGCGGGTCCGCGGGATTGCGTCGTTGAGGGCCATCGCTTTGCCCTCGTTCAGGTGTTTATGGATGAGGCGTACCTTGCCCTGTTTCGCGTAGGGCACGATCTTTTTCATCGTGTCGTCGGTCGAGCCGTCGTTGACGACCACGATCTCGTAGCGCGGGTAGTCGATCGCGAGTACGCCCTCGATGGTCGCTTCGATGTGATCCTCTTCGTTGTAGGCGGCGAACAAAACGGTGACGAGAGGCTGGTACCTGGCGTCCGCGGGATTGAACCCGCGTCGTCGCTCACGGCGCATATAGAACACGACGCTGGTCGCCACCCACACGACGCTGGTGAAGATCGGGTACCATGCGAAAAACACGAGAATGACGAGGTAGAACGGGTTTCGTTGGATCGACTCGACTACGGAGACCAGATCGATCATGGCCCGTCCATCCGGCCGGTGCTGCGGAAGACCTTCTCCTGGACTACCTTGCCGTTTACGATGTTGCTGCGGATGTCGACCTCGACGTAGTTGGCCGATTGAACGGCCTTGGGGTTGTCGACGACGATCCAGCGACCGAGGTAGTCCCGGAGTGGTTCCTTCCGCCTGCGGCGCCTGACCCTGCGCCTCCCGTGCCTCTCGAAGATACGGATGTTGTGAAACACCCAGAAACCCAGGTAGACGATGGTAAGAAACGACAGAACGCCCAGAGAGGCGACGGCGGTCTTGGTTTCGGGGTTTAGCGGCCGCTGCGCCACGATTCGCCAGTAAACCGCGAACACGACCCACAGCAGCACCGCTCCCACGACGTGAAAAACGTGTCTAGGCATCGATTGAAGTTTCTGTACTGAGGAAATTTTTACGATTTAGATAGAAATTATAAGCAAACGGGTCGTGCAATCTCTATGCCACGAAAACCGCATGGGAACGGCGCGGAACCCCATTCGTGAAAGGCGGTTCCCGGCGGCGGCCGGGTGCTGCGGGAAAACCGGGTTCGCGCTATTTCTTGAGGGCGAGAAAGGTGAGATCGTCGACCTGCGGCGTGCCGCGCATGTGGTCCTTCAGTCGTTTTCTAAGCGCCGTGCAGATGCGGCTGGGGGGCAGGTGGCGGTGCTCGCGGAGGAAACCAATCAGGCGCTTGCGACCGAAGGGTTCCTCATCCGGATCGTTCGCATCGGTCGCGCCGTCGGTGTAGGCAAAGAGAAGGTTGTCCCCGAGCAGGAATCGTCCTTCTCGTAACTTGTTATTCTCCAATACTCCCAGCACGGTGCCGCCGGCTTCCAGCAACTGGTACCGGCCGCTCGGCTTCATGAGAATCGCCGGGTCCTGGCCGGCGTTGCAGTAGGTGACCTCGCCGCTCTCCGCGTTGAGGACGCCGAGGAAGGCCGTCACGAAGTCATCGGGACGGACGGTCTCGAGCAGGATCTTGTTCGCCAGCACCGCGATTTCCCTCGCGGTTGTGAACTGCGGGGCTCCCGTGTGCAGGGTGGCGCGAAAGCTCGACATGATGATCGACGCCGGGACTCCCTTGCCGGCGACGTCCGCGACGGCGAAGGCGACGTACGGTTTCTCGAGGGGAAAGACGTCGAGGTAGTCACCGGAGAGCTCAAGTGAGGGGTAATTGCGCCCCGACAGCGTGTACTTTCCCAACTTGCGCGACTTGCTGGGCGTAAAGAACTCCTGGACGGTGCGTGCTACCCTGAGCTCCCTTTCGATTTCCTGTTTTGCCTGCTGTTCCTCATAGAGCCGGGCCCGTTCGATGGAAACGCCCGCGACCGCCGCGAAAGACTCCAGCAGGCGCAGGTCCTCTCCGCGGTACGTGCCGGCGCGGTTACTCTCGAGGTTGAAGAGCCCAATGACCCGGCCTCGGCTCAACATGGGGGTCACCATCTCGGAGTGGGTCCTGCGTCTCGCGCTCACGTAGCGCGGGTCCTTCGAGGTGTCGGCCACGATAATGCCCTTCTTGTTTTGTGCCGCCCAGCCGACCAGGCCCTCGTCGAGCTTGAGCCGGAGACGCGCCTCCCTTCCCGGCCGGTAGCCGTGCTGCAGCTGGCTCACCAGTTCCTGGTTCTTGCGGTCGAGCACGAAGATCGCCGCCGCGTCGTATTGGATGAGCTTTTTCAGACTCTCCAACAGCTGTCCGAGCACGTCGTCGAGTCCCAGCGACTTACCGAGATCGAGACTTATCTTGTAGAGCACCGAGTTCTCGAGCCGGCTGCGCTCCGCTTCGCGGTAGAGCCGGGCGTTGTCGACCGCGGTGGCGATGTGGTCTCCCAGCGCCAGAAAGAATTCCAGGTCCTCGCTCGTAAACGGGTCGGTGCCACGCCTGTTCACCGCCTCGATAACGCCGATCAATTTGTTCCTGCGCTTGAGGGGAATGCTCATAATGGAGCGCGTCTTCAGACCGAGTTTTTTTTCGATGGCGGGGGAAAACCGCTTGTCGTTCTTGAGGTCGTTGATGATCACCGGGCGCCCGAACTTGGCCACCCACCCCACCACACCCTCGCCGAGGGGGATCTTCATGCCGAGAATCTCTCGGCCGCGCCTGCCGCGGGCGAGCGCGAACACCATGTTTTGCTTTGCGGAGTCCAGGAACAGTACCGACGCCGTCTCGACCGACAGGGCGTCCCTTACGATCTTGAGGATCCGGTTCAACAGTTGGTCCAGGTCGAGGGTGGAGTTGAGCGCGTGACTCGATTTCGTGAGGAACTTGAACTCCTTCAGTCGCTTCTCGAGAAACCGCTCGTCGGGAGGTGTTCGACGCGGTGAGCGTGACATCAGTCAGCGACCCCGGTGGGATAGTGTTCGAGAATCTTGTCCGCCACCTCGAAGAACGCCCGCGACACGGGGGATGCTGCATCCAGGTCGACGATCGGGGTCCCCTCGTCGCCACCCATCCTTACCCGTGGATCGAGCGGTATCTCTCCGAGCACTTGTGCCCGGGTACGCTTGCCGATCTTCTTTCCCCCACCTGTGTCGAAGATGTCGGTCCTCTCTCCGCAGTGCGGGCACACAAAGGTGCTCATGTTCTCGACGATGCCAAAGACGGGGACGTCGACCTCTTCGAACATCCGCAGGCCGCGCTCCGCGTCGACCAGCGACAACTCGGACGGTGTCGTGACGATAATCGCACCCGTAATCGGCACCGTCTGCGCCAGGGTCAACTGGGCGTCACCGGTGCCCGGCGGCAGGTCGGTCAGCAGGTAATCGAGCTCGCCCCACTCAACGTCCAGCAGCATTTTCTTGACCACCCCCATGACGATGGGTCCGCGCCAGATCACCGGCATACCCGGCTGGGTGAGGAACCCCAGCGACATGAGCTTGATGCCGTCCTTCTCGACGGGACGTATCTCCTTGGTCTGGCCCTCGCGCGGACGCTCGTCCACACCGAGGAGTATTTGCAGGCTCGGCCCGTACACGTCCGCGTCGAGCAATCCCACCTTCGCACCCCGCGCGTTGAGGGCGAGGGCGAGGTTGACCGCCACCGTCGACTTGCCGACGCCGCCCTTTCCGCTCGCTATGGCAATGATGTGGCGGATACCCGGGATCGGAGCCTGGCCGTCGAAGGGATTCTCGGTCGCCGTCGGCCGGGGTGGGGCCGTGTCCTTTCGCGGGCTCTGCACGACCACGGTGACGTCCCGAACGCCGTCGACGGCCATCACCGCGTCGAAGCAGGCGTCCTCGATGCGCTCCTTCTCGGCGCGGTCGCTCGTGGGCAGGGCCAGCGTGATCTTCACGACTCCCTGCGAGATGTCGACGGCTTGAACGCGGCGATTGGTGACGATATTTCCAGCGCCTTCGTCGGCGACTCCCTGCAGCACTTCTTTGACCCTGGTTTCGTCCAGCACGAAATGGCCTCTCGGTTGGATTTCGGTTGCAGCCCTGGGGGTCGCGTAACGATAACCCGCCTCTGGCAAACACCATATACGATGATCACGCCCGTCGCAAACCAAATACGACGGCAGCGTGGGGGCGCTTGCCGTGGCGCCGCACACGGCGGCCCGCTCTCTGTGGAATAACGAAACGTGGTGCACCCGCCGCCCGGAGCCCATGCCCTGGAATGCGCGCGGTCGCGTTGAAACCGTTGCGGGGGAATTGCGGTGAGTTGGTTTTCAAGGGGGATGAGAAGCGCACCGCACGTCAGAAAATGTGCCTGACGTTTTGGAACACAATTTCCTTATTACGGTGCGCATTCGTTCCTGGCCCGGAATGGTTGTCCTGCATAGAACATTCCACGCGAACCGTGGCGGGCCCGTGCCAGGTGTAAAAGATTCGTGACAAACCCGATCGCACCGGCACGTTCGTCATGAACGCGCCGCGTGCCCTTCAACGCTTCATCCACCGGGGTTCGGCCCGTCGACCGCCCACGCGTTGTCAAATGAGTTTGACAGTCTCTATCGCGTAACCAATTGGCCACACGACGCGGGGCCTGTTCGACTGAACGGAACCTTACCACAAGCACAGGAACGGAACAGCACACCTCGCGCGTTCACACACGACGCGTGCATTGATTTTAGTCAACGATCCTTCCCCGGTGTCAAATAAACTTGACACGAATGCAGCCGCGTTTGTATTCGCACTTGCATTCACAACTCCTTTGTCACTCGTGACATTCACGCGGCCGCTCCGGCAGATCACGTGAAGGTGTAAAGAATACTTGACACTTTCAGGCGCGCAACCGCCACTCAGCACGCAACCGCTTCGCAAGCGCCGGAACGATAATTGCGACGAGCGATCCCCAAGGGAGCTGGCGGCACCCATCCTCTACAAGAACCGCGAACACGATTTGGCCGTTCGGCCGGGAGTACTCGAGCCTCCTTTCTTCCTCGCTCCCCACGAGAAGAGCGCGAAGTACTTCCGGCCCGGACGCCAACAACTCCCTCCCATCCCGTACTCTTATTGGTCTTTGTACCGCGGGTGCCGTTGGCACCACCGGCGCCTGCCAGGCGATTTCCCGGAGCGCGGCTCGAGCGAATGTTGAACGCACACGGCGCCCCGCTGGACTCGAATTTGCCGATGGCCGGCAACGCAGTCAAAATTTCTGCCGGAACAATGCGTGGAGTCACCTGCCGATGGTTTCCGCGAGTCGCCAAAACTTTTCGCGTGAACGAGATTTCGCGATCAGCCGTCGACGGGTTGTTACCGTTTGGCAATTGCGTGCTCACTCTTTGTGGCCACACAATTACGTTAACACGAACCGGTTGGAGTAAAGTGTAAAGTATTATTGACACTGTGTTCGCGTAACCATATTCGGAATGGGTTGCGCGGCAATCAATTCCGAGGCCGGCTCGCTCTCCGTGTCTGGCATGCTACGTGCACCAACTACAAAACGCGATGCACAATTCGAATCATATCTCCAAGGATCACACGCACTCAACCAGCCGCATGGCCGATGAACCGTGCTGTAACTCCGGCGCCTCGAAACAAATCGCTTTTCCGGCATCTGTTCGCATGCCTGTTCTTCCTTTACTGGTGACCGCTTCGGCGATCGCCGCGATCGCCCTATGCCTTCTCTACTTCAAGAGGATTGGCATTCGGGGTCTTGACGTTTCCTGGATCTACTACCCCAACACCGTGGTGGTATATGGCCTGTGGGTCGGTTCGATCCTGACGTTCATGGTTTGCAGTTTTAAGAAATCCCGGCCGTTTCCGGATCGAATCCCGCAAACCCGGTTTCTCTGTCTCGTCCCCGCCTATAATGAGGCAGCCGTCATACGGAATTCGGTCGAGAGCCTGCTTCGCCAAAACTACCCGAACGCTCTGGTCGAAATCGTCGTCGTGTTCGACGGCACGGACGGGACGGGTGAGGCCGCCCGCGGCCTCGGCGTGCGCGTGATCGAGACGCCGGCGCCGGGGTCGGGCAAGCACGTCGGGCTCGCGCGCGCGTTCGACCGGCTCCTGGGTACGGACGATGGGCGGTACGTGTGCGTGTTCGACGCCGACAACGTTGTCGACAGCGAATTCCTGCGGACGATGAACAATGCCATCCTCGCCACCGGCAGTCGCTGTCTCCAGGGTTATCACGACGTGCTCAACAAGCGGGTCAACTGGGTCACGAAGGCCATGTGGTGCGGCACCGCCGCGTCTTCGCGGCTCTACAACCAGGGCCGGTACAGCGGCATCGGCAACGCGCTCATTTGTGGCACGGGCTGGTGCTGCCAGGGCAGCCTGGTCAAGCGGCACTGGCCCACGATCCGGACGCAGACCGAGGACATCGAGCTCAATGGTCTACTGTTACTGGGAGAGGGCGTCCGTGTTGCGTGGGTACCGGAGGCCCGCTTCTACGACGAGAAACCGAACAACCTGTGGGTCGCCGTAGGTCAGCGCCGGCGGTGGATGACCGGTCACCTGCGGGTATTTCGCTACCTCGGCTGGCGCTGCCTGAGAGAGTCCTTCCGGCGCAAAGACATCGCCCTGTTCGAGATCTTCTTATACTACGCGGTTCCCATTGCCATGTCGATCGCCGTCGTCCAGTTCTTCGGGGTTCTTACCGGCATCTCCCTGGGGGTTCTCAGCGTGTCGGGACCGCTGGCCACCGGCGAAGCCCAGTTCACGCTGGGCGCTATCACCGTCGGTTACATCATGGGCTACCAGATCATCGGTTTCACCCTGGAAAACCGCCAGTGGCCCCGGGGTGTCCTCTATAGCTTCTATACCGTCGTCTTCTCCGCCGTCGTCTGGACCATGGCCCTGGTGTGGGCGTGGTTTTCGATGAACCGGAGCGACTGGATGTCGCATACGCCACACGTGGCGAGGGCCGTCTCCGGCCCGGCGATCGACGCGAACCTGCCTGTCACCGTCAAAGGAAGAACATGAACGCACCCATGAGCCACCCGTGGAGAAGTACGTTGGTATTACTGTGTCTCGCGTCGGCCTTCCTGTTCCCCGCCGGGCGGGGCACGCCGCAGACCACGAACGCCCCGAACCGGGACGAGCTGCGCGAATGGCTGGTCACGGCCGAAAGGCTCGACGGAAAGGCGTCAGGGCTATATCCCTACTATAGGAGCGAAGAGAAAGACTTCGAATCTTCCCCCGATGACTTTCTCTCTCCAATGGTCAGCGCCAAGTGCATTCTCTTCTGGTTGGAGGAAGATGACGTGTGGCGGGCCGCCCGCATTGCGGACCGCCTCCTCTACTGGCAGGAGGCAAAAGAAAAGGAGGTCCACCCGGCAGCCAGGGGTGCTCTGCCGAGCCAGATCACCTGGAGCGGCGGCGAGTGGGTGGCCGGTGATCGATACTATAGTAGCGACAACCTCGTAATCCTCGAGGCGTTCCTGCTGCTGTACGAGAGAACGCAAGCGGACACGCTCCTGTCCGCGTCGGGAAAAATCGCCACGTGGTTCAAGGACGTAATGTGCCACGGTGAACGCTTCGGCGTGTGGCGCGAAGAACACGGCGCGCCGATGCAGTTTGTCACCGACGACGGCGCGTTCAACAACAAGATCTTCACGGCGCAGGAGCTGCTGTGGATCGATGCTCTTCGCCATTTCGGCGAACTGTCCGGAAAGATGGAGTACATCGAACAGTTCGAGAAATCAAAAGCGTTTCTCCTAAGAGGGCAGTCCCGGCGTGGGGTCTGGTTCGATCACTACGATCCGGGTTATCCCCCGAAATCATACGACAGCTCAAGATGGCACTGGTACGGCAGCGACGTCGTAGTCGCGGACAACGCTTTGCGGGCGGCCCTGGGTGCTTATCGTGTGGGGGCGCGCGAGCAGGCGGAGCGCTTCGCCGACTGGCTGCAGCCCGTCGACGGGGCGGTGTACGCCTACCTCAACGTAACGACCGGCAGCGGCCGGTTCAACGACCCGACCCAGCCCTACTACGACGTCGTGGCATCGGGGCTATGGCGGCAGCTGGCGAGGAAGCTCGGTCGTCCGAAGGAGGTCGCATCGGCCGACCGCTTTCTTCAGCGCACGCAGAACCGGAGCGGCGGATGGTATTGGGGGCTTTCCGCCACCGGCCTGCGACCCCTTCACAGGACGGAAGCGGTACTTACCGGCCTGTGGGCTGTATCAAACCTGAATCTCTAGAAGAAGGTGATCTGATGAGGAGAGACGTACTTACAATAATAGTCGCGGTCACGCTCATGCCCGGGGCGTTCGTCTCGGGCCACGCACAGAGTGTGGATCCGCTCAAGCGTCCCACGCGTATAGACGTGGGAGGTTTCCTGTATTCCTTCTCGGAGGGCAGCGGCGAGTACGGCCCGTGGTGGGGAACGCGTCTCAAGGCAACGAATAGCCCCCCGGCCGGCATGCTGGGCGCCACCGGCATCTTCGAGCTCGTGACCGAATCGCACCGGGATACGGGAAACGAAAGCAGCGGCGTATACGGGGCGGGAACGGCGTACTACGATTGGAACCAGCGCGTCTTTACGCTATCGAGCATCGGTCTCGGGTCCGGGGATCCCCTTCTCAAGTTCAACCTGTACAACGAAGTGGATCTCAAGCTGTTTCGCGGCCGGCACGTGGTCGGCCTGGGAGCCGGCTACCTCGACTACCACGACGTAAACAGTGCATCGTACCTTTCCTTCGCGGCGAGCTATTTCTGGACCGATACGTTCGGCAGCCCGCTGCGGGTTGTTCTGCAGTATAACTACCGGCGCTATTTCGCCGAACCGATCCACGAGCAGACGGGCGCGCACATCCTTGTCGCCGGGTTCGGCGCGGAGGGTCGCTGGACCCGCGTGCAGTACATCCACGGCCGCGACTTGTTCAGGGCCGGCGGGGATGGAGCACCGGTATTTGACGCGGATTTCGACGGGAACGTCCTGGCCCTGCAGCACGAGGAATCGTTGACGCAAAGCTACGGGTTCACGATCGGCCTGGACTTCGTAAACAAGTCCCGCAATGGGGACGGCCGGACGCTTTTCAGCGGCCCCGGCGCGGAGGTGGGGTTCTTCTGGAACCTTTGATCGGCACAAAAGGTGGCGTAGTCGTCACGTTACTCACGCGATGAGAGGGGGCCCCGGCATGAAGATCATGACGCTGTTCGGCACTCGGCCCGAGATTATCAAGCTCGCTCCGTTGGTCGAGGAGTTGAAGAAACACGATGCGGAGGTGGCACCGGTGCTGGTGTCCACCGGGCAACACAAGAGGTTCACCGAACAAATGACGGTTTTTTTCAATCTGCGCCCCGATTACGACTTAGACATCATGAAGGATCGCCAAACGCTCGCTCATATTATCACCGCCGTAATCGATCGTCTCGACCCAATCCTCGTAAAGGAGCGGCCCGATATTCTCGTTGTCCAGGGCGATACATCCAGCAGCACGGCGGGAGCGATCGCGGCCAGCTTCCGGGCCATCCGCGTGGCGCACATCGAAGCGGGGCTGCGCACGCCCGATAAACTCAGCCCGTTTCCAGAAGAAATCAACCGCCGGCTTACCGGGGTCACCGCCGATTGGCACTTCGCGCCCACCGAGTGGGCCCGGCAGAACCTCTTGAAGGAGGGCAAGAATCCAGCCACGATTCACGTAACGGGCAACACGATCGTCGACGCCATGAAAACGATTCTCGCTGAAAAAGACTGCAATCCGCCCGCCGGATCCCGGAACGGATGCAGGGAACTCCTGGTGACGGTTCACAGGCGGGAGAACTTCGGCAAGCGGCTGCGGAGGATCTGCTACGCGTTGAGAGCGATCGCGGACGACCACCCGGACGTGCGCTTGACCTTTCCCGTTCACTGGAACCCCAACGTGCGGGAGCCCATAACGAAGATGCTCAGTGGACACCCACGGATCCAGCTGCTCAAACCGTTCTCATACGTGAAGTTTCTCCAGGCGCTACAGCGTTGTCACTTCGTCCTGACGGATTCCGGAGGAGTCCAGGAGGAGGCACCGTTCCTCGGCAAGCCCGTGCTCGTGCTTCGCGAGGTCACCGAGCGCCCCGAAGCAGTGGAGGCCGGGGTGGCGAAGCTCGTCGGCACCGACCCGTACCGGATTATCACGGCCGCCGGTGAGCTGCTGACAGACCCGCTGGCCTATGACTCGATGTCCTGCCGGGTTTCCCCGTTCGGCGATGGACAGGCGAGCGAGCGGATCGTCAACGTGCTGCTTCGCGACGTCGCCGGGCTCCCCGTCAGGAGCGGGGCGGCAGCGATGTTTGACACCATCCATTGACGTAAGCCGGGCGGGACACGGAGGATTCAACAATGAGCTTGTCGGAATCATCCATGTATGACGCAAAGGACTACGGGACGGAGACGCCTCCCGATGAGGCCTTGGAGTTGGAACGCCACTCGTGGCGCAACTGGGTGCTCCTGGCAAGCGCGTCGGTCCTGACGACGGTCGGCCTCGCCACGGCGATCCCGCCGCTTCTCAACGCCCGTGTCGAGAACGTCTGGCCCTGGGTGAATACCGACCTCGTGCTGCTGGTCGGTATCTCGCTCGCCATGTTCGTCTTCGTGAGCTACCTGTCCCAGCAGCAACTCCAGGCCGGCGCGACACGCAGGCGCCTTCAACAGCTGCAGGAGGAGGCGAACGAGCGCACTCGGCGCAGCTACTCCCGGCTTCTCGGTCTCTTCAACGTGAGCCGCCTGATCGGAGCCGAGATCCACCTCGAAGGCGTCTTCGATTGTATTACGAAGATGTGCACCCAGACCTTCGAGTGCCAGCGAGCCTCGCTCATGTTGTATGACAGACAGAGTGACGACCTCATCGTCCGGTCGACGAGCATGCAATCGGGGGCCGGCACTGTCCTTGGTTTGCGGCAGAAGGTCGGCACGGGCATTTCCGGCTGGGTGGCGAAGTATCGCAAACCCATCCTGATCCGGGAGCCCGCCGATATCGAAAAGTACCCCGGCCTCGAGGCCGAAATGCGGTACGTCGCGGCGTCGATGGTCGTCCCCATCATCGCCGGCAACGAACTCGTCGGTGTCCTCAACGTCAGCAGCAATGCTCCGGACATCGATTACAGCGAAGAAGACCTGCGGATACTCTGGGTGTTCGCCGAGAACGCGGGGACGTTCATCCGCTTAAAGACACAGGCGGACTGGATAAAGGAATCCGTCCGCCTCTCGAGGCAGTGCCCGCGTTTCCAGGGCGATTGTCTGCCCGAAACGAAGGATTTAACGATGGTCGAAAACATCGCGGACACGTGTCGCAGGCCCTGACGAAGGCCGCGACGTCGGGATATTTGACCGGAGCAGAAACATGGTGGAGGCAACCACGAACAAGTCGACGGTACTGATCGTCGAAGACAATCCCGCCAACATGAAACTCGTGGGAGATCTGCTCAGATACAACAGCCTCAACGTCGTCGAGGCAACCGACGGCCCGAGTGCACTGGACGCTCTGAAGACCGTCAGACCGGACCTGATCCTCATGGACATCAACCTGCCCAGAATGAGCGGGATCGATTTGTTCAAGAAAATCCGGGAACAGCGGCGGTTCAACTCGGTGACAATCGTGGCTCTGACCGCCCTGGCGATGAAGGAAGACAAAGAAACCATATTGAACGCCGGTTTCGACGGGTATATCTCGAAACCCATCGATACGAGGGAATTCGTACGGCTGGTACGGGAGAAGCTGCCGGCCAGGTGAGGGCACCCCCATTGTTTCGGCCCCACGACCAACCGGGGACAGCGGCCGGCCCCGCGGACGGGCCGACAAGAAATACGATTCCACCTTGCACACGGCCGGATGACGCCGGCGGCACGGAGGTCAGGTTTGGATTTGCAAGCACAGCCGGATGACGACGCCAGAGTCCACGGGATGCTGTCCGGGTTTGCCGCTGCAGGGATTCGCTTCATCCTCGAGCGCACGATTCTCGTTCTGACTATCGTGCTCGTCTTTGGTGTGGGCGGCCTCCTGTGGGATCTATCCCGGCTCTCACGCGACATCGCCAGGTCGGGGGCCGTACGGGACGCGGAGCGGGTTGCCACGCTGTTGATGGCGTTCCGCGACCTCTACTCGACCGAGATCGTGGAACCGCTGGCGGCCAGCGGGTCGCCGGTCAGGGTCGACTACAAAACGACCGAGGGAGCGCTGCCGCCACCCGGCATCCTGGTCGGTGAGTTGGGCCAGCGGGTCGCCAGGGTGGATCCCGGAGTCAGAGTCCGCGTGTACAATGGCCACACCCGGTACCGTGGCGACGACCCCAGAAAGGTTTTCGAGCGGGATGCTCTGAAATACCTGCGGGAGCATCCCGACACTTCGTTTACCCGCTTCGAGAAGACAACCGGCGGTATTCTCCTCAGGTACGCCACGGCGAATCGCATGACGAGATCCTGTGTCGATTGTCACAACCGACGCGCCGAAGTGCCCGGGGCCGATGTAGAAACCGGGGAGTTCCTGGGCGTCCTCGAAATCACGCGGCCGGTCGAGCACTTGCTCGCGAAGGCCCCGCCTCCGGTAAAGATGATTTTTTCGGCGGCGGCAATCATGACGGCATTTGCGCTTTCGGGCCTGGTTCTGGCCACGGCCCGGGAGCGCAAGAGCGCGACGGCGCTGAAAGTACGCGCGCGCGAGGTCGAAGCCTCGAACCGCGCGCTGCAGGCGCTGATAAGCCAGCAGGAGAGAGTCGAAAAGCACCTGCAGGTCCTGAAGCATGAAGCGGAAAAGGCAAGCTGGGCGAAAAGCGAGTTCCTCGCCAACATGTCGCACGAGCTGCGGACGCCGCTCAACGCCATCATGGGGTTCTCCGAAGTGCTGAGCGACGAGCACTTCGGCGAGCTGAACGACAAGCAAAAAGAATACACCCACGATATCTGGGAGAGCGGAGAGCACCTCTTGTCGCTGATCAACGACATTCTCGATCTCTCGAAGATCGAGGCGGGCAAAACGGAGCTCAATCTCACCATGGTCGATCTGAAACATACGATCGAGACCTGCATCGGCCTCGTCAGCGAAAAGGCGAGGTCGCACGGCGTCGCCATCTACAGCAGTATTCCCGATGATTTTTCGGAAATGCACCTCGATGAGCGAAAGATCAAGCAGGTGCTGTTCAACATCCTCTCCAACGCCATCAAGTTCACGCTCGCCGGCGGCAGGATCGACGTCGAGGCAAGGCAGGAAGGCGACGAGGTCCTGGTCTCAATCCGGGACACTGGAATCGGTGTCGAGGATCGCGACAGAGAAAAGGTTTTCGAAGAATTCCAGCAGATCGACGATGCCCGGGCACGGGAGTACGCGGGCACTGGATTGGGAATGCCCCTGTCCAAGAAAATGGTCGAGCTGCACGGCGGCAGAATCTGGTTCGACAGCGAGGGCGAGAACAAGGGAACCTGCTTCACCTTTACCCTGCCTTCGCGGGGCATCGATCTGAAAGACGCCACGACCAACGCGGAAAAGACGGATGCCATAAGGCAGAACTGGAGCGACCGCCCGGACGCGCTAACGGTGCTGGTTATCGAGGACGACTTGAGATCCGCCAAGCTGCTCAATTCCCTGCTCACCGAGGCGGGATTCAACGTCGAGCACGTTTATGACGGTTTCGACGTTTTCACGGCCATCGAGTCCACGAAACCCGATTTTATCACGCTCGACGTCCTGCTGCCCGGCAGGTACGGGTGGGACGTCCTCGTCGACTTGAAGGCGAACCCCGCAACGACGGAGATACCGGTAGTGACCATAACGATCGTTGACGACCGGGAGAAGGCTCTCGAATTGGGATCCGACGAATTCATCGTAAAACCGGTTACAAAGGAAGCGCTGTACGACGGCCTGGCACGGATGGGGGTTTACAGCAAGGGTACGATCCTCGTCATCGACGATGAGCAGAGGATCGTAAAGGTCGTCGGTGCGATGCTCGAGTCAGGGGGGTTTCGGGCAGTCGGGGCAAACCGGGCCAGCGACGGCATAGAAATCGCCGTTCGCGAACAGCCGCTCGCCATAATCATGGATCTCGCAATGCCGGAAATGAGCGGTTTCGACGCGGTGGAGATCTTGCGCCGGAAGGATGCGACGCGTGACATCCCCATACTTGTGATAACCGGCAAGGATCTCACGGAAGCCGAGCTGGGGCTTCTCGGAGAGCGCGCCGAGGCGATCATCTTGAAGGCGCAGTACGATAAAGAGGCCCTGTTGAGGGAGATCAACAGGGTGATATCAAAGAACACCAAGACGCGGAGGATAATGACATGAGCCATGACAATGAATCGACAAACGTCATCGACCGGCCGGCCGATGGCAGCGACAAGGCGAAAACACTGCTGCTCGTGGACGACGAGCCGAAGAACGTGCGTCTGCTGGAAGCGCTGCTCCTGCCCCACGGTTTCGAGCTACTGACGGCCGGGAGCGGCGAGGAGTGTTTGCAGGCGATCGACGAGAGAGACGTCGACCTGGTTCTCCTGGACGTCATGATGCCCGGCATGAACGGCTACGAGGTGACGCGGAGGATCCGGTCCAATCCGAACACGCGCCTGCTTCCGATCGTGGTTATCTCGGCTCTGCGTGAGACATCGGACCGGGTGGAGGGCATCCAGGCGGGCTGTGACGATTTCATTTCAAAACCCTTCGACAAGAACGAAGTGCTGGCGAAGATCCACACGACGTTGAAGCTGAGTCACTACCGGCGGCAGTTGGACGAGAAGGAAAAGTTCGAAGCTCTGATCACGAGGATCAGTGAGGGGATCGTCCTGTGTGAATCCGACTGGTCGATCCTGCGAATGAACGACCACGGCAGGCGCTTTCTGCCCGGCGCCAGCCCGGGCTCGGACCTGCTAGACGCCATCTTCGATACGTATACCGTGTCGGTGCCGCGCGATGAGCTTGCCGGGAGTCTCTCCGAGACCAGCAAGCGGTTTCTGCTGGCCCGATCCCGCGACGGAGGCTCCGGACCTTCTTACGTGCACGCGAACCTCGACGTCATGGCGGACCCGGACGGAAACGTGACAAGCCTCGTCTTGTCGATGCGCGATATGACCGGCGAACGAAGAGAAGAAAAACAAAAGGAAGATTTCTTGAACGTCGTCTCCCACAAGCTCCGGGGACCGCTGTCCGCGATTTCCCGGGGCTTGTCGCATTTCCGCGATGGCTCCACCGGAGCGTTGAACAAGGAGCAGATGGCCTACATAGAGAGCATGGCGGCCGAGGCGAACTCTTTAACGGGCCTCGTGGAAAAACTCATCCGGTTCTCCATCGTCAACAGCGTGTCCGTCATCAACAGCCCCTCATTGGCGCTTTCCACCGAGAAGATCAAACTGAAGAGCTACCTGCCGAGGTTGCTCGAATCCACGGTGAGTGGTTACGGCACCAGGAAAGTGGAGCTCGATGTTACGGTGAAGAATGAGACAGCGAGCGTAGAGATCAGCAGTGTGTATTTCGACACCATCATTTCGAACCTCGTCGAGAACGCAATCCAGTTCTGCGACAAGGAGACGGTGATGCTCGACGTCGTCGCGGACAAGGTGGACCAAGAGGTCACGATTGCGGTGGGCGACAACGGGCCGGGCATACCGCGGGAAGAAAAGAAACGGGTGTTCGAAACGTTCTACCAGGCAGGAGGAAAGTCGAGCCCACACGCAGATGGTGTGGGCCTGGGGCTGCCGCTGGTCAAGCGGCTCGTGGGTGCGTATGGGGGCGACGTCAAGCTAACGTCGTCCCCGTCAAGGGGCTCGATTTTTACAATCACGTTCCCGGCGGGTTAGCGGGGCTCCGGACAGACGCGCCGTCCCCGCCGGAGCGCACGGAGCATCGCCGTCAACCGTCAGGCGGGCCGGCACGATAGACACCCGAGTCCCTGTTAAAGTCTCTCCACCCAAACTCGTACGCGAGGACGCCCGGCAAGAGGTTGCCGGCGGAGTCGGTGGCCCACGCGGTAAGGGCCCCCTTGTCGTAGTGGATCGCGACTTCCGTCCCGTCCATTTCCAGGCGGAGGGGTGTGTCGGTTTTTTCGAGTTCGGCAAACGGAAAAAACATCGTCTCCCCACCCCGGGTAAGGCCCAGCCCCAAGACCGACGTGTCGTGACCCTGCGGACGTTCCTTCGGCCTCGGCGGTCCGGGCCGGCGGCTGCGATACCGGTAAGGGTAGCCCTCTTTTCCCGGCACGACCATGACGAGGCTCCCGGGGTGGCGTAGCCGCCAGAATTTCCACGTGGTTTGGATCGAGGCGATTACGGGCAGCGGTGTGCCGTTCATGGGACCGTGAATGGCGCGTCCGTCGAGCTGCGACCAGACGCTGTTGGTTTCACGGTCGGCGATGAGCAGGTTGTCCTTTATGAGGCCTTCGGCGAAATCGAACGTCAGTTCCCGTCCGTCGATCGTGCGGGCGTACACGACGCCCGATCCGGTAAGCGGTCACCATGACGGCGCGAGAGGGGTCTCCCCCACCCGGTCATCCACGATTTCATACATGGCCAGGTAGCGTATCGGGTAGGCCATCGCCCGGCCTTCGATCACTACGCCCAGGACGAGGTCGTCGTCGTCGAGCGTCGCTTCGCCCGCCGGTACGGAGGCCGGGTCGGTCGGAGACGGGTGCACTTTCATTTCCACCTCCGCCACCTCGGCCCCGGGGCGCGGCTGCACCCGGGCACGAATTATGCGGACTCCGGGCTCCGAGGGCGGCGCGGGATCTCCCGCGGCGGCGGGCACGGGCGGCGCGGCGGCGGTAACGGCTGCGACGAGCGCAAGCACCGGTATGAAACGGGCTTTTGCCATGGCGGTCCTCCGGTTAAAAGTTTACGTTTGCGGTCGTGGGCGGCGGAAACTACATTTATACGGCTTCCGGGGTAGTTGAGCTGGAACAACGCCACGCTGTTAACGTGGATATCGCAGGTTCGAATCCTGCCCCCGGAGCCATTCTCCTCGAATAAAACCCGCTGTACCGGGTAGTTACCGCAACGGGTGGTCCCAGGCGCCGGCGGCTGCCGGCTCGTGCAAATGGAGGCTTGAATGAACGGTATCAAGTTCAAATGCGCCAAGTGCAGTAACACCGAGTTCGAGGTGGGCGAATTCCGCGCGACGGGCGGGTTTTTGACCAAGGTGTTCGACATCCAGACCCGGCGTTTCAGCACGGTCACCTGCACGCGATGCAAGTACACCGAAATCTACCGGGCCAGGAGCAGCATGCTGGGAAACGTCTTCGACTTCTTTACCGACTAGCCCCCCGGACTTTCCCCCGCCGCTGTTCGTGGTTGGTTGGGGCCTCTCGTGGCCCGTCCGGAAAGCAATCGGCCCATGTACTTGAGCTTGGCCCAGAAAAAATTGAACTGTCCGAGAATCGTGCCCCAGGCCAGAAGCGAGAGTTGGTAAAGCGGCATAATGACCAGTATGTAGACCGTCCACTTCAGCCAGCCCGGGCTGTTGTCCGGCAGCAGCAGCCCGAGCACGGGACCCTTGACTCGTACCACGGTCATCCCCGCCAGTGAGAACGCCAGCAAGATCGCGATAACACCCCACACACCGACCCCCCAGCGTTTTTTCATCTTTTGAACGAATCCCATATTGTCCCGCGCTCCTTAACGGCGTGCATCACGTCCACCGGCCCGCATGCGCATTGTTTCAAAAACTGATAGCGGCCGATGAGATTTCCTTCTAGTATATACATCAACCCGCCGCCGGGACACCAGCGGAAACCCATAATCCCGGGGACTTTTTATGGATCGCGTACTGGAATACCTTGCCCGTGAGACGCTGCTCGGGATCAGCCTGCAGCAGTACGTACTCGCGTTCGCTGCGATTCTGCTTTCCGTGCTGCTGAGGCGGATCTTCAGCTCGCTGGTTATCCGGACCTTGCGCCGCTTCGCCGCCCGTACGGCCACGCAGCTCGACGACATGCTGCTGGACGCGATAGGCCCCCCGGTGAGTTTCGCCTTCATCCTTGCCGGCATATACGCCGCCGCCGTGATCCTCGACCTGCCCCAGGAGCCGGTGGACGTGCGGACCTCCTCTATCGTGGCGCTGCAGGTAGCACTGGTCGTCGACGTCACCTGGCTTCTGATCCGCCTCGTGGACGCCTTCGCGGCTTTTCTTGCCACGGCCGCGGGAAGGACCGAATCCAAGCTCGACGACCAGCTGATTCCGATCGTTCGTAAATCGCTCAAGACGTTTATCGGGCTGCTCGCGTTCGTGTTCATCGTGCAGAACCTCGGTTACTCGGTGGGAAGCCTGCTCGCCGGACTCGGCATCGGCGGCCTGGCGCTGGCGCTGGCCGCCAAGGATACGCTGTCCAATTTCTTCGGGTCGCTGGCCATCCTCATCGACCGCCCGTTCGCCGTCGGTGACTGGATTCAAACCAGCGCCGACGAGGGCGTCGTCGAGGAGATCGGTTTTCGCTCGACACGCATTCGCACTTTCGCAAAGACGCAGATCTCGGTGCCCAACGCCGTCCTGTCCAACACTGTTGTCAACAACTGGTCGCGCATGCCGATCCGCAGAGTCAAGATGGTGGTCGGGGTCACGTATGAGTCAAACGCGAGCCAGATGGAGAAGGCCGTCGCGGGAATACGAAACATCTTGAGGGGGCACAAGGAGATCTATCAGGATTTCTTCCTGGTGAACTTCACCGATTTCGGCGCGAGCTCGCTTGATATTTTCGTCTACTATTTCACCACGACGACCGTGTGGGATGAATACCTGCGGATACGGCAAGAGATCAATATCGCGATCATGAAACTCGTCGAAAGCCTGGGCATGGAAATGGCGTTTCCGACGCGGACCATCTACCACAAACACGAAACGGCCGCGGGCGAGCCCCCGGCCGCTGCCTAGGCCATCGCCGCCGGGCGCGGATCATCTACCCTTGATGTAATTCTCGAGCTGCTCGATGATGAACTCGCGCTCCGAAATCATTTCCTTGATCACGTCACCCGAGGAAAATACGCCGAGCAAGCGGCCGTCCTCCATGACGGGCAGGTGCCGGAAGCGCTTCTGCGTCATCAAGGCCATGCATTCCTCGATCGGCTGATCCGGTCCAACGAAAAGAACCTTCTCCGTCATGATGGAACTGACCGGCGTGCTCTTCGATGAGCGTCCCTGCAGAATCACCTTCCTCGCGTAGTCGCGCTCGGAAACGATCCCCACGAGGTCGTCACCGTCCACGACCAGAAGGGCGCCCACTCGCTTGTCCGCCATCAACTTGATCGCGTCAAATACGGACGCATCCGGCGAGACCGACCAGATGTCGCCCGGTTTCTTGTCCAGGAGCTGGCGTGCGGTCAACATTTTTCAACTCCTTTTGTGTCAGTTCGCTTACGCGCGCGGTCTGCTATTTCGATTCTAACCAGGCAAAGTACCCTTTGTCAAAGCGAGTCAGATCGAAAAGCGTCGCGATCAGTCCGCCGTTCTCGCCCGCCCGGTGGGGGTTATAAAACTCCCAAACCACCTCGCGGCCCGGGGTCACCTCCAGCGCGCGTCCGTTGTCACTCTCCGTAATCAGCGTATTGCCGTTGGGCAGTCGATCCGTCGTACCGCACGTCATGGAATAGAGAGTATCGCCGTCCGCGCCGGCGAACTCCCAGACCGTCTTCATTCCATTCGGGTCAAACTCTATCACTTTCGAAGTGCCGCCTCGACCCAGGTTGTCAAAGAGCAGGAAGTGCCCGTTGTCCAGAAGGACGGGGTCGTGCTGCCTCCGCCACATTCTCGTGAGCCCGCCGGATTTCGCCCACACTACCTGCTTCGATTGGAGGTCGGCAATGGCGATGGTATCGAGCTTGAGGAAGGATACGAGCACGTTACCTTTCTTGAAATGGGGCGAGAGATCGCTCATGCTGCCGTCGAAGACGTACAGAGAATTCGTATGGAAGAGATCGCCCCGGCGTCTCATGCCCCGCATCAGATGGCGATACGCGGAGTTCTCCATGCTTTCGAGAAGCGAGTACTCGGCGACGCGGGTGCCCTGCGCGTCGAGAATCAAGACTACGTCTTCCAGCACCGGCCGTACCGGATTGATGCGGGAGATAATCCGCGCGCGCCGCGCCAGCACGTAGATGTCGCCCTCGGCGGTTACGAACGCCTCGTGATGACAGCCACCGCGATACGCCCACAGCAGCCTGGAAAAGCGATCGAGCTTGACGATGCCGATTCCCTCCCAGATCGCCAGCAGGTCGCCGTTGGGATACGCGTGCACGCGCCGCCAGAACGTGCTGTGAATGGTGTGCGGCACCTCGGGCCACACGTCGTCGATGTTCATGCGCCACCGGTGCAGCACGGTGCCGTCCATATCCATGAGAAACGCTTCCGGTGCGTGCCCCGAGGTATAGAGGTTTACGCCTTCGTACGCCCGCGTCGTGTCGTGGCGGGTGATGTTGTCTCTGGCGGGAGCCTCTTTGTATCCCTGCAGGTACGGCAGCGCCATCATCTCGGAAAGCTCTTCGGATTCCTCGCCGCTGACGGCTCCCGGGGCCGCGCCGTTTTTCGCTTTGCGCCAGCGGCCCGGCAGGTCGCGCGGGCGGTTCGCCACGTCACCCAGAATCGTCAGCAGCTCCAGCGCAGGGTCGGCGGAGCCTTCGGGCGGCGTGTTGCCCGAAGGGCGTCTCAGGTAGAAGATCGTCACGCCGGCCAGCAGGACCAGGGACGTCACCAGAATGAGTTTACGCGCAGCAGTCATGAATCCTCCGCGGTGCCGTTGCCCCACCCACTCCGCCGCAAAACGCCGGCCGCCCGAGGGGCCCGGCGAGATTCCACCCGTGCTCCCGCCCGTTCGCCGGCGCAACAATCGCGGCGGCCCCACGATTCGATTATATGCTACCCGGCCCCGATCTTTCATCAACAACCGCCGCGGCGTGGCCGGAAGGCCGGGGACGCCGGCCCACCCCGGCGCGGAGCCGGATCCCGTCACAAGCGCCCGCCGGCCGGCGCGGGGCCGCTGGGAGCTACTGAACGACGACCTTGTAGCTCAAGGCGCCGCTCTGGCCCGGCAGGAGGAAGAAAGGACCGTTCTTGGAAAACAACAATCGCAGGAGACGCTCGTTGACGCTGTACTCGCACTCGTCGCCGTCCGACGGATCGAGCGTCAGGTATTGGGTGGGAAACCCGCCGCGAACCCACTCGACGTCCTGACCCGGGCCGAAAGCACCGGGAACGGGATCTACGTACGGCGAGATCGGATCCAGAATCGTAACGTTCTGCACGCTGTCCACACCGGGGTTGAAGAAGGAAATCGTATACGTGACCACCTCGCCGGGCTGCGCGGCGCCGCTGTCGACCGATTTTTGCAGGGTGATCCGGCCGAGCTGCGTGCCCGCCACGGCCACGGCGTCGGCCGCCTGTGCGGACGTAGTAAGGCCGGTACCGGCTATGGGCTGGACGGCATCGACAGTGACACGAATCGTAGTCCCCAGCGGCGTGGCCGCCGGCACGAACACTCTGAGCAAGACCGACACCACCGTCCGCCCGAGGGCGGGGTCCATGTCCAGGTCGGCGGGCTGCAAGGTCCGGTCGACTCCGTCGAAGACGCCGTTGCCGTTGTCATCCAGAAGAAACATCGTAACGACGCCGGCGGGGGCGGTCGCGGCGAGCGTTATCTGCCCGCGGGTGCCGACTTCGATCCGGTGCGGGAAATCCACGAAACCACCGGCGACCCCGGTCAGCACGGTGCCGGCGCCGAGCCGCAGCGGCAATACGTCGGCGAAATCGACTTGCAGGGTGTCGCCGGCGTTTAGCACGGACGGGCCGACGGTATCCGGTGATATCGAAATGAAACCGGACGGGTTGTGCTCGATGATCGTGACCTGCGAACCGCCGGCTATAAGAAACGTGTACTCGCCGCTGCCCGCTGTCTGCCCCACGAGACCACCGACGTCCTCGCGAACGCCGACGCCGCCCAATCCGTTGTCGCCGGGCGAGAAGACGCCGTCGTGATCGGCGTCTTCGAAGACAATACCCCTGACGAGAGCCCCCGTTTGCGTAACGAGTGCCACGCTCTCCGGATCGTTCGGCGGCAACGACGACCAGGCATTGATGAGCGTGTAATGCTGGCCCGTGCCGGCACCGGCCGGTACCTGCACCTTTACCGTATAGCTCAGCAGCGCTCCCCCACCGATGACGGGCGTAAAGAACGGCGCCGCGTGGTCGACAAAACCGTCGCTTACCAGCACGTTCCCCGCCGGCCAGCCCGCGGGCACGTCCCACGTAACGTAGAAAGAGTCCGCGAAGGAACCGGCGTTACGGACCTCGAGGGTTGAATTGTAGAGCGTACCGGCGTTGGCAGAGCGTAGTGACACTCCGCCCTGGCCCGTTCCCACCAGGCCGAACACCCCGGCACCGTCGCCGTCGATCACCAGGTCCGCGCGCGGAGGGCCGGTGATCGAGACGCGGGCTTCTACGCTCTCGACCGCGGTTGAATCCGACGACGACGCGACGTCGATGATGTACGAGTAACTCCCCGGTGCCGCGCCCGCCGGCGCCGTCACCTGAAAGGTCAAGACGGCGGCGGCACCCTGGAGAACGGTGCCGGTGGCGAGCGGCGAGGCGCTGCCGTCGAGCGTCGCCGCCCACAACGGGATCGAGTTCCAGCGGACCGTGTACTGGTCGTCACCGGCGCCCTCGTTCTGGAGCTCGATCGTAAAGTTCATCGTCGCCGGCGCTGGGCGCGTTTGTACGGACAAACCACCGAGCCCCGTCCCCGTAGCGCCGAAAATACCGTCTCCCGCGCCGTCGATCAGCGCGTCCACTACCACCGGCGGCACCACCACGACCCGGCCGATGACGCTGTCCATATAGAACGGTTTGTCGGTTTTCTGCGCGTCCACGATGATGTCGACGGTACCGCCCGGCTCGGACGCGGGTACCACGACCGAAAGCAGGTAGACGCCCGCGGGATAACCCGCGACCGGCGAGCTTTGGCCGTCGAAAGTCACCTGCCAGCCCGGCGGCGTGTACCACATGACGTCCATGCTGTTGGTTCCGACGAGGTTTTGCAGGTCGATCGAGAACGTCACCGAGTCCCCCGGCGCCAGCACTTGCGTGGAGCTGCCACCGAGGCCGGTACCGACCGGCCCGTAGATGCCCGCTCCGGATCCGTCGACCACCATGTCGATCTGGTTGTTGTCGCTGATGCTGACCGCCGCCGTAACACTCTCGGAAATGTTGTTGTCGCCGAGCGACACCGCGTTCAAGAACGACTGGTAGGTGCCGAAGGCCGCGGCGCCGGGTATCACGATCTTCAACACGTAGGCCGCCTGGGAGAACGGCGCGATCGCCGCGGTGGTAAATGGAAAGTTCTGATCCACCCCGCCATCGACCATGAATCCGTTCCATCCCGCACCGGGCGGGACCCAGCTGACCTGGAACGAATCGGCAACGCCACTTTCGTTCTCTATCACCAGGGGAAACAGCACCGCCGTTCCCAGGGCGCCCGCCGCCGTGCTGGAGCCGCCCAGTCCGGAAAAGGTCCCGTCGTAGATATCGTCGCCGCTCGCGCCGATGATCATGTCGACCTTCGGCGCCAGCACCCGCAGGACCGCGCGGATGGAATCCTTCTTGAGCGTATCGGGCAGCGCCGCCGCGGTGACGATGACCTGGTAGTCACCACCGGGATTGGGCTGGGGCACCGTCACGTCCAGGGTCATGAGCAGCGAACCCGAGGCCGGCACGACGGGAGTGGTAAACGTGCCCACGAAGGGAGTGCCCCCGAGCCAGACGGTTACGGACGCGCCTGCGTCGGGCGCCGTCGTGATGCGGTAGTCGGCGGGGCCGTCGCCGCTGTTGATCAATTCCAGGTCGTAGGAGATAGTCGTGTCGCGTGGCGCCTCCACCAGTGCGAAACCACCGCTGCCGTTCTCCCCGATCACGCCGAAGCCGTTGCCGTCGACGGCCATGTCGGCACCGTAGTTGGCATCGGTTATGATTGCCCGCAGGGTCGCGCTGTCGAAGCGGCTGCCCTGCGCGGTGCTCACCGCATCCAGGATGAAATCGTACGCGCCCGGGGCCGTGGCGGGAGCGGGAGCCGCACGCACGACGTAGGTTGCCACCGAACCGGGCGGGATAACGGGTGTCGTATAGGGAAGGCCCTGCGGTACACCTCCCGCCTCGAGCCATACGTTCCATCCGGCGGGCCCGGCCAACGACAATTGATAGGTGTCCGGCACCTGCCCCTCGTTTTCGACGTCGATGGCATAGACGAGCGTGTCGGTCGCGAGACCGCTTGTTGCGCCGAAGCCGCCCGCCCCCGAGCCGGTCGCGCCGAACACGTCGTCGCCGTCGCCGTCCACCGCCAGGTCGACAAACTTCGTGTAAACAAGCGACACTTCATCCACGAACGTCCAGGTCTCGAAGAGATCGTCTATGGTGTTGGCCTGTTCGAAATAGAGCCGGACGGTCTGCCCCTGATACGCCATCATGTCGAAGCCTTCGGGCGCCGCTCCGTCGTCGCTGATCCAGCCGCTGTCCTTGAACTGGTCGTTGTATTCGGGAAACGTCTGCGCAAGGACCGTCTGCAGCACGGTGTTGTTCGTGCGGCGAATCTGAGCCACAAACGGATCGTACGGCGTGCTGTCGTACCCTTGCTGCCGCACCTTGAAGAAGAGCGTCGCGCTCGAGATGTTGCCCGGGATCGTCACTTCCTGGTACATGTAACCGGCGGCATCGCGGCGTTGCGGCGTATACTTGAACCCGAGAAGGGCGGAGTAGCTGCCCGCGTACGGGAGATCGGGCACAACGACGTGATCGGCGTTGTTCGGGTTGGTGTTGGCACCGCGGAAGGCGCCGTGCACCCACGAGGCGCCGAAGTCACCCGTTTCGAACGTTCCGTTGATAACCAGCTCCGCGGCGAGGGCAGGTCCCCCCACTCCAGCGGCAGTCGCTGTCAAAAACAAGGCCAGCAAGGCAATCGCGCCCACTCGGACCGGATGTTCAGAAACCCAATTCATTGAGAATCCATTCTGACAAGATGAACTGCACTCGAAAACCAAACCCGCTTTCCCACGCGTCGTTCTCAGACAGGTCCCTTTCCTCGAAGCCGTTGAGGCTGTAACCGGCGCTCAAGCGAATGCGATCGAACACGCTGCGCCCGATCTCGATCCCCGTTCCCAACTGCCGGGTCCCCGCCCCGTTCTGGCCCAGGTAGCGGCCCCACAGGTCGACGTCCCAGTACCGGCCGAAGTGGTAGACGTACTGCGAGAGCACCAGGTAACTCCTGGTGCTCTCAGAAATACCGATGCTGTAATCCTCCACGTGTTTGATCGCGAATTTCAGACGGATCTCGTGGGCGGAGGCCGGAATAATGTTGGCATCCGTTGAAAACACGAGTGTCGAGGTGATCGCGTCCGGATCCACCGGAGAGAAACGGTCGTACTCGTTCTTGAGGAGGAATAGCGCCTTGACCGGCGAGGCGGCGGGACGGTATATCCCCGCGATTCGACCCTCGGAACGGATCGACGTCGGGCCCCGGTCGGGGGAGTCGAACGACAGCGCGTCCTTGAAGTGCAGCGCCACTCCGTTGTCGAAGCGCTTGACGGCGTTGAGACGGACAAGGTGACGCGTCATCGACCGCTGCCAGCGTACTTCGTATTGTCCCTCCAATAAGGCCTTGCCGCGCTTGAGCCAGTTGAGACCCGACTTGACGGCAACGTACTCGTCATCCAACGAATTCGAGAATGAGCGAAACCCCTCGACGTCGAGTGTCCCGTGCACGTCCTTCTTGAGTTCGACTTTCTGCCTCAGTCCCGACACGGCACCGATACGCTCGTCCGCCGCGGTCCGGTTCATGGAATACTTCGTGTAAGCGGACGAGCCCCTGCCCCCGTACGATTCAAGGCCGGCCAGCAGGCGCTGGGTGGCGGACCGTCCGTGCGCCGACAAGTACTCGTGGTTCACCACGAACTTGAACCTGCCCGCAACCGGCACCGAGGCCGTCGATTTCACGCGGTCGGGATAATCTTCCACCGTCTCGCGGGCGAGATTGTTTTCCCATTGCGACTGCACCTGCAGCCCCCGCCGTTGCAACGCCGCGCCCACTACGGACAACAGGCTGCGATCGTCACGCCCCAGGTCCTCGTGCCGTGCCGCGCGCAGACCGGCGCTGTACTGCAGCACGGGAGTCGTGACCTTCCCCAACAACAGCAGATTCCGTTTCTCCTCTCCGGTCCCGTCGAGCCGGTGCACGAATCCGTCTGATTCGAGCGCGAATTTCTTCGACAGGCTCAGCCGCGAGTCGAAACCGGCCTTGCGGCTGAACAGCTCGTGCTGCCCGCCGGTGAACGAGGGGTTTACGAAATCACCGTCTACCTTGCGATAGTAGACCGAGTGTTCGCCGGCGGGGTTGCGAAAGGAGCTCTCGACCTTGTACGCGCTGCCGTCGCCGACGATATCGTCCTGGCTGCGGGCGAATTCGCCGGAGAGACGCAGTGGGCCGAACGACGATGAGCCGTTCAACCCGTACAACGCATATCCGAACTCGCTTCCGCCCTGGGCGACGGCGGTCGTGCCGATGGTATACTGCTGCCCACGGGCGAGCTCGCCGCGCAGGCCGTAGAGGTAGTCCGCCTCGCGGTTCGTCTCCACTTCGTAGATGGCGACGATGACGACGGGATTGAACTCGCGCGTCGTGCTTGCAACGGGCTGTTTGAAGAGTATGGCGCCGTTGAAGTAATTGATCGTGTAGTCACGATTGATAACCAGTGGGCGCACCTCCACGATTTTCTCCAGTCGGAAACGGTCCCGGGTCTCGAGCACGATGTTCACCGTGTTCTCGACCACCGGCGAACGGCTGAGATAATAGAAGCCGCTCGTCCCGTCACCGGGGATCTCGTCCCGGAAGGTGCCGAAGTCGGTCTTCGTTACAAAGGCCTTTACCCGGTGACCCGCCGACACCAGTTCACTGTTGACCCCGGTGGATGAGCGCTGGAACTTGAGGAACTCGCCTTCGGTCAAGGGGGTCTGAAAGTCACCGTAGCGAACGAACGATTCGTCTTTCTCCAGGGCCACGTAGTTGCCGCCCTCGGCGGGGGCCGCGAATCCAAGTTCCGAGCCGTCTCCGTAAAACGAGTACTGCCGGTCCGGGCCGAGTGTTTTCAGCACGGGATCCTTGTAGCGCTGCTTCGAATCGAGCCTCGCCGTGAGGTTCACATCACGGTAGAGCGTGCCGCGGACAAAAAGACGCGAGACGCCCCCGAGCTGCACGTCGTCGTGAAAGTTCTCGAGTCCGAGAGGATCCGCGGAACCGGATGAGCGGAAGGCCCCTACTATTCCCTCCGCTATTCCCGACACGAACAGCGGTCGTCGCGCCGGCGTGTAACTCACCTCCACCACCGTGCGCAGCTCACCCACCGACACCACGATCCTGTGACGCCCGGTTGCGGTGCTCGCACGAACTTTCAACGTCAAATAGCCGTCTTGCGTCGCCACCTGCAGGCCGCGCTCGCCCGGCCGCCTGTCCACCCCGGCCAGCAGGGGCGCCCCCTCGATCACCGTGCCCACGATGCCGTCCGCCACCGGCAGCCCCAGCCCGTCGCGCACGCCGATGCGTATGGTTTCCGTCGCCTGCCCGTCCGCCGGTATGTGCCGCCGGCGCCGCGACACGTCGAGCTTCGCGACACCGCCGCTGAGCGCGACCCGGAGGCTGTCGCGCTGGGTGGGCCCGTTGACCGGTGACGCCGTCAGCAAGAGCTGGCTCCACCCGCGCTCGAGTTTGACTCCGTAGTAGGTCACGTCCTCCGCGCCGGACGGTGTCCACCAGGTAACACCATCCTTCACGACCCGTTCGACGTGGACTACCTTGCGGCCGATGCGATTGGGTGCGACCGCTTCCCCGTTGGTCGTCAATTCGAAGCTGCTTCCAAGCGGTACCCTCACCCGCACCCGGATCTGATCCGACCGGGAGTACATCTCACCGTCGGCCGGTTCGAGAAACCCGAAGGCGACACCGTCACTCGCCCGGTCGGTTTTGGCCGGGACCGTTTCCGAACCGTCCCCCGGGCCCCTGCGCGGGCCCTCACGCACCGGGACGCGCCCCCCGCCGGGCGCGCTCTCCGTCCAGCGTGCCAGGACGAGGCGCCGGGATTCCCCGGGCGTTCCCGCGTTGTCCAGCGCGCGCGCGACCGCGGTTCGTTGCCGGGAGTCTCCGGGGTCGCCGCCGGTGGCCCCGAATACGGCCGACGCCTGGACGCGCCGAACCAGCGCGGTATCGGAGGCGGCCGCCCGGAAGGCCACCTCGCATTGCACGCCCCGCGAACGCTGGAAACCCGAGACGCGGTAGCGCCCGTCTTCGCCGGGGAGATCCTCTCCCCCGCTTCTTACGTTCACCCGCACCTCGCGCAGCCCGGCCGGCAGGCCGATGGTCAGCTCGGCGTCACGCGGATGCGGTGTGTCGGTGGAAAAGTCCCACAGGACCCGAACCTGGAACGTATCGGGCAGTTCGTCGAGCTGCTGGAGTTCCGCGGTAACGCGCCCGGCCGATGACGCTTCGTCGAAGCTCACGCCCTGCGGGACAAAACTGATCTCGACCCGCCGGTTGCTGGCGCGTCCCTCCGCTGTGCCGTTGGATGTGACAGGTCTTCGATCGCCAAACCCACGCGCCTCAATCCGGTGCCGGGTGATGCCGTTTGCCATCAAGTACCGTTTCACGGCCTCCGCGCGGGCGAGAGACAACTCGAGGTTGGATGTGAAGTCGTCGTTGTGGATGGGAATGCTGTCCGTGTGACCCTCGAGCAGTACGACCCACCCCGGGTTCGTCATCAGAAAGGCCCGTATGGGGTCGAGATGACTCAGTGTCTCCGTTTTCAGAAAGGCTTTGCCGGTTTGAAAGTTCGAGCTGGGCACGGACGGGACCTGGTAGAGGACCCGGTGGCGACGGGTCACGCTGACGAGTTCCTGGCAGACGATACGCCTCGCAAGCACGCGATCAGGTTCGGTCGTGGGCTGCAACGGAAAGGAAACGACGGCGTTTCCGCCGGCCAGCAGGTGGACCAGCCGCTCGCTTCGCATGCCGCCGTGCCCCTCGGCGGGGGAGAAACCCGCCGGAACCGTACCTTCGTCGAGCCTGATGACCCGGTATCCCGAAAAAGTACGCGGGACGGAAAATTTTCCCAATGAATCCGTGATCGCGTATTCGCCGCTCTCCATGTAGACCGCCACGCCGCGCACGCCCCTTTCCTTCGCGCCGCGCACGCCGTCACCGTCCCCATCCACAAACACGTCACCCAGGATGATGCCGTCGCCCGAGAAAATATCGTTCTCTATCCGCAGTATATTGACGACCGGCCCGGCGCGAACCACGTCTCCGGTAGCAGCGACACCTCGCGCTTCACCGATGACCTTCGTCTTGCCCCGGGCCACACGACTGTTGGCGATGAACTTGATCGCCGTCTCGCGCGTCTCCCCCGGGGCCAGGGCACCGGCGGACCACGCGAGCGATGCGCCGCTGCGCCCGAACGACGGGCTGGACAGAAAGTTCAACGTCGGTTGTACGGCCTCGTGGACGGTCACGCCGTTCACCACCATGCTGTCGCTGACGTTCTGTACCGTTACCACGAGAGTTACGACGTCGCCGAATCCAGCCGTGTTGTCCTTGAACGTCTGGTCGAGCCGGATCACCGCCGCCGGATTGACCGCGGCCGGCGGCACGATACGGTCGACGGTGCGGTTGGTTCGCGTGCTGTCCAGCTGCGAGCGGGCGAGCAGCCGCACGGACAGGGAATCGCCGACCAGGTTGACGAACGGGGAGCCGGGTGTTGCCACCGTTGTGAGCACCGATCGTGTCTCGCCGGCAGCCAGCGCTCCCAGCAGCACGGCCCCCGGCGTCTGCGGCGACAGCGTTAGCACCTGGCCGGTTGTATCCCGGAACGTCACCGTGGTCCCTGGGGGCCAGCCGATCGAATCGGCGACCGCCAGCTCCACCACGTCGGGCGAGACGCCCTGGTTCGCGACGTCGTTGCGAAAGGTGACGGTGAAATCCGCGTAACCGACGAACCGCTCGGTGACGTCGTCGGGGCTTCCCTCGCCGCCGGGCAGTGCCGGGGCGTTCCGGTAGGGCCCGAAGTGAAGAACGGAGCCACCGCGCTGGGTAATGACATGTACGACGCTGGTCTGAGCAACCCCGGTCGTGTCGTTTGCGGAACGCGCCCGGATCTCCACGTAACTGTCGCCCGCGCCGCCGCTCGCCAGCATGAAAGCGACGCTCAAGTCCGCCTGGCCGCCGATCCCGAGCGCCAGGAACGCCGGATCGTCCTCGCCGGTATCGAAACGACCGTTGCCGTTTGCATCGCTGAAGAGCGTGACCCGGGAGAGACCCGTCGTTGACGGCGGAACGATCTGTTGCGCCGCCTGCGCCGAGTCCGGCGCGTTGCCGAGATTTCGGAGGGTGAAGGCCGCATAGAGCGTATCTCCTCCAAGACCCTGGAGTGTGTACGCCGGTGAAGTGACGGTGCCCGGAGGTGAAAGCGAGATCGAGTACACCGGCACGACGTTCGTCGTCACCTGGTTCGAGAAGCTGATACGTGATCCGATACCGGTCAGGTAGTCCGCGCGCGACCGGCTGGTGATCTGCGTGCCGGCGGGTGTGACGGCGCCCCGGACGGCGCCGGCAGGCAAAAAGAGTCCCGCGAGCGCCCCAACGAGAAGAATCATCCGGGCGATGGTGCCGCTGAGGATCGCGGTGTGGCGCATGACGCGCTCGGGAACTCTCAATTACTCAAACCCCTGAATGACCAGCAGCGGATGGGGGGTTTTTTGCCCGCCCATCCGCTTGCCGTGGTTACAACCGTCGATCGAACGATCGCGGCTACGGCGGCCCGGCCGCGCTGCGATCCTATTCCGCGATGATACGGACGACGAAACTCACGCCGACGGTGGAAGCCCCGCCCGGCACGAGGAACCCGGTCATTACAAACCGAACGTTGGTCACATTTGCATCGAATCCGGCGGGCGCGCCGCCGCCGCTGCTAAGCGGGGTGTAGCCCCAGGAACCACCGCCGTCGGCCGAATACTGGACGGTCACGCCGGAAACTGCGGCGGGAGGAGTACCGATCGAGGCCGATCCCACCTTGAACTGCGTGAACGCCGGCATGGCGTCGAGAACGATGACGTTTGCCAACGAATCCGTCCCAAGGTTCTGGTAGTCCGTGACGTAGGTCAGCTCCGCGCCCGGAGGTTGATCGGTCGCGGGGTTCACCGATTTCGCGAGGTCCAGATTACCTGCCGCGATCACCGTAACGTCGGTGGCGGACTCCGCGACCAGCGTGACGTTGCCGGTCGCCGTCAGCGCACCGGTCTCCACGGTGCCGATGGCCACGCCGGCGGGCACGCTGAGCTGCGCCACAACGGTCGCGACTTCACCGGGAATGAGCGTCACGCTGCCGACAGGGTTGTTCAGGGCGTCGTAGAACACATAGAGCCAGCCTTGAGAAGAAACGTAGCTCAGCGCAAACGTATCACCGACGTTTCCCGTATTGGTGACCGTATGCGTGTAGAAAATCGTCCCGCCCGGCGTTGCGGTGCCACTCAAGTCAGGGGCAAAATCCACTGCCGGAAATGGGTTCACCGTAACGGTGTTTGCGATCGTGTCGAACGCCGCGGCGTTGTTGGTAGACGTGGCGGTGAAAGACGTCGGGTTCACGCCGGGCAACGTGCCCGCGGGAACGTCCACGCGCGCGATTACGTTCGCTTCGGCAAATCCAGCGACCGGACCTATTGACCCGATCGGAGCCGCTTCACCGGCGTCGAGCACGCCGTTGCCGTTCACGTCCTCGTAGAACGTCACGGTCCAGCCGGCGGGCAGCGCCGCGGAAAGCCCGTACGTATCCACGCCGCCCACGGGATTGATGACGTCCAGCGGGAAATCGACAAACGTCCCCGGATTGGAACTCAGGTTTACCGGGACGTTGTTGGTGCCGGCGCCGCCGTTGTAGTTGCCGATGTCGGCACTCGCCGCCAGGACACTTGCGACCCGGTCGGTAGTAAGGTTGAACACGACGGGGTCGTTGGTCGACTGCGCGCGCACCACCGCGTCGACCGGACCGCCCGCGGCCTGGTTACCGGGGATCAGCAGGCGCACGACGATGTCGATGCTGTCACCCTGCGCGAGGGGACCGACGTCGGGGATGCCGTCCACGCCGTTATCCACCAGTGGAGTCACGCCGTCGGATTGCAGAAACAGGACCGACCATGCGGCTGGAATCGTGGATGATCCGTCCCGCAGGACGTTTATTTGATCGGTGGCGTTTCCCTCGTTGCGGACCGTGTTCACGAAATCAACGCTGGTTCCGGCATAGGCCGTCGCGACCGACTGCACGTCGTCATTGAAATTGGGTGGCGTACCGGCGCCCGATTGGCCCGAAGGCCCGACCAGGACGGTCGCTACCGTTCCAATGGTTACAGTGGCGTTATTCGAGATGACGATAGACGGATCCGCGGTGAGTGGGGAGTTGTCAACGTAGGCGAGGGATACCGTGTTGCCCAGCACGCCGGCGGCCATGGCCGACGGGACGGTAACCTGGTACGCAAAACTGTACCCCTGCGCCGGGACAACGGCGCCGCTCGTGATGTAACCCGCGGCGATATCGCCCGGGCCGGAGGTCGTGCTCCAGTTCCACGATTCCGGGCTGCCGGCCGTCGAGTTTCCCGCGTTCAAGTACAGAACGGTGCCGCCCGCGGGACTTCCGGAGGGCGTTCCGAATATCGGCAGCGGGTTGCCCGTGCCGGGATCGACGGGGATGACGTCGTAGATGAGCACACCCGCCAACGCTACGGATGCTACGGTCACGCCGTTGGCCGCGTTGTTCCCCAGGTTGCTTCCCGTAAGCGTGTAGGTGATTTGATTGCCCGGAACAACGACCGCCGGTGCGCCGGAAAGGTTTGCCGTCATGACCGCGTCGTTGACCACCGTCGTCAGGTGATAGTTGCGGGTGTCGACCTGCAGGCCGTCGCCGACCGAAGCTCCTTCCACGCCGGCGTAGGCGACCTCGCCGGCCGTCGCCGCGACGGGCACCGTGTACGCGAGGATGATGCTCGCCGTCGCGCCCGAGGCAAGAGGACCGACGTTACCGGGCACACCGCCGGCGCTGATCACCGGCTCACCCACGTTGACCACGCCGTCTCCATTGAGATCGTGGTAGATGGTCACGTCGGAAGCGGCAAGCGCAATGTTGGTATTGACCGCGTCCAGAATGGGAAACAGGGAGAAGCTGTCATTGTCGTTTCCCGTGTTGGTCAGGTCGTAACGGTAGTACACCGTCATGCCGGGCAGAACGTTCTGTATCGCTGCTGGCGTGACGGGCGGTGTCTCACCCGAATCATCGGGCAGTATGGATACACCGTACACGGGCAACACGACGGTGATGACTTCGTTCGACGTCGACGTAAAACTGTTCCCGGTCATATCCTCGTACGTGGCGGACGAGCGGTTGCGTATCAGCGTGCCCGCAGGTGTGATCACGGCGAGAACGCTTGTTGCGGTCAACACCAGCACCGCCGCCAGGAGAAGAGGAAGCAAAAGACATGTCTTGATTTTCATGATTTCCAACCTCACTTGACGAAGGTCCGGTACGAGACGGTGATCCCGCCGGAGGGGTCAAAGGCGTCTGAGATGATCCAGCGGATGTGGGTCACCATGTCCGGTGTGGCCTCGATCTGCGCCGTCGTTCCGTCCGGGTTGCGGCGGGTGATGACGATGGGCCAGTCCTCGTAGGTGCGACCGCCGTCGACACTGAACTCCACGCGGCCACCATCGGGGCGCGATGCAGTTGCATCGATGTACTCCGCACCTGACGGGATCGGATCGGTGATGAAGAGGTTTCGAACCACCCCGGAACCGTCGTTGCGGTACGTCAGGCGGTATTCGATAATGTCTTTGGGTCGCGCCCGATCGGCGGGCAGAAAGTTTTCCCTGCCGTCCTCGTTCGTGACGACACGGAATGCTTCGAGATTCCCTGTAAGGCCGGCATCGCTGGCCGCTGACACCAGCGGCAAGAACAGCCAGAGCGCAAGAATCCCGAGGGCGCAGAAGCGCTTCGGTCCCATGAGAGCCTCCTTTTTCGCGCAAGATGGCGACGTGACTACAATTCTTTGCTAGGGAATGACAACCCGGCAGGTGTGGGCACAGTTCCTCGCTCCCCAGATACTTGCGCGGGATTCGCAAGGAACGAACCAGTAGAACCGGAACGTGCGGGAATAGCCGAGAAACCTCGCGCCCGATCGAGGATACGCGCAACCGTACGCGACACGAACGAACCGTCACCGCCACCGCGGGCAACCCCCGACCGCAACCGGCTCTCGCGACGCCGCTCCCATGCCCCGGCGCGTGTACGGCAATCTGCACGGTTTTGCATTTCGCGGCCCACCCGCGAACAAAAAGTGTTGAATATTCTCCAGTATTCCCGGAGTATTGCCGTATGACGCTCTCGCTCAACCAACGCTACCGGATACTCACCGTGCTCGTGGTGTCGCTGGCGACGGTGGCGTTTCACTACGGTCTCATCGTCAAGCCCACTCACGCCGAAAACGACCTGTTCCACGCCATTCATGGACGGCTCTGCTACATTCCGATTATTCTGGGCGCGATCTGGTACAGCGTGTGGGGCGGCCTGGCCACGGCGGCATTCATAATCGTGCTCACCCTGCCCTACAGCGTCGTCGGCGAGGGTGCCCACCACGGATCGCTGGCCGGCGAGCTGACGGAAATGGTCTTCTATGTCGCGATCGGGATGACCGCGGGCATCCTCATCGAGCTACAGAGGGGTGAACGCAAGCAGCGGGAGGCGCTCGCGCGCGAACTCGAGAAGCAGGCCCGCCTCTCGAGCCTCGGACAGATGGCCGCCGGGCTCGCACACGAGATCAAGAATCCGCTAGGCTCGATCCAGGGCTCGGCGGAGATCTTGAGTGACGACTTTCCGGAAAACTCGCCGAAGCACGACCTCCTGCAGGTGCTCTCCAAGGAAACCGGTCGTCTGAATCGGGTCGTGGAGGATTTCTTGAATTTCGCGCGCCCTCGCCCCCTGGAACGGTCCCCGACCCAGATCAATTCCCTGCTGCAGGAAATGATTTCCCAGATCGAGATGGACAACCGCGCGCAAAACGTGCGAATCACTCGCGATCTCGACCAATCCATCGCGGCGGCACCCCTCGACGCCGAGCAGCTCCACCAGGTTTTCTTGAATATCGCGCTGAACGCGATCAACGCGATGCCGAACGGAGGCAGCCTGCGGGTCGAGAGCCACCGTGAAACCATGGAGGGGAGATCGCATATCGTCGTTCGCTTCAGGGACAGCGGAATCGGCATGGCGCAGGAGGACATCGACAAGATATTCGACCCGTTCTACACCAGGAGCGATCAGGGGACCGGGCTGGGCCTGTCCATTTCGCACACAATCGTTCAAAACCACGGCGGACACATCCGCGCGGAGGAAAACGATGACCGGGGCACGACGATCACTATCATGCTGCCCGTCATCGAGGATCGGTAGACCATGCAGCCGGCGAGAATATTCATCGTGGACGACGACGAGAGCAACCTCAAGGTGCTCGGTTATATTCTGGAACAAGCCGGGTACGAGGTGGCCCGCATGTCTTCGGCGGCCGCGGTGATCGCACAGGTCGAAAAGCAACGTCCCGACCTCGTGCTCAGCGATATCAAGATGCCCAAGATGGACGGGATGAGCCTGCTCAAGGAAATAAAAAAACGAGACGCCACGATTCCCGTGGTAATGCTGACGGCCTTTGGATCGGTGGACACCGCGGTCGAAGCCATGAAGGTGGGAGCCGCTGACTACCTCACCAAGCCGATCAGCCGGGACGAACTGACGCTGACCGTCGAGAGAATCCTGCGCATGCACCGGCTGGAGCAGGAGAACATGGCGCTCAAGGAATCCTTGAGGGAGAGGTTCCAGGTCGACAACATCGTCGGTTTGTCGTCGGCGATGCGCAAGGTGTTCGACGTCGTCGAGCAGGTCGCCGCTACCGACGCCACGGTGCTCGTCACCGGGGAGAGCGGCACCGGCAAGGAGCTGATCGCGAAAGCCGTCCATTTCAATAGTCCCCGCAAGGAACACCGCCTGGTGACTATCAATTGCGCGGCGATTCCTTCGGAGCTGCTGGAGAGCGAGTTGTTCGGACACGTCAAAGGCGCGTTCACCGGGGCCGTACGTACGAAGCAGGGCAAGTTTCAACTGGCCGACGGGGGCTCACTGTTCCTCGACGAGATAGGGTCGTTGTCACTGCCGCTGCAGGCCAAGCTGCTGAGGGCACTGCAGGAGAAGGAGGTGGAACGAGTCGGTGACGAACGGCCGGCGACCGTGGACGTTCGAGTTATCGCGGCGACCAACCGCCCGCTTCCGGAGTTGATCGGCTCGGGAGAGTTCCGCGAGGACCTCTACTACCGGCTGAACGTCGTGAGGATCGAGGTGCCGCCGCTGCGGGATCGCGCGTCCGACATCCGGTTGCTGGTGGGTCATTTCACGAAAAAATACGCCGCCGAACGCGACGTGGCCTTCACCGACGGGGCCGTGCGGGTGCTCGAGCACTACGACTGGCCGGGCAACGTGCGCGAGTTGGAGAACTTTTGTGAGCGCACGATCCTGATGAGCAAGGAAAACGAGATTCGGGAAAGCACGGTCAGGGAACACATCGGCGCCATGTCACGAGAGCAGGACGCAATGTCGCCGGTGCCAGCTGCGACGCAGGCCGGCAGCGTGAGCCTGCCCGAAATGGAACGTCAGGCCGTGCTGGACGCGCTCGTCAGTTGTGACTGGAATCAATCCCGCGCCGCCCGCATGTTGGGAGTGCCGCGTCACGTCCTGATTTACCGAGTGAAGAAATTCGGTATCCACCGGGGCGATCGCTGAGCTGCGGAGCACAAATCACTTTGCGCCGGACACCGGCAACTCCCTGCGGTCCATACCACCCGCCTCCCCGCGGCGCACGAGTATGTATTTTAACGCGATCGGGCCGATCAGCTGATTCAGCGCGACAATTGCGAGGATGATCGTCTTCAGATCCGCTCCCCATGGAAGCCTCCGTTCGAAAACCGTCGCGATGCCGATGGCAACTCCGGCCTGCGACAGGAACCCCATCCACAAGCTGCCCGCGTACGGTCGAACCGCCCCCACGACGGCCCCGGCGAATAGTGACCCCGCGTGGAACGCCGCGGCGCGCATCAGCACCAGAATGATCGCCAGCAGCCACATCTCACGCAGGGCGCCGAGGTTGATGGAGGCACCCGAAATGGCGAAGAAGATGACGTAGACCGGTAGCGCGCTCCTTTCGAGCGCTTGAATCATGCGTTCGCCCATCACGGTGAAGTTCTGAACGATGAACCCGGCGATCATGAACGCCAGCAACGGCTCGAGATGATAATGGCGGCATACGATGCTGCCGACAAAACCCGCCCCGAGCAGGAAGATCGGCAGCTGCCCCCTCACCCAGCGGATGTAGGCGGCCAGCGCCGAGCCAAAGACGATGCCGACACCGATCGAACCGAACAGCTCGAACAGCAAATCCTTTGCGAACAAGAGCGAGAATCCGGCCCCAGGCACCGTCAGCGCCCTCACCGTGGGCACAACCAGCGCGGTGAGCACCAGCACGACGATGTCGAGTATCACCGTGATGCCGATGACCATATCCGTGTATGGGCCCCGCGAACGAGTTTCCGTCACCACACCGATCGTCGTCGCCGGGGAACGAGCCGCCGTCACCACACCCAGGGCCAGCGCGGCCGCCACCAAGGCGCCGGTACCGCCGCCCGAGAGAAAGGCGATATGATCTCTGGCCGCTACGACGACGAGCAGCGCCCCCGCGAAGGAGAAAAACACCTGCCCGCCGATCACGCCGAGCAGGGACGCCTTGCCCCTCCGCAGAAAGCTCATCCTCATCTCGCCACCCGCTATGAGCGCAATGATGGCAAGCGCAACGTCGTCGAAGACCTGCAGGCGCGCGACCACTACACCCGAGAGGATGTTCATGATGTACGGCCCGCAGACAACTCCCGCCAGTATGTAGCCCGATATCTCCGGCAGCTGCACGCCCCGCAATACCCTGGCGACGAAGAAAGCGAAAATGAGAATGAATCCCAGGCAGAAAGTGGCCTCTTCGCCGGTAACCCCGCGTCCTGCGATCGGCGTCAACACGACGACCGCCGCCAGCGCGGCGAGAACCGCGATCGGCAAGACCCTGCCCGAGCTGATTAGTGGTTGCATGTCGCTACCGGGTCTTTGCTTCCATCGCCCTGCGACGGGCCGTCACGTCGCCACTCGCGCGAAACGACCGCCTAGTGAGGTATACCCCGATAAACTCGTTGAGCACCGTCCCGAACGCGATCACCGCCACAGCCGTCTCGACCATGCGACCCTCCGTGCCCAGGCCGTAATCGAGCGCAACGGCGAGAGCCATTGCTCCCTGTGCGCTCAGCGCCAGCCCCGAACGCGCTTTCATGCGCGCGAACTCCGGGAATTCCGCAGATATCGCCCAGCTCGACACCGTGACTTTCAACGCCAGCCGCATGAGCACGTAGAGGGCGAGGAGCAGGACGAGCCGGGTGGAAAACGTCACCATGCCCCCGATCACGATCAGGAAGACGATGTAGAGCGTCTTTTCCATCGTCAGCAACTGTTCGAACATGCGGACTCTGCGTCGAGAAAAGTTGCCCGCGACGATACCCATGATCATCGCCGTATACAAAGCGGACAAGCTGAGAAAATAGCAGATGCCGCCGACGAAGATGACCGTCCCCATGATGACGAGCATCCTCTCGTCCCTCGTCACCCGTTGCATGGTGAGCAGGACCAGGATGAATCCCATCACCACTCCCACCGCATTCGCGAATACCCACCACAGAAAACCGGACAGGTACCCTTCCGTCACGAAAAAGCCCGGGTGTACGATCGTAAAGAAGAGGCCGAAGCCAAAGAGCGGTATCACGGCACTCAGCGAGGTGGTCATCTTGACGGTGCTCGTGAATCTTCCCCGCGAAGGCAACATGTGCGACAGGGCGGTGACGATCGTGGGCGAACTGATCGCGGCCGTAATGGCAAGCACCGCCGCGCTGGAGAGAATTTCCGCCTTCGTCACATCCGGGAAGAGCACGTTCAACCGAAGAAAGAACACGATCGCGCACACGGCGCTGATAACGAGACCATCTACAAGCAAGATCCGGAACGTGCTCTTCGGCACCCGTCGAATCTGACGCCAATTGAGCTGCATTCCAAAGAGAAGCCCCGCCCACCCCAGCGCGAGATAGACGAGGGGGGTCAGGTCGTCGAGAACCCGGTGGGAGATCAGGTTGAGAAACCGCGGACCCAGGAGGATACCGAGAAAAAAATACTCTACGCCGGTGAGGAACAGTATCTTGATGGACAGCCGCGGCCTGGTCCTCGTCAGTAGTCCTTGAGAGGCGACGAACCCAATGACCACACAGAGGGCGAGTGCCAGGATTGTCTTCATGAAGCGACCATAGCAGCAACGCCCGCGTTCCGCACGGCCCGTTTACTCCAGTTCGGGCATGAGACCGCGAACCTCATCCAGCTTTACGGTGAAGGCGATGCCCACGCCCGGCGCGCCCAGCGTGCCGCAAATCTCCTCGATCATGTCCAGCGATTCCTTGACCTTTTCCGGCTCTTTTATCACGGAGAGAATCGTCTTGTTGTACGCGCTCGCCGCACTGAACAACGCCTGGAAGCCGGCGAAAATAGGCACTTCGCTGGCAAGCAGATGACCCATGCCCAGGCTGTCGATAATCGTCGAACCCGTTATACCGACTTCGAGATAGCCTTCGAGAACCTCTTCGAGCTTTTCGGGATTGTTGCATATGAAGACGAGAAGGGTCATAAGGCAATGCCGTTTACAGCGTTAGGCCCCGACGATAGCTACCGGCGTGGCAGAAGTCAAGGCAAATGGACCCACGGTCGGCACCGGCGTGGAGATCGGCGCCGCGCGTACGGGAAACTCTAGAAGGCGCCTCTTTTTCGTGCTATTTTAGTTTTTCTCGAATCAGCGAAAGGAAGAGAATGAAACGCGTTATTCCGTTGATCCTGTGCGCGTCGCTTCTGTGGCCGGTGCGCGTCGCGTCGCAAGATTATTTTCAACAGTTTGTCCATTATACGATCAAGGTGCGCCTGGACACGCAGAACCACACGCTGACGGGGACGGAGTCCATCAACTACGTCAATAACTCGCCCGATACGCTCCGCCAGTTCTATCTTCATTTGTATCCCAACGCCTATCGCTCCAAAGAATCCGCGCTCATCAAGGACGTACGGCGCGGATTCAACGGCACCCTGTTCGACCTGCCCAATAAGCATCGGAGCCATCTCGGCGTCTCCGAAGTCACCATCGGCGGGCAACCCGTTGAGGTGGAAGTCGACGACACGATCGCCCGCATGGACCTGCCCGTCCCCCTTGCACCCGGACAGTCGATGGAAGTACGCCTTCGCTTTGAGGAGAAGATCCGGCGCCACGTGGGGCGCGCGGGATACAAGGGTAAGCACTATGATCTCGCACAGTGGTACCCCAAGGTCGTCGTCTACGACCAGAACGGTTTTCACCCGGACAAGTTCCGCGTGGGTGAATTTTACGGCGAGTTCGGCACTTTCGACGTCCACATCGAGGTACCGGCAAACTACGTGATCGCGGCAACGGGCGTCGTCCGGGCCGGTGACCCCGGCTGGTCACTCAATCCCCCGGCCGGCGGGCGCGGCGCGGCGGGCGCAAACGACGCCGATCCTGCAACCAAGACCGTCCATTTTCATGCAGAGGACGTGCACGACTTCGCCTGGAGTGCGGATCCGGACTTCGTCGTTCAGGACACGACCGTCGGCGATGTCGAAATCCGCAGCTTCTATCGCAAACACAACAAGGCCTGGCGTGACAGCACGCTGGCACACGGCGTGAGGGCGATCGAATGGCTGTCGGAAAAGGTCGGGCTCTATCCCTACCCGCAGGTGAGCGTTGTCGACGCGCTGCTGCGGGGCGGCATGGAGTACCCCATGCTCGTGATGAACGGGAGGGTCAGCGAAGGGCTCGTCCTGCACGAGGTCGGGCATATCTATTTCTTCGGTATCTTCGGCAACGACGAGCGAGAGGAAGCGTGGCTCGACGAAGGATTCACGACGTTTCAGACCAGTTGGTACATGCAAGATCGTTACGGCCCCTACGGACCGACGCGTGAATGGAACTGGTACGATCGCCTCACGCCCCAGTTTACCGAACGGGGCCGGCTGCACGATCGCGTCTTTCCGCTTCTCAGATTGGGCTACGGCGAACGTGTGTCAACGCGCGCGGAGGATTTCGAGCACGACTATTACACGATGGTCTATCGCAAGGCCGCGTTGATGTTTTTTGCGCTGCGCTACGTGGTCGGCGAGGAGACAATGGAGCGCATTCTCAAGAAGTACTTCGAGGAATGGAAGCTGAAGCACGTCAACGAGGAAAGATTTCGCAAGGTGTGCGAGGAGGTAAGCGGGCAGGATCTCGGGTGGTTTTTCGAAGAGTGGCTGCACACGAAGAAACTGTGCGACTACCGGCTGGCGGAAATGAAGTCGAGCGCCAGCGAGCGCGGCGACTCCTATACGACCCGCGTCAAGATCGAGAGGCTTGGAGAGATCATTATGCCGCTGGCGGTGGAGTTTACCTTCGCAGACGGCTCCACACAGACGGTGAGCGTTGACGGACGGCCCCGGACCATCAACAAGTCGTATAGTTTTCCGGAGAAAGCCGTCCGGGCGGCGATCAACCCCGCCAACGAAATAGCGGACATGAGCCCGTGGGACAACTTTGTGCCGCGGCGTCGGGCGCTGAGCGTCGACTGGCCGAACAACCATTACTACCGGGAGGATGCTTACCAGATCCGCTATCGCCCCGCGGGCTGGTACAACGACATCGACGGGGGCAAGGCGGGCCTGCACCTGAGCGGCAGTTACGCGAACTGGTTCCGGCGGCTGAAGCTCGGGCTCTACTGGGGATTCAAGAGCGAGCGGCTCGATTTCTCGGCATCTTACCTGAAGCCGGTTCGGATCCTGGGCGCAAACGGCGGGCTCGGGTTGTCCGGATACAAGATGGAGGGGCGTAACGATTTCACGTTCCGCATGAACCTGAGGAAACGAAAGCAGCTGATCCACCCACCCACGAAGGAGTTCGTGTTCGGGGTGAATTATCACGAGCTCACCAACACGCGATTCGTTTCCAACCCGGAAACCTACGAGAAGGGATCCGAGGTCGCCCCGTTTTTTGGACTCTCACTGGACCCGCAGTACGACGTGATGAGCACGAAATTCAACGTGGGGGTCAGATTCGGGCGGGAATGGTTCGGCGGCGATTTCAAGTACACTGCGCTGACCGCCTCCGCGGTGTTCAAGACCCGGACGTCGATCGTGCCGTTCGACGGCCGGCTGCGGTTGTTCGCCGGCAGCGTCAGCGGCAGCGTGCCGTTCCAGGAGAAACTTTCCCTGGCAGGGGGCGGCCCCCTGGCCGAGGAAAGGCGGTTTTTCCTGCGCAGCCCGGGCGCTATCTGGGACGAAGCGAACTATCACGAGCCGGGCCACGGCAACCTCCGGGGCTACCGCGAGGGCACATTCGGAGTCAACAAGCTGGTGGCGCTGAACCTCGAGGTGGGACGCTCGCTTCCCCTTCTATCCGGCGCGGCCGACAAGCTGCTCGGCGCCGTCAAAGCGTACGCGTTTCTGGACATGGGCGCCACGGCGGACAGCGACAACCCTATCCTCAGCAGCCAGCGCGTGCAGGTGCTGGTGGACGGCGGCCTCCTGGACGAAGCGCTGGTGGACGCCGGGATCGGCTTTACTTTCCACAGAGTTTTTCCGTTTTACGACGCTTTTGTGCGCTTCGACATTCCCTTTTACGTGAACAACCCGCAGCTCAACGGCGAGAGCAAAGAGACCGAGTACCGGTACGTGCTGAGTCTGACATCGACGTTCTGAGCACCTACGCGAGGATTTCCTTGACCGAGGACGTCACGGCGTCAACCATCTCGTCGGTTAACTCGGGATACATCGGCAGTGAGAGGATTTCATCGGAGGCTTGTTCCGCCACCGGAAAGTCGCCGCGCTCGAGTCCGAGGTGTTTGTAGGCCTCCTGAAGGTGGAGCGGCAACGGGTAGTGAATCCCGCACGCGATGTGCCGCACTTCCAGTTGCGTCAACAGTTTTTCCCTCTCCGGGGTCCGAACCACGTACAAATGGTAGACGTGACGGCAGTCCGGCGCTTCCCGTACCGGGCGGACCGGACCCTCGGCAAACGCTTCGTCGTACCGCTTCGCGCGGCTCCGCCGCAACTCGGTCCATTCGTCGAGGTGCCGCAGCTTGACGTCGAGGATTGCCGCCTGCAACGTGTCGAGACGATAGTTGAACCCTTCGCTGCGGTGGTTGTACTTGCCGTCGCGGCCGTGGTCGATGAGCATTCTCACGCGCGCCGCGAGCGTCTCGTCATCGGTTACCACCATACCGGCGTCACCGTAGGCCCCAAGATTCTTGCCCGGATAGAAGCTGTAGCACGAAACCTTGCCGTGGATCCCCCGGCGGCTTCCCTTGAATTCCGCGCCGTGTGCCTGGGCCGCGTCCGAGACAATCGTGATTCCGTGCCGGTCGGCAACGGCGTGCAGCGCCTCCATGTCCGCGCTCTGCCCGTAGAGATGAACGGGAATAATGGCCCGGGTGCGCGGCGTGATCGCCTCCTCCACTTTTTGCGGATCGATGTTCAGCGTGTCCGGCAGGACGTCGACCAGCACCGGCGCAGCCCCACTGTGACTAATGGCGGCTGTTGTCGCGATAAACGTGTTGCAGGCCGTAATCACCTCGTCTCCGCGCCCGATGCCGAGCGCCTCCAGCGCTACGTGCAGCGCGGTCGTGCCGCTGCTCGTCCCTACCCCGAAGCCCGCTCCCACGTAGTGCGCGAAAGCGCTCTCGAACTCCTGGAGTTTCTCGCCGCCAACGAACCGCGTCGTTTCGAGGATCCTGCCTATCGCGGGGTCAATCTCGCCCCGGATGCTCTCGTACTGTGCCTTCAAGTCGACAAAGGGAATCTTCATATGTGGAATTAGCCTCTCGATGGGTCTGCGGGTCGCCGATATCGCCTGATAATCCTACCATATCGAGTACCTGCGGGCAACACGCTCGCGCGTGGCGGCGGCGGTGGATTCAATTGACATGCCCGGCATCGGGCCGATACACTTTCAGTAAAGGGAGTTGAATGACACCGGAACGGCGCACAATTCTGGTTCTGTTTGCGATAGCCCTTGGCCTGCGTGTCCTGTACGCCGCGTTCGCCAGCACCCAGCCCGACATCATCACGGGCGCCGTCACCGGCGATCTCCTCTACGCCCGGGAAATCGTCGCGGGGCTCGACTGGATCAAGACTCCATACTCCCCGCTGGCCCCGGGTTACCCGGCGTTGCTAGCCATTCTTTACCTCCTGGCGTTCAAGCAACTGTGGCTGGTGCTGTTCTACCAGTCCGCCCTCGGTGCGGCGACCGTCCTGGTGCTCCATCGCATGGGGGTCGATCTTCTAGGCAAGACCATGGGCCTGGTGGCGGCAGTGTGGTTCGCCGGCGCCGTTCTCCATATGCAGTACACCAGTCTTTTCACGCGTGACGCTCTCGCCGTTTTCCTGCTGCTGCTGCTGCTATTCTTCGTTATCAGACCCCTGCGGAGAATGCGCTTCGGGCTCTTCACCGGCATCGTCTACGCGGCGTTGGTACATGTCGATCCTCAGTTCGTGCTGCTCTTTCCCCTTCTTGCCGTATTCATTCTTTTTTTCAAGAGCCGGCACAACATTCTGAACCTGCAGTATTTCTTCTTGTTCACCGCCGCGGTGTTCCTGGTGTCCGTCCCGTGGGCCGTTCGCAACCAGGTCGTTTACCGGCAGGCCGTGCCCATAGCATTGGAAGCTTCGAAATACTTTCGTCCGTTCAAGGTGTTTACAACCGAAGCGGACAAAACGGTGTCTCAAATCGAGAGGAAAATCAGCAGTGCGTCGCGCAGCCGCCGCGTCCAGACCAACACGACGGAGTTCTGGCGAGTCACAAGAACCGGTGAATCATCCGTTACGCCCACAGGCGACCGGCCGCCGGCCGAACCCGCCTGGTCGCTGCGACACAACCTGATCAGCGCGGTGAGTTACGGCCTGTTGCTACCGTTTTTCCTGCTTGGAATCATTCTGGCGGTACGGACGAGGAATCGCACGGCGTTGATGATCGTGGCAACGGCGTTGTACTACTTCCTGATGAGAGCCTACCTGGGCGGGAGCGAACGAGCTCGTCTCGTCGCCGATCCGTTGATCGTGCTGGTCGCTTTCTACGGGGTGCTCTTCGTAACGCGCAGGATGTTTTCTTTTCCACGCCCGGACGGCGAACGCGGTCAACAATCCTCACGGAGGTCGCGGCCGGTTATTTCGGGGGGCACGTCGACGCCCATGTAGTGGCACATGGTCGGCGCGATTTCCTTCAGAGATCCCCCCTCGATCAGGTTGCCGTCGTACCGCTCATCGACCAGAATGCAGGGTACCGGGTTGGTGGTGTGCGCCGTGTGCGGCCCGCCCGTCTCGGGGTCGATCATCAACTCCGCGTTGCCGTGGTCCGCGGTCACGATCGCGGCGTCCCGCCCGGGGTCCAGCGCTTCGATCACCCGCCCGACACAGGTATCCACCGTCTCCACCGCCTCGATCGCCGCTTCGAGCACTCCGGTGTGGCCGACCATGTCGGGATTGGCGAAGTTACATACAACGTAGTCGTGGCGATTCTCCCCCAGTGTCTGGATCAGGGCCTCGGTGACCCCGAGGGCGCTCATGGCCGGTTGCAGGTCGTACGTCGCCACGCTGGGAGACGGCACCAGGATCCGGTCCTCACCCTCGAACGGCTCTTCAACACCCCCGTTGAAGAAATAGGTGACGTGCGCGTATTTTTCCGTCTCAGCCAGACGGAATCCCGTGCGGCCCGCCGCCGCCGCCACCGCGCCGAGGATGTTTTTCATTCCGGCGCGTGGGAACGCGACGGGCAGTTTGAAGCGCTTATCGTAGGCGGTCATACAGACGAAATCGACCTCAGGCCTGGCCTCGCGCGTGAACCCGGTGAAGCCGGCCTCGGTGAAGGCCGCCGTCAATTGCCGTGCGCGGTCGGCGCGAAAGTTGAAGAAGATGATCGAGTCGCCGTCGCGAACGGTGCCAACCGGTTTGCCCTTGCCGTCGGTTACGACTATGGGCTCGACGAATTCATCGGTGACGTCCCTGTCGTAGGATTCCCGCAACGCCCCCTGGTAGTCGGTGACGCGCCGACCCCGGCCGGCGGTAAGCGCGTCGTAGCCTTTCTGGACCCGGTCCCAGCGTTTGTCCCGGTCCATGCAGTAGTAGCGCCCGCACACCGTCGCCACCCGGCCGAGTCGTGCCGCATCGAGTTCGTCCTGCAAATCGGAGAGATACCGCGTTCCGGCGGTCGGCGAGGTGTCACGGCCATCGAGAAACGCGTGTACGCAAACGTCTCGTACGCCTCGGCGGCGGGCCATCTCCAGGAGCGCGTAGAGATGCTCCCGGGTGCTGTGTACGCCGCCGGTCGACAACAGGCCCATCAAGTGCAGGGTGCCGCGGTCCCCGACCGCGTCGCAGGCGCCGGTCAGCGCGCCGTTCTCGAAGAACTCACCGCTCTCGATCGCCCTGGATATCCGCATGATGTCCTGGTAAACCACGCGGCCGGCGCCGAGGTTGAGGTGGCCGACCTCGCTGTTTCCCATCTGGCCCGCGGGCAGACCTACTTCGGTACCCGACGGATCCAGCGTCGTGTGCGGATACCGATTCCACAGGCCGTCGACGATCGGTGTTGCGGCCTGCGCCACGGCGTTCGCTTGCCCGTCGGCCCTGAGGCCCCATCCGTCCATGATCAGTAGCACGATTCGTCGCTTCACTCTTTCCACCTTCTTCACTACGGCTCGTTCCTCTCGAGATCGGCGCGCACGCGCTCGAGATTCACCTGGGCGTTCCGGTTCGAGGGGTCTATTTCAAGGGCCTTCACGAACTCCTTCTCGGCCCGCTCGAATTCGCCCATGTTTGCATATACCGACCCGAGGGTGATGTGCCCGTTGGAGTAGTTCGGCTCGACACGTACGGCGCGGGCTCCGTACCGGTGCGCGGCATCGAGCTCGCCGAGCTGGAGGAACATGATCGCCAGGTTGTTCATGGCGAAGACGTTCTCCGGGTTCAACTCGATCGCCCTCTCGAAGGCCTGCCTGGCGAGATCGTACTGCTTCAGTTTACCGTAGCACACGCCGAGGTTGTTGAGCGCCGCCGGAAAGTCGGGCCTGAGGGAGAGCGCCTTGTTGAATTCTTCAACGGCCTTGCGGTACTCGCCCTTCTCCTGGTATCGCTGGCCGAGGTTGTTGTGGGCGTCCGGGTTGCCGCTGCCGGTGCGCTCGGGCGTAATATAGGCCAGGGCCTCTAGCTTCTTCATCACCTGTTCGGCTGCCTCGTCGTCCGCCTCGAAAGACTCTGCGTCATTCGTGCGCGTCCGCTGCAAGGTGGCGAGCCGCGTCGTGTTCAGCCGTTCGACCAGCGGCTCCTCCAGGGCCTCCGACAGCACCTTGCCGGGCATGTCGGCGGGCACCGGCAGCCCCTGCAGTCCCAGCACCGTCGGGGTGACGTCGAGGACCGATGCGTTTTCTATGCGTCGTCCGGGGCGTATGCCGTTTCCGTACAGGCAGATGATCCCGTCCAGCTTGTGCCAGAACGCGGCCTTTCCCGCCCATATCTCCGGACGCAGTCGCGGCCGCAGGGCGCCGCTCTTGAAACCGTGATCCGACGCCACGATCACTACGGTGCGGTCGTCGCATTTCTCCAGTAGCTCTCCGATGATGCGATCCTGTAGCACGTAGGCCTCGGCGACCGCGTTCTTGAACTTCCGGTAGGCGGTGTCGTCCGTGTCGGGCAACCTCGGCGGGGCATAATGCATGAAGAGATGCTTGGTCGCGTCCACGAGTTCGAAATAAACGGCCAGAAAATCCGGCTGCTCGGGGCCGAGCAGCTCCATGGCGATCCGGTGGTAACTCAGGGTCGAGGCGTAGAGCATGATCATACTGTTGATCGGGTTCTTGGGATCGAACGCGGAGGCCCGGTTTTTCAGGAAAGTGTCGCGGTCGATGTCGATGAACGGTTTGAATTCATCGTAGGTTACAGACTCGCTCGGCAAGACCAATTCCGATATCTCGGCCAGCCGCTCCGCGGGCGATACGCTCCCCGGCAATACCGCGGAGTCATCCGCGGCGTCTGCATAGGCCAGGTAGCCGACACGATCCGTTACCATGGTGCCGTTGATCGCTTCTGCGGGAAACGTTGCCAGCCAGCCGACAATACTCACCCTGCGTCCGGCGTCGCTCAGCATGTTCCAGAATGCGTCGACCCTTCGCGCCCGGCGGCTGATCGGCACTTTCTTGCCCGTCTTCGGATCGACGACGGTAAAGTTGAGTACGCCGTGGTCCTCCGGGAGCTTGCCCGTGGCCACGGTCGTCCAAATCAGGGGCGAGAGAAGCGGTTCGATGGATCGCAGCGGGCCGCTGGTGCCGCCTTCCACGATCTTGCGGAAATTCGGCAGCCGGTCTCCGGCCATCATCGCTCGCAGGATGTCCCAGTCCGCACCGTCGACACCGACGAAGAGCACCTTGCGCAGCGGCTCGGGCTCGACAGCGACGACGGGTGCTTCCCCACCCGACCTCCATCCCTCGAGCCGGTACTCGGCGACCTCGAGGCCCGCGGGGGTAAGCGCCTTTATCACCTCGCCGATCACCGCCTTGTCGTAGCCGGCCGGCATGGCGCCGCCCGTCACCAGCGGCCAGCGCGCGGTCTCTATTTCAACCGTCTCCCGAACGATCCTGGAAAGCCCTGCGTAGAATTCATCGCCGACCAGCGGCTGGATCAGGGCCCCCGCCCGGTCGGGTACCCGCATGCGGAGGCCGAGGGCCAGATGCGCCTTGCCACCCTCCTTGCCCAGCAGAGAGTACACCCCCTCGTCGGGAAAACGGTATTCGACCTCCCCGGCGGGGTAGAGCAACCAGCGGGCCGAGAACGGCGGTACGAAGTGAAGGCCCCGCCCGTACGACGTCGCCTCGCCGTCGTCTCCGATGCGGACCGCCTGGTACCCCTGCGGCACGCGCCGGACGACCAGGGCCGATACCAGGCCCACGACGGCCGCGGCGAGGGCGAGCGCTATGATCGCGCGTTGTTTCATGATGGCATGATAATACGCGATTGCCCGGGGTAGATGTGAGAACAATCCAATCAAGCGGCGTCGCTTTTGCGCTGGCGAGAACTCGCGAACACGGTTATAATGAGCTTTTTTCGCGCCCCACCTCCACCACGATCGCAAACGAACGTGCCGTCACCGGATACATCTGCCAGGAAAGTCGCTGTCGTCGTCCTGACGTGGAACGGCAGATCGCTGACGCTCGACTGCCTGGAATCGCTCGCGGCCTTGACATGGGGCAATCTGGAAACCGTGGTAGTGGACAACCACTCGACCGATGGTACCGCGGAAGCGATAAAAAGTTCCTGCGGCGAGACCGTCTCGGTGCTCGTTAACCCGGAAAACCTTGGATTTTCCGGTGGAAACAACGTCGGGATACGGTACGCGCTCGACCGCGGCGCCGACTGGGTTCTTCTTCTCAACAACGATACCATCGTCGACCCCGGGCTCGTGGATCGTCTGGTTGAGGCGGCGGCCTGCGCTCCGGATGTCGGCGTCGTCGGCCCAAAGATCTATTATTCACACCCTCCCGATCGCATATGGTCCGCCGGCGGCGAGATTTTTCTCTCGCGGGGCACCGCCCGCCACATCGGCATACGCCGGCGCGACACGGGCGAGTACGACACGCCGCGCGACGTGGATTATGTCAGCGGATGCGCTCTGATGGCGAGCCGCGACGTGTTCGAAACCATCGGTCTTCTCGACTCCTCCTACGTCCTCTACTTCGAAGACGCGGATTTTTGCACGCGGGCGAGGATGCACGGCTTTCGCGTGAGGTATGCGCCGGGCGCCGTAGTATGGCACCGGATATCCTCGGCGACCGGCGGACAATTCGGCCGCCGGAAGGTCGCGCTCAAACTGCGGAGTGCGGTCAAGTTCTTTCGCCGGTACGCATCCCCGCACCACTGGCTTACCATTCCTTTGTTTTTTACAATCGACGTCATCCGTATTATCATCCTCGTCCTTGCCGGACGCATTCACAACACCACCGAGCGGGACGGAACGTCCCACGGGAGCAGGCCATGACCATCGTAATCTTTGGCGGAGACGGCCAGTTAGGGTCCGACCTGCGGCAAGCCCTGTCTGCGGGCGACGTCGTGCCGGTGGGCCACGAGGACGCCGATATCGTAGACGCCAACGCCGTCGCCGGGGCCGTCGCCGGGGCCCGACCGCAATGGGTCATCAACTCGGCCGCAATGACGCACGTCGACCGCTGCGAGGAAGAGGACGTCAGGGCATTCGAGATCAACGCGCTCGGCGCGCGCAACGTGGCCGTGGCGGCCCGGTCGCACGGCGCCCGGATCGTTCACATCAGCACCGATTACGTGTTCGACGGTTCCAAGGGCGAGCCCTACGTGGAGGAAGACCTGCCGCGCCCGATAAGCGCGTACGGATTGTCCAAGCTCGCCGGCGAGATGTTTGTCCGGACGCTGCACCCCGAACACTACATCATCCGCACGAGCGGCCTGTACGGTCTTCACCGCTGCCGTGGAAAAGGCACCAACTTCGTGGATACGATGCTCCGGTTGTCAAGGGAAAGGGACGTGCTGCGAGTCGTAAGTGACGAGGTGCTGACGCCAACGTTTTCCCACGATCTTGCCCAACAGATACGCGTGATGATCGAGGAGAATCCCCCGTACGGGATCTACCACGCCACCAACTTGGGACAATGTTCCTGGCATGAATTCGCTGCGGAGATCTTTCGCCTGGCAGGTAGCGGCGCGCGGCTGGAAGAGACCACGGCGGCCGAATGGAAGGCTCCGGCAAGGCGCCCCGCCTGCTCGGTACTGAAAAACGCCGCGCTCGAGGGCGCGGGCATCCAGTCGATGCCTGACTGGAAGGACGCCCTGCGGCGGTACCTCGAAGCCCGGCCCGCCGCCTAGAACACCGCGTTCACTACCGCGAAAGCGACGAACACGAGGACCAGGACGGGAATTGCGACAACGGCGAGCACGAGAGGAAGTACGCTGGACACGGCCCAGGCGGCGACGATAGCGGCCGGAATCAGGAGCACGAGCCCCACCGCGCCCTTGACGACCCACCAGCCCAACTTGAGCGGCAGAACTACCAGCCAGAACAGGAACTTGAGCAAACCGATGAACATCGCGCCCGCGAGAAAAATAAGCCCTACGACAACCAGAAATTCCAACATCACCACATCCTCTTAATCGGCTGTTAGAGTCTACGACGGGAGTTCAGGAATGTTACACGGGCGGCGTCCGGTTTATTCGACCTCGGCGGGAGCCTCGACGGGCCCCGGTGGCGGCCGCGCCCCGACCGTCGGCCCGGTTCCCCACACCCCACGTGGTTTTCATGACATTTCTCAAGAATCGTCTTGTTTGTGAGAAATATTTCACATATGTTGTTTGTGGGTTGACTTTGAGAATCGATTCACCTAACGTGCATTGATAATTTGCGTCATCGGTGAATAAACGAACCAGCCCCTGGCTGGGTCCCTTCGTTTGACGTCTCCTTGCAAAAAAAGAACGACCGAAACCGCTTTGAGGGTGTGCGCCAGGCCGGTCTACTGACGACCATCCCCGTTCTGCTGGCGATATCGCCGCTGATCGGATTTTTTATCGGTCGGTTTCTCGACGGCAAGTTCAAGACGGATCCGCTTTTTACCATTATATTCCTGATCCTGGGATTCGTCGCCGGGGCCATGCAGACCGCTCGCGTAATCCGGCTGGCGAACCGTGACTCGGACGAGAAGGACTAACGTCGTGGGTTTGGAGTTTCTGCAGCGTGTGCGAAAGACATCGATCGTAACGGGTCTCGTCGTTCTCCCCGTGGTCTCCGCCTACGTGGGGCTGGCGGCCGGCGTGGCCTGGGCTCTGGGCGTGACGTGGTCGCTCGTCAACGTCTATGTCATCGGGCTGCTGGTACGGTTCGCCTACACGGACGGGAAAAAGGAGCGGCTGCGGGCGGCGCTCCTCTTTGTGGTCAAGATCCCGGTGCTCTACCTGATCGGCTACCTGCTGCTCAGGAGCGACCGCCTGCCCGATCCCGGACTGCTGGCCGGCTTCATGTGGCCGCTGTCGGTGATCGTCTTGAAGGCATTCGCAAGGCTCATCCTGAGAATGGACGAGCGGAAGCAGACACCTTACGACGCCGAACCCGACGTCATGCACGGGGACAAGTAGCGTGGTAGTATTGGAGAGACTCAGAGGCTTTCTCGAGGTGGCCCTCGCCGCCGCCCAGGAAACGCACGGTGGCGGAGGTGAGCAGCACGAGCTGCCCAACTTTCTCACCATCGTCATCGAACTCGTCGGCGGAGGCAGCGCGGCGGCCTTCCTGCACCGGTGGGAAAACGTCATTTTTTCGCTGATTATTATTACGGTGCTGGTGCTGATCGCCCGCGCCGCCTCGAGGAACCCCAAGATGGTGCCCGGCGGGCTGCAAAACGTCGTCGAAATGGTCGTCGAGACCCTTGAAAATTTCATCGTCGGCGTAATCGGGCCGCGCGGGCGCAAATTCGTTCCATTTCTTGGCACGCTGTTCCTGTACATCTATTTCATGAACATAGCCGGGCTCATCCCTTTTCTGAAATCACCATCGGCAAGCATCAACACCACGGTGGCACTCGCCCTGTGCGTGTTTTTGTACGTGCAGTACACCGGCATCAGGGAAAACGGCATCATCGGTTATGTCGACCATCTGATGGGGCAACCGCGCAACGCCATGCAATGGGCCTTCGTGCCGCTCATGCTTCCGATCCACATCATCGGCGAGTTCGCCAAGCCGATGAGTCTCTCTTTACGCTTGTTCGGCAACGTCACCGGCGAGGACATCCTGATCTTCATTTTTGTAAGCCTCGGGGTGACGGTAATGAGTTTTACGCATGCACCAATCGGCATTCCGCTTCAGCTGCCTTTTATTTTTCTTGCCTTGTTGACGAGCTTCATTCAGGCGCTCGTGTTTACGTTGTTGAGCACTATTTACTTCGCGATGATGCTTCCCCATGAGGAAGAGCATCACTAGCCACGAGGAGGAGAAACGCAATGGACTATCAAGCGATGTTGGCCTGGGCGCTTCCCATCGGCATCGGTTTCGCTGCAATCGGCAGCGGTATCGGCCTGGGCCGCGCAGTGGGTTCCGCCATGGAGGCCATCGGCCGCCAGCCGGAGGCGTCGGGCAAGATCCAGACCGCGATGATCATCGGAGCGGCCCTGATCGAAGCGCTCACGATCTACGCGCTGGTTACAATGTTCATGCTCAAGGGTCTGATCGGTCACTGATCAATTCGCGCCCATTCGCCTGATGCGCCGGCCCCGCGGCTTCGAGCGCACAGGCCGTCGTTCGAAACGGCAAGGAGCTCAACATGAACATTGATCCAGGACAGATCGTCACTCATATCATCGGCTTTCTCCTGGCGTGCTGGCTGCTGAAACGCTACGCGTGGGAAAGCGTTCTCGGCTTCGTGGAAAAGCGCCGCGCGGCCATCGCGGCGTCGTTCGACCAGATCGAGAAGGACCAGGCCCTGGTCGCCACGCAAAAGGAGAACCTCGACAGGGAGTTCCTCAAGATCGAAGAAACGCGCAGGGAGAGGATACAGGAAGCAGCCCGCGAAGCGGACACCCTGGCCGGCGAGATCAAGGAAGAAGCACGGAGGGAGGCCCTGGCGGCACGCGAGAAATCGAAGCAGGACATCGCCCTCGAACTCGACAAGGCCAACGAGGTTCTCAAGGACCGCATCATCGACGCGGTCATCCACACGACCGAGAAGATGATACTGGAACGGCTGGACAAGAAGAAACACGGCGAACTCATCGATCGATTCCTTTCCTCGGTAAAGGTGAGTTGATGGGAAGCCGCACAGCAGACGGTGCCGCGGGAGCGGCTGCGACAGGGGGGGGCGCGACCTGATGCTTTTGCGTGGGGTGGCCAACCGGTACTCGACCGCACTCTTCAACGCGGCGCTCGACGCGGGCGTGGCCGGAGAGGTGCGCGACGAGCTCCTCGGCTTCAAGGATGTGCTGTCGGCGAGCCCTGAGTTCCGCAGTTTCCTTCTCTCGCCGCAGGTGTTGACGGAACACAAGCGGGACATCGTCAACTCGACGATCGGCAAGAAGGGGTCGCCGCTCTTCGCGCGGTTCGTGCTGCTGCTGCTCGACAAGAAGCGTTTTTTCTTCATCGATGAAATTGCTGATTCCTACATCGAAATCTATGAGCGCCACGAGGGCATTCTGAAAGTGGAAGTCGTTACCGCGGTGCCACTGGACGCCAGCATGGAGAAAAAGGTGGTCGCCAAACTGGAAAAAGAAACCGGCAAGAAGATACGAATTACACCTGTAACGGACCCCGAGATCATCGGGGGCATGATTCTCATGATGGAAGACAAAATTATTGACGGCAGCATTCGCTTCCAGTTGGAAAAGCTTCGGCGGGACCTGGGCGCGATTCGCGTCGCTTGATCAAGAGGAGAACACAGGATGGCTTTTCGACCCGAAGAAGTAAGCTCGATCATCCAGACGGAACTGGAGAAGCACGAAACGACGCTCGAGACGGAGTCCGTCGGAACGATCCTCCAGATCGGCGACGGCATCGTGCGTATCTGGGGACTGTGGGAGGCGATGGCGGGCGAGTTGATCGAGTTTCCCGGCGGCGTAATGGGCATGGTGCTAAACCTCGAAGAAGACAACGTGGGCGCCGTCCTCTTGGGGCCCGATACGGAGATCAAGGAAGGCGACACGGTCAAGCGAACGGGCAAGATCGTGCAGGTTCCCGTCGGTGACGGCCTGCTCGGAAGGGTCGTGAACTCGCTGGGGCAGCCTATCGACGGCAAGGGGCCCATCGTGGCCGACCAGTACCGTCCCGTGGAGACCATCGCCCCGAACGTCGTTCAGAGACAACCGGTGAAGGAGCCCCTCCATACGGGGCTAAAAGCCATCGACTCGATGATTCCCATCGGCCGGGGACAGCGGGAGCTGATCATCGGCGACCGGCAGACGGGAAAGACAGCCATCGCGATTGACACCATTATCAATCAAAAGGACACGGACGTATACTGTATCTACGTTGCAGTTGGCCAGAAGGAGTCGACCGTCGCACGCGTCGTGAAAGTGCTCGAGGAGCACGGCGCGATGGATTATACGATCGTTGTCAGCGCGTCCTCCAGCGAGCCGGCGCCGCTGCAGTTCCTGGCGCCCTACGCGGGATGCTCGATGGGTGAGCACCTGCGCGACTCCGGCAAGCATTCGGTCGTGTTCTACGACGATCTCTCGAAACACGCGCAGGCCTATCGCCAGTTGTCACTGCTGCTGAGACGGCCCCCGGGACGCGAGGCGTACCCCGGCGATGTATTCTACGTGCACTCGCGGCTGCTCGAAAGGGCTGCCAAGCTCAGCGATGAGCTCGGTGCGGGATCGCTGACCGCGCTCCCCATCATCGAGACCCAGTTGGGTGACGTAACGGCGTATATTCCAACCAACGTCATCTCGATCACGGACGGTCAGATCTTCCTGCAGGGCGACCTTTTCTATGCCGGTATCCGGCCGGCGATCAACGTCGGCATTTCAGTATCCAGGGTCGGCGGCAACGCCCAGACCAAGATGATGCGGCAGGTGGCCGGCCAGCTACGCCTCGACCTCGCCCAATACCGCGAACTGGTCGACTTCGCGCGTTTCGGTTCGGATCTCGATAAGTCCACCATCGCGCAGCTGACCCGGGGAGAGCGCATGGTCGAGATCTTGAAGCAGGACGAGTACGTGCCGCAACCCGTTCAAAAACAGGTCATGATCATTTTCGCCGCCAACCAGGGGCTACTCGACGATCTCGAACCCGAGTACCTGGCACGGTTCGAGAAGGAGTTCCTCGAGTTCATGGACGCGGATTACCCCGACGTGGTTCGCGACCTTGCCGGCGAACTCAAGATCAGCGAGAAGACCGGGGCGGAACTCACGGGAGCAGTGGAAAAGTTCAAGGCTCGATTTGTGGAGAGTATCCAGTCCTGATCCGGCGCGGAGAGCCGACAAAAAGCGATGCCATCGTTACTGGACATAAAGGCCCGTATAAAGGCCGTCGAGAATATCAAGAAGATCACGCGGGCGATGCAGCTCGTCGCAGCCGCCAAGTTCAACCGCGCGCAGAATCGCGCTCGCTCGGCCCGCCCGTACAGTGACGAACTGGATACGGTTCTTGGAGCGCTGGCGGGCCTCTCCGAAGACGCGGCCGTTGATGAGACGCTCTCGCTGTCCTTCGTCGAGGAGCAGGCCCCGATCGTGGTCGACCGCGCCAGGTTGTTCCGGCAGGTAGAAGTCAAGTGCCCCGGCATAGTGCTCGTTACCGCCGACCGGGGGTTGTGCGGAGCGTTCAACACGCGCCTGATCCGGGCGGCGCTCGACTTCGTCAAGCGACACTCCGACAAGGACTGCCGGCTGATCACGATCGGCCGCAAAGGCCACACGTATTTCAAAAAGAGGGATATCCCCATACTCCACCACGAGGAGCACGTCAGCGACCGGCTCGTACTCGATGAGATCCGGCGTATTACCTCCACGCTGATTCGCTTTTTCGTGGAGGGTAAGGTCGACGCACTCTACATCATTTACTCGCAGTTCAAGACGGCGATGCGATCGGACGTGCGGACCGAAAAATTTCTCAGCATCCCCCCGGTGGAGGGAAAGAAGGAAGACGACGTCTACATTCTCGAACCCGGAGAGGAAGCGGTCTACGAGACACTGATACCGCTCTACGCCACGACCAAAATATTTGCGACCCTGGCGGATTCGTTTGCGTCCGAGTATGGCGCGAGGATGTCGGCGATGGCGTCGGCAACCAGCAACGCAGAAGAAATGCTCGAGGAGCAGATCCTGCTCCGTAACCGGATGCGCCAGGCGATCATCACGAAAGAACTGGCTGAAATCGTCGGAGGCGCTGCGTCCCAGGAATAGGAAAAGACGCGGCAATAGGTCGCCGGCAGCGGGTGCCTCGCGCGCCAAACAATCACAAGGCAGAAGGAGCGATGTAAATGGCAGGTGACAAGAATATCGGGAAAGTCGTCCAGGTGATCGGCCCGACGATGGACGTCGAGTTTTCCTCGGACCGTCTTCCACCCATTCTAAACGCGGTACGGATACGCGATGAGAAACGCAACATCGACATCACCGGCGAGGTGGCCCTGCACGTGGGAGACAACACGGTGCGTTGTATCGCAATGAGTTCCACCGACGGACTGGTGCGCGGCATGGAGGCGGAGGATCTCGGGGGCGCGATATCGGTGCCCGTCGGCGAACAGGCGCTGGGGCGTATCTTCAACCTGCTTGGGGCCCCGATCGACGGCAAGGGAGAGGTCGCCGACCCGGAACGCCGTTATCCCATCCACCGCAAACCGCCGAGCCTCGAGGACCAGGCCACTGACACCACACAGCTGGAAACCGGCATCAAGGTAGTCGATCTGCTCGCCCCGTACCCCAAGGGCGGCAAGATCGGCCTCTTCGGGGGCGCGGGCGTGGGCAAGACCGTGGTCATCCTGGAGCTCATTCGCAGTATCGCCACCGAGCACGGAGGCTATTCCGTTTTTGCGGGAGTCGGTGAGCGCACGCGTGAAGGTAACGACCTCTACCTCGAGATGACCGAATCCGGCGTCATAGACAAGGCCAGTCTCGTCTTCGGCCAGATGAACGAACCGCCCGGCGCGCGTTTGCGGGTGGGCCTCGGGGGGGTCAGTATCGCGGAGTACTTCCGCGATGAGGAACACCAGGATGTGCTTCTCTTTATCGACAACATCTTCCGTTTCGTCCAGGCAGGCTCCGAGGTCTCGGCGCTTCTGGGACGGATGCCGTCGGCGGTGGGCTACCAGCCGACGTTGGGCACCGAGATGGGCTCGCTGCAAGAGCGGATTTGCTCGACCAAGCAGGGCTCCATCACGTCAGTTCAGGCTATTTACGTACCGGCGGACGATATCACCGACCCGGCGCCGGCGACTACGTTCACCCACCTCGACGCGACGACGGTGCTTTCCCGTTCGATCGCCGAGCTGGGTATCTACCCCGCGGTGGACCCCCTGGCGTCGACCTCGCGCATCCTCAACCGCCAGGTGGTGGGCGAACAGCACTTTGACACGGCCCGCCGCGTCCAGGAGATTCTGCAACGCAACAAGGAGCTGCAGGACATCATCGCGATCCTCGGTATGGACGAACTCTCCGAGGAAGACAAGTTGATCGTTCGCCGGGCAAGGAGGATCCAGCGGTTTCTCTCACAACCGTTCTTCGTTGCCGAGGTGTTCACCGGGCTGTCCGGCAAGTACGTGCGCGTGCAGGATACCGTCAGGGGTTTCAGCGAGATTATCGAGGGTCGTCACGACGACGTGCCGGAACAGGCGTTCTACATGGTCGGGGGCATCGACGAGGTGCTGGAGAAGGCCAAGACCCTGTCGGAGCAATAGCAACGGATGGAGAGTTTGCCTTGGCCGCTACCTTTCACTTCAAGATTCTAACCCCCAGCGACAATGTCCTGGCCGCGGACGTCGTGTCGATAGTCGCCCCCGGCGAAGCGGGTTACCTGGGGGTTCTGGCGAATCACGCTCCGTTGATCACGACACTCGTCCCCGGCACGTTGACCGTGAGCCGCGAGGGGATGGAAGACGTGTATTACCGAGTCGGGGGCGGGATCCTGCGCGTGGCCCGCAACTCCGCTGTCTTGCTGAGCGAAAGTGTTGAAGAAGCAGGAAGCGACTAATGCTCGTCGGCGCCTCCGGCGGGTTCGGCGGCGGCGGCCGTCTCCCCGTCTTCGGGTGTCCGGTCGGCTTTGGTGGTTCCATGAAGAAACTGTTCTTCCGTGTCCACCGGTAGCGCGACGGTGAAAGTGCTTCCCTCGCCGTACTCGCTCTCGACCGACAACCTGCCTTTGTGCAGCTCGACGATGTGCTTGGCGAGGGCCAACCCGATACCCATCCCCCCCCATTTTCGCGAGCTCGAACCATCCAGCTGCTGAAAGGTCTCGAAGATCGTACTGAGCTTGTCGGTGCGGATACCGGGCCCGGTATCCTTTACCGACATGTAAATCTCACCCCTCCGTGACCCCGTGCGTACCGTTACCGATCCCCCGTGGTCGGTGAATTTCACCGCATTCTGAATGAGGCACGTAACAACCTGCAGCAGCTGGGTGTTGTCCAGATACATCACGGGCAAGTTGCCCCCCGGTTTCAACGTCAGCCGGACGCCTTTATCCTTCGCTCTTCTCTCCAACTGCGGCCACACGGACCTGATAACGTCGTGGATATGTGAGAGAGACATGGTCAGTCTGCGGGCGGATATCTCCAGTTTCGAAAGATCCAGGAGGTTGTTGATCAACATTAACAGCTGCTCACCGTTCTCCTCGATGACTTCGAGGAAGGTGTCGCGGTTCTTGGCCGACAGATCCGGATCCTTCAACGATTCCGTGTAGGCGATGATGATGCTCAACGGTGTTCGCAACTCGTGGCTGATGTTGGCAAGAAACTCGCTCTTCATCCGATCGACCTGCGTTAACTTGCGGTTGACCTCCTGCAGATTCTTGTTTTGATGAATAATTTGCTGCTCGAGCATACGACGTTGTGACACGTTGTGCGCGATCATCTGGATAAACAGGTCATCCTTGAACTTGATGAGGTTTGCGTTTATGTCCACGTAGATGACCGCCCCGTCTCGACCGATCATCCGGCGGTCCAGAAACGCCCTTTCCTTCTCGCTCAGAACGTTTATGAAATCGCGGCGCGCCAGGTACTGGTCCTCTTGCGCGAAGAGATCGAAATACGACCTGTCGAGCAGTTCCCTTTTGGTATACCCGAGCACGCTCTGGCATTTGCGGTTGACTTCGATGAGCCGTCCCGTGTTTCGATCGACGGTCATGATGATGTCGTTGGCCGTCTCCAGCAGAACCTTGTAGCGCCGGCTCAGCTCCTGCGCCTCGAGCCGGAGGAGCGTATGCTCGATGGCCAGGCTGGCGAAACTCGCGCAGTTCTGGAGCACCTCCAGGTCGTTGTCGCTGAAGGCATAGGGCCGGTAGCTGCCGACGTTCAAAGTGCCGATGAGCTCGCCCCTCAACGTCAAGGGCACGACCATATCGCTGCGCAGCGGCTCCTCGGTCACTACTTCCTCGAACTGACCGTGATCCCGAATGTCCAGGCGCACGAAGGGCTGGTTGTGAATCGCGACCCACCCAATGACTGAATCCTTGTTTATGGGTATCTCGCGCCCGTCTCCGAATTTTTCCTCTTTATCGGAGCCCTTATGGATACTGCGGAGGATGAGCGCGTCCTTGCCCGGTGTCAAAAAGGCAACGCTCGACCGATCGAAGTCGATTACACGCCCGACTTCGCGCGTGATAGAGGACAGAATCTGCTCGAGGTCGTTCGCCTCGATCATCGTGTTGGCAATCCTCACGAAGGCGAGGAGTTGCTCGTTGAGGTTCGTAAGGGGGAATCGTATTTCCTTGTTACTCGTCGTGTCGTGCGGCATCGGTTACCTTTGCATGACTCCTGAGCTATTTTGCACAGCAAACCGGGCGTAGTGGTTTGCAAGCCCCTTATTGGCAACGTGTTACTAAACCACCCCAACGGAACAGCAGGAAGCGTTCCAATTTGAAACCAACCACTTATTCCGCTAGAATACGTTGACTTATGGGAAAGTCAGAGCGCAAAAAGAAGCGCCGCAGCGGCCGTGTTGCCGCGTCTCCACGGCCGGACGCCTCTCAGAGGCTGCGGGCAAGACAGCCGTTCCACCGGGGCGAAATACGAGTACTGGCGATTTTGTTCGTCGCGGCGCTGGTGCTCCGCCTCGCGTATTTTTTCGTCAACCGTCACGGCAACCCCCTCTTCTACTACCCAATCCTCGACTCTCTCTTTCATCACCAGTGGGCGGGGAAGATTTTGTCCGGGGATTTCTGGGGCCAGGAGGTGTTTTTTCGCGCGCCGCTCTACCCGTACACACTCGCACTCCTCTACAAGCTGAGCGGCTCCAGTATCGCCTTCGCCGTGCTGTGCCAGCACGTGACCGGCGCGCTGAGCGTCGTTCTCGTCTACCTGCTGTCGCGGGAGTTCTTCACGGCCCGCGTGGCTGTCTTGTCGGGTTCGCTGGCCGCGCTCTACTGGCCGCTGGTCTATTTCGAGGGGAGCCTGCTCATCGTCACGATGATCGTGTTTCTCGACCTGCTTGCACTGCTGCTGCTCCAAATGTCCATACGCCGACCGCGCTTCGGGTTACTCCTGGCGGCCGGAGCGGTGTTCGGCCTGTCGGCCGTGGCGCGTCCGAGTATTCTGATTGTCGCTCCGTTGATTCCGCTGGTGCTCTATCTCACACGGCGCTCCGCCGCGCATGCCGCGGAAGCAGCCAACCAGCCGTGGCGAAGGCGAAGCGCCGTCGTGCTCGCAGGGATAGTGGCCGTCGTAACACCCGTCCTCGTAAGAAACTACGTCGTCGGCCGCGACGTGGTGCCGATCGCTTCCCAAGGGGGAGTGAACTTTTTTATCGGCAACAACCCGCTGTCCAACGGCAGCCAGGCGGTCGTACCTGGGGCGAGGGCCGACCTGTACGGGACGTTTCACGGTGCGATCGAACTCGCCGAGCGTGATGTCGGCCGGCGGATGAAGCCGTCCGAGGTCTCCAATTATTACTTCAAGAAGGGTTTTGGTTTTGTCTTTGGATCACCGGTCGAATCCGCATCACTTGCCTTCAAGAAGCTCTATTTTTTCTGGGCCGGTGTGGAGCGGTCCAACAACCAGTATGTCCAGTTCTTCTGGCGCCGATTCGGCCTGGGTAAGTTGCCGCTGCCCGGGTTCTGGCTGATCGGACCACTGGCGCTGATGGGGGGCGTGGTGTTGTGGCGGCAGCGGCGGGAACTGTCATTGCTCTATCTCTTTGTCATCAGTTATATGGTCGGTGTCGTGGCGTTCTTCGTCAACGCCCGTTTCCGGCTACCGGTCGCGCCGGTCCTGATGATTTTTGCCGCATATGCGATGTGCTACCTGTTCCACGCGTTTCGTTACGACCGTGGGACGCTATGGAAATCGATCGGGGTTCTCGTGGCGTGCGGCCTCTTTGTGAATTATGACTACGTGGCCTTCCGAGGGGTTCGCGCTCTGGATGAAGCGGTATCCTGGTACGAACTGGGCACCGCCTACCTCAAGATGGACAAGGACAACTCCGCCCTGGGGGCGTTCGAAAAGGCCCGCGGCGTCCAGGAAAAATATCCGACCCGCGGATACGGCCAGATATCAGACATCGTCGACTACAACCTCGGTGTCCTGTACTGGGAAAAGGGTCTCTATTCGAGGGCCATACCGGCCCTCGAGCGCATCCAAAATGAGGAGGCGGCCGCGCGCAGCACGCGGCACATCCTCGCCGACAGCTATCTGAACACGGGACGTTTGCAGGAGGCGCAAGCCACGTACTTGCGAATACTGAGCACGACCCCGGACGACCGGCAGGGGCTCGTCGGGATGGCGAGGGTGTACAAGAAGCTCGGCGAGCCGGGCAAGACCGACGAGATCGTTCGCAGGCTGCGATCGCTCTATCCGGGTGACCGCGGGCTTGCCAAGGAGTTGCAGGAGTTGGAGAGCGGCCGGTAGCGGCGGGAGACCCGACGGTGGCAAAACGATCCAGAAAAAGGAAGCAGGCCGCACGGGCGGCCGCAGCGGCGCCGTTCGACGGGCTCGATCCGCCGGCCGGCTTCGGCCGCGCCGACGGCCGGAACGTCGCCATCGTCGCGGGGCTGGCGCTTGCGGTACGCCTTGTTTTCTTCTTTCTCAGCCGGGCAAACAATCCTCTCTTCTTCAACCCGATCATGGACGGGCTTTACCATCACCAGTGGGCCACGGATATTCTGGGCGGGAATTTCCGGGGCACGGAGGTTTTTTTCCGCGCGCCGCTCTACCCCTATTTTCTGGCTCTGCTCTACAAGGTTTCCGGTTCGAGTATCGCGTTTGCGCTGTTGTGCCAGCATCTGATCGGCACCGGCACGGCGGTGCTCGCCTACCTGCTTTCCCGCCGGTTTTTCACCCGCAATATCTCGCTGCTCGCCGGCGCCACCGCGGCGCTCTACTGGCCGTTTCTCTATTTCGAAGGCGACCTGCTGATCGTCACCCTCGTCATGTTTCTCAACATGCTCGCGCTCCTGCTCCTGACCGGACGGCCCGGCGGTGCTGCCGTGCCCGTCATCGCCGGTCTCGTGCTGGGGCTGTCCGCCATCGCGCGTCCGAGCGTGCTGGTTTTTCTGCCCGTCGTGCCGCTCGCGATTCATCTGGGGGGGCGCAACGGGGGAGCCGCGGCGTCACATCGCTGGCTGCGGCGGAGCCTGCTCGTGTACGCGGGAGCTGCCATCGTAATCACGCCGGTACTGATCCGAAACTACGTCGTCGGGCGGGATTTCGTCCCCATTGCCTCCCAGGGAGGCGTGAATTTCTATATCGGCAACAATCCCGGCTCCGACGGCGCCACCGCCATCGTCCCGGGAACGAGATGGGACTGGTGGGGAGGCTACGAGGACGCGATCCGCCTCGCCGAGAAGGACCGGGGGAGACCCCTGAAACCATCGCAGGTATCCAACTACTATTTCCGAAAGGGATTCGGCTTCATCCTCTCCTCACCGGGGAAGTCGCTGCCGCTGCTCGCGAAGAAATTCTACATGTTCTGGGCCGGAGGCGAGCGATCCAACAACAAGTCGGTTTATTTCTTCTGGCATCAATCGGGAATGGGAAAAGTGCCGCTGCCGGGGTTCTGGCTCGTCGCGCCCCTGGGCATCCTGGGCGGAATCCTCTTGTGGGGAAAGCGGCCCGGTTTGTGGATGCTCCATCTGTTTGTTATCAGTTATATGCTGGGCGTCGTTGCGTTTTTCGTCAACGCGAGGTTCCGGCTGCCGGTCGTGCCGGTGTTGATCGTTTTCGCAGCCTACGCGGCCTCGTACCTGTGGCACACCGTCCGCGCGGGCGGCGCTGCGGGCGTAAAAGGGGCAATCCTGCTCGTGCTTTGTTTCCTCGCCGTCGATCTCGAATTTACCCGCTTTCGCGAAAACAAGGTGCATGCCCTGTCGATTCCCCACTACACGCTCGGTAACGCGTACCTGAAGATGGACGACCCGCGAAACGCCATTCGTGAGTACGAGGAAGCGCTGCGGACATATCGCGCGTACCGACTGCCGGGTTTCGAGCTCATCTCGCGCAACGTCATCTACAATCTCGGACGGCTCTACTGGTCGCAGGGAAACTGCGCGCGCGCCATCGATTACCTGGAACGCGTGGGGGGCGACGATCGCTTCACCGCGATGGCCAACGTCTGTCTCGCCGACTGCTACGTACAGGTGAGCCGCTTCCGGGACGCGATCCGTCTCTACGGGCAGATCCTCACGGCCGCCCCGCAAACGGCGGGAGCCCGCACGGGTCTGGTAAGCGCGCTGCTGGGCCAGGCCAGGGTCCACCGTCGCGCGGGGAGCACGCAAAAGGCGCTCGAGTATTACAGCCGGGCCAGGGAGGTCGATCCCGGCAACTCCTCGATAGAGAGTGAAATCCGGTCATTGGAATCGGACGGCCAATGAGACCCCGGGCAGACGCGCCGCGTATCGCCGTCATCGAGATTGGCACCAACTCAACCAAACTCGTGGTGGCGCAGGAGACGGGCGGAGGTAGTTTTCGCGTCCTCCACTTTTCGAGACGAACCACGCGCATCGGGCGCGGACTGGGCCGGGGTGGAAAGCTCTCAGCCCGCGCCGTCGAGGACACCGCCCGCGCCATTGGCAAGTTCCAGAAACACGTTACGACTTGCAAGCACCGTTTTGCATTCGGCACCTACGCGCTGCGCAAGGCGCGGTTGACAGCACGTGCCACTCGCCGCCTGCGGGGCGCCCTCGGATGTCCCCTGAAGATTCTCACCGGACGGGAAGAGGCCCACCTTGCGTTCCGGAGCGCGCGGCACGGGTTGCGTTTATCGAAACCGGCGGCCGTGCTGGTCGACGTCGGCGGTGGTTCGACGGAAGTGGTCCTCGCCGTGAGTGGCCGGGTCGTGTGCACGCGCTCCCTTCCACTCGGCGCCCTTCATCTGACCGAGCGCTTTCTGGCGAGCGATCCGGTCGCGCCGAACGAGTTTTCCGCGATGGAAAGACACATCCGCTCCAGAGTCGAATCGGCATTCCGCAGCATGGCCGTCGATCGCTGCCCTCCCGGCGGGCTGGAGATGGTCGCGTCGGGCGGAGCCGTGACGACGGCCGCCGGGCTTACCGGCGGCGATCCTTTCCGTGCGGGAACGACCGTGCGCGTGGGTGACGTGTCCACGTTGCTGCGGCGTCTGCTGGCGATGTCGGTCGCAGCACGGAGACAACTCCCGGGTCTCGAACCGGACCGGGCCGATATAATACCCGCCGGTCTCGCCCTGATCCGCGAGTTTTTGCGTGGCACGGGCAAACGCGTGCTGCGGATAGACCCGGGCGGCGTGAGGGAAGGGGCGGTGCTACACCTCATCGAAAATGGTTTTCGATGGCAGGCATGAAGCCCCGCCAGGGCTGCGACCGCGGCGGGGCGGCCGCTAATCGAACCTGCATGTCGCGGGTGGGGTGCTGGACGGTGAGGACGGCGGCATGGAGTGCGATGGACCGCCCGGGAATCGGCTCGCGGGCGCCGTACTTGAGGTCCCCCGCGACCGGATGTCCCATGTCGGCCAGTTGCAGGCGGATCTGGTGATGACGCCCCGTGCCGGGTGTGACCTCGAGCAGGGTGTGGTCGCGCTTCCGCTCGAGCACCCGGTAGGAGAGAACGGACGGTTTGGCGTCGGCACCCGGCCCGGACTCGATACGTGACTTCAAGTGGGTCCTCTTGATGAACGCTTCGAGTCGTCCCTCGTTCGCCGCCACGCGGCCGACCACGACCGCAAGATACGTTTTTTCAACCCGCCGCATTTGAAACTCGCGGGTCAGGCGCGACGCTGCTTTCGACGTACGGGCGAAAAGAACGACCCCGGACACCGGCCGGTCGATCCGGTGCACCAGCCCCAGGAACACGTTACCCGGCTTGTCATACTTCTGCTTGAGGTATGCCCTCCCCGCTTCGAGCAGGGTAGGGTCCCCCGTCCTGTCCCCCTGGACCAGGACCCCGGCCGGCTTTTCCACACCGAGCAGGTGGTTGTCCTCGTAAAGCACCCGGAGGCGTACGGGGCTTTTTCTATCTTCGGATTGGGCCATTGACAGTCCCGGGGTTGCAGGCTATACTAACGATTGAACAGCTGTTCATATGTTAAACTGTTCTCCACAGGGACAATCGATGGATAACCTAATAAAAAACAAGAAGATAGAAAGCTCCACCGACACGTGTGAAGTGCCGTTTGTCGACGAGGTCCGGGTGGCCGCGGTGCGGGCCGTGATGAAACCGCAAGCGGTGTTTCATTCGATGGCCGAGATCTTCAAGGCGCTCTCTGACCCCACCCGGGTGCGGATACTCTACGCGCTCTCCGTGCGGGAGTTGTGCGTGTGTGACCTCGCCAATCTGCTCGGCCGTTCCAGTTCGTCCATCTCGCACCAGCTGCGACTTCTCCGCCACATGAAGCTCGTGAGATTCAGGAAGGCGGGCAAGAGCACCTACTACTCGCTGGACGACGAGCACATTCACAACCTCTTCCGTGAAGGATTAAAGCACGCCGAGGAGTAGTTTTCCTCCGAAAACTCCCCGCCTGCTGCCCGGAACCCTGGAATCGATCATGCCCGAAAATTCCATAACCGTACAATTCGATATCGAGGGCCTGTGCTGCAACGATGACCAGGCCCTCATCGAGAAGAAAATGCGCGCGCTCGGCGGCGTCCGCGCGTGCGACGTCAACATCGTCAGCCAGGTACTGCGCGTGGAATACGACCCGGGCCGGCTGTCCCCACAGAGCATCATCAAGTCGGTTGCCGAAACGGGGATGAAGGCGCTCGCCGCCGACCGGCGGCATCCGCGGCCCGCGTGGTGGCGTGAACGCCGCGTCCTCCTGCTCGTGCTCTCGGGGCTCCTTACCGGCGCGGGTCTGATCACCGCGGCGGCGGGCGCCCACGTGTGGATCGCCCGATCACTCTACGCGCTCGGCATTGCGGCCGGCGGTTTTTACCCGGTTCGATCCGGTCTCTCGGCGGCACGGTCCTTTTCCATGAACATCAATACCCTGCTCATACTGGGTGTGGTCGGCGCGGTGGGCCTGGACTTGTGGGCGGAGGCTGCGGTCCTCGTCGTCGTGTACTCGCTGGGTAACGTGCTGGAGACCTTCGTCGTCCGCAAGGCGAGAGGAGCGATCAAGTCGTTTGTCCAGCTGATGCCCAGGGAGGCCCTGGTCATTCGGGGAAGGAACGAGTCGCTCGTGGCGACGAAAGACCTGCGGGTGGGCGATACGGTGCGCGTTCGCCCGGGGGAAAAGATCCCGGTAGACGGCACGGTGATCGACGGCGAGTCCTACGTCGACGAATCGGCGGTCACCGGCGAACCGGTGCCGCTGCGCAAGACCGGCGGGCGGCGAGTGTTCGCCGGCACGATGAACCAGCAGGGTTCGTTCACCGCCCGCGTCGACAAGGAGGTGGAGGACACGACCCTCGCCAGGATCATCCACTCCGTCGAAGAAGCGCAAACCAGGAAGTCGCGCTACCAGCTCTTCGGCGAACGGTTCTCGCGCGTTTACACACCGGTGATGTTCCTGCTGGGTGCGATCGTGGCCGTGGTGCCGCCTCTGCTCTTCGGCGCCGCCTGGCAGGATTGGATCTACCGGGCGCTCGTGGTGTTTGTCGTATCGTGTTCGTGCGGGATCGCTCTGTCGGTGCCCGTGGCCGTCGTTGCGGCCGTCGGCAACGCGGCCCGTCACGGTATCTTGATGAAGGGCGGTCTCTACCTGGAGAAGACGGCACGAATAAAGGTCGTGGCCTTCGACAAGACCGGCACGCTCACCATCGGCAGGCCTTCGTTGCAACACGTCGTCACCGGCGACGGCGCATCGGGAGAGGAAATCCTGTCGCTGGCCGCTTCGATGGAATCCATGTCGGAACACCCCCTCGGAGAGGCCATCGTCCGCAGGGCGAGGGAATCGGACGTGTACCGCGACCGGAAGGTGTCTGATTTCGAAGCCGTCCCCGGCCGTGGTGTCCGCGCGCGTGTCGACGGGCACGAGTACCTCCTGGGCAATCGAAGGTTTTTCGAGGAGGCGCGCGTCGCCCTCGGCGGACTGGCAGCGGCCATCGCGGACTTCGAGTCGCAAGCGCACACGCCCGTCATTTTCGGCACGCGGCAGAGCGTGCTGGGCGTGTTCGCCATTTCCGATTCGTTGAAGCTCGAGTCCCGGGACTCGGTGGCCCGGCTCAAGGCGCGCGGGCTGCGGGTCACCATGCTGACCGGGGATACGGCAGGCACGGCCGCGGCGGTGGCACTCTCCGCGGGTATCGGTCGTTACCGCTCGGAGCTCCTGCCGCAAGACAAGATCCGCGCCGTGACCGAGATCCAGGGCACCGTCGGCGCCGTGATGATGGTGGGAGACGGCATCAACGACGCCCCCGCCATGGCCGTGGCCGACATCGGCGTTGCGATGGGCGCGGCCGGCACGGACGTGGCGATGGAAACCGGCGATGTCGTGCTCCTCACCGACGATCTGTCGCGCCTGCACCGGCTCTTCGGGCTGGGTCGCCGGACGGTGCGCACCATCCACCAGAATATCTTCTTTTCCCTCTTCGTAATCGCAGTTCTGGTGCCCGCCGCGCTCTTCGGGCGGATCGATTTGCTGTCCGGACTGCTGATCAACGAGGGGGGCGCCATCCTCGTTATTCTGAACGGGTTGAGGCTTCTGAAGTGAGCGCCGCCCGCCGCACATCGTATGCACGGTGGCCGCGCCGGCCCGCCGGGCAGAGCAGACGGTCGCCGCCGCGCGTGCCGCCGACGATTTGTACCGTGCAATGACGAACGGCCTGCCGAGTAGCAGCACCAGAACACGGGCTACGGTCGGTTTCCCTCCGTCGTCCGGATCGAGTCCGCGAGCGCGGCTGCGATGATACGATGCGCTACGGCGCCCCACACGTGGCCCTCCGCAGAGTTGAAATCGCGCACACCTTCGAACCACGGCGTCACCTCGATATAGTCGAGATCTCCCCGGCGGTCCATTTCCAACACGGTGTTCTTGATGTGCGGGTGCCGATCCAGCTGTTCGTTGACTGCGATCATCACGAGCGCGGCCCCATCACGCTTGAGACCCGCCGCGAACTGCCCCAACAACTCGGCGTAGAACCGCTCCTGCATCGGCACTTCGTCCCCATCGGTGCGAGTGTCGTACTCACGTTCCTTCTGTTTGACCCTGGTAGCCTTCAGCATGAGATAGACGCGGTTTCTAAAAAAATTGTAGAGCTGCGACCGCTGAATGATCGAGCGTGACAGGTATTTCTTGGCCCAGTTGATTCCGCCGTCCCCGTCGACGAACTCGAGCCGGCCGTCCTCGACGCGAGTCACCATGTTGTTGAAATTGTCCTCGGGGTCGTTCGAGCAGTACTGCAAGACGACTATTTCGGGGTGAAACAAACTGCCGAAATCGTAGTAACGCCGCACCTCCTGAGTGAGCCCCCAGCCGGGGTTTCCGAGGTTGACGACGTCGTATCGTCCGTCCAGCTCTCTCGCCAGCCGCTGCGGATATTCCTCGCCGTCGTCGACACCCATGCCGAACGTGTACGAGTCTCCGAGGGTAACGATTGTCGGCTTTTGCGGAGGGCTCGTCAGCTCGACCGCGTCACCGCGGTAACCCTGTTTGTTGATCGTGTAATGAAACTTGTACCTGCCGGGAACGGAATGAACCATGCGCGTGTTCTCGAAAAGCACAAACCCGTACCTGGGCGAGTACTTGTAGCGGGGCGAAAGGTACTCCACGGGGCTGAACAACCTCAGAGTCACCTCGCCCGCCGCGAGGACGAATACCGCCGTAATCGCCAACATGAATATATACAAGCGCAACTTCTTGATGCCGTTTTCCCCTATGTGTGGGTTCATGCCGGACCACCAGTATACCGTTCGCAGGCGACCCCCTTCAACATCTTCGCGGCTCCCGAGCGGGCAAGACACGGGCCCGCGGGCCCGTGGCGCGCCAATTGCCCCGTCGTCACGAGGCCGCCGCCCCGTTGGGCGTCTCGTACAGCGTATGGGTCGCACCCCCGGCATCGTGGCATGTTGACTTACCCTACCATCCGCCTTTATACTCGGGCGCGCAAATCACCGGTCTTACGCCGCGCCCACTTCGCCGCAGCCAGGAAAAGGACGAACCCATGAAAGCTCCCAGGTCCCTGCTTTTTTTCGCGATCCTCATGTCTGCACCGCTGGTCTCGTGTCACCCGCACGATTCCTCCGCGGAGCACCCCTCTGCGGGTCCCGCTCGCCAATCGATCGAGACGATGGCGGCCGGGTTCTCGGCCGACCGTCTCCGGACGCACATCGAGTACCTGTCCGCGGACGAGCTCGAAGGCCGTTCGCCGGGTTCCGAGGGAGAGGCTCTCACGCTCGATTACCTGGCCGAACAGTACCGGGAGATGGGACTGTCACCGGGCAACCCGGACGGCTCCTTCCTGCAGGAAGTGCCGCTCATCGGCTCCACCGTGATCAACCGGCCGCCGTTGAGATTGGAATCCGGGGACGGGGTTGTCGAGCTCCGCTACATGGAGGACTTCATGGGCTGGACGCTTCGCAAACAGGAAAACGTGTCGGTGGACGACGCGGAGCTGGTGTTCGTGGGGTACGGGATCGTCGCGCCCGAGTACGACTGGAACGACTACAAGGACGTAGACGTAGCGGGCAAGGTCATCGTTATGCTCGTAGGTGACCCACCGCTGCCCGACACAACGCTTTTCGGCGGCCGCGCGATGACCTACTACGGTCGCTGGACGTACAAGTTCGAGATTGCGGCGGAGAAAGGAGCGGCCGGGGCGATCGTGATCCACGAGGACGCGGCGGCCGGCTACCCGTGGGAAGTCGTGTCAAATTCATGGTCAGGCGAGCAGTTTGACATCGAGCGTCCCGGGAAGGGTGCGGATCGTTGTGCCCTGGAGAGCTGGATCACCACGCCGTCCGCGACGCGCGTGTTCGAGGGCGCCGGGCTCGAGCTGGCCCACATGTACGAATCGGCGTTGTCGAGAGAATTCCGCCCGGTTCCACTGGGAATAAACGCCCGATGCGCGATCCGAAGCACCTTTCGCAATATTCGATCGTATAATCTCGTGGCACGTCTCGAAGGTACCGACGCGAAGCTCAAGGACGAGTGTATTATTTATACCGCCCACTGGGACCACCTCGGCATGGGCAACCCGGCGCAGGGGGACTCCATCTACAACGGCGCGCTGGACAACGCGACAGGTGTCGCAGCCACGCTGGAGATCGCGAGGGCGTTCGTAGCCAATAGACGGCTGGCCCGCCGCTCGATACTCTTCGTCAATACGACGGGGGAAGAAAGCGGGCTCCTCGGATCGAAGCATTACGCGGAACACCCGCTCTACCCGCTGGCCAGCACCGTTGCCATGATCAATATCGACGGACTCAACGTCTGGGGCCGAACGAAAGACGTCGTCGTGATCGGGTACGGTTTCTCCGATCTCGACCAATACCTCGGCCGGGCCATCCGCGCCGAGAACCGCTACCTCAAGCCCGACTCGGAACCAGAGAAGGGCTACTACTATCGCTCCGACCATTTCCCCTTTGCGAAGAAAGGTGTCCCCGCGCTGTACGCGGATAGCGGCACCGAATTCGTGGACAGACCCGGCGACTGGGGCAGCAAGGTCCGCGACGAGTACACGCGGACCCGATACCACAAGCCGCAGGACGAGTTCGATCCGGAATGGAACCTCAGCGGGGCCGTCGAGGACCTGAATGCGTACTTCCGCGTCGGGATGATGATCGCCGCCGCCGACGCCTATCCGAGGTGGAGCGCCAGGAGTGAGTTCCGCGAAATCAGGGAGCGATCCCTGCGGGCGAGCGGCCGCAAGTAGTCCGCGTCTCGCGCGACCAGTATTAGCCAACCAATTATCTTCAAGTTGGTTACCCGCTTCCCGGCCGACCGGGCACCCGTACTCTGGTCGAGAAACTTGACTTTTGTCAAGTTTTGTCGGATAATACGCTTCCTCCGTGCCACAAGTTTGCGAGCCTCAAATCGTCCGCGCAGCTCCCACTCCTGCGCGGGCAATCGCATGTTGCAGAAGGTGGCATCGAGATTCCTTCTAGCCACATTTCGATCTAGAGAACCAGTCGCCGAATGACAGGATGTCGTCGGCGGAAAGGAGATCGTCCAATGAGAACCGTCAGCGGACTCCTGTTCGTTCTGTGTCTCGCCATGCCGGCCCTCGCCGGTCCGCCCATCAATGGCGTCTACCAGTCGACCGACCTCGGTGGCCCCATGCTGGCGGGACGCTACAGCGTGTCGTGGACCGCGCCGAACGGCGCCTTATCCGTGGGCAATACGACAGACAAGTTTTCGTGGGACGGGCTGACGCTCGGAACCCAGTGGTGGATGTACTGTGCCGAGCTCGCGATTCCTCCGAGTTTGATCGATGACACGGTCGATGTGAACGGGAACGGCACGCAGACCTGGTCCGGCACCTTCACCGGCGGATTCTGCATCCTGGCCGGCAACGGCCCGTGGGGTGACGGGTCGCAGCCCTCGTACATGGCGCCGTACACGTCATATTCGGAGGTCAAAACCCTGACGTTCTCGAACTTCCAGGTGGTCGGAGTCGTAAGCAGCGTCAATGTCCAGGCGGGGCCTTTCGTCGGCTTCAACAACGCGTGCATGTCCCTCTCGATTTCCAACCAGGATGAACTTGCCACGACCGATACGGCGGCGCTGCCGGCGGATTTTCCGGGCTTTATAGACCCGCTCACCTGCTCGTCGACCCGGACCATGGGTAGTTGGGGTACCTCGGACGGGTTTACGCTGGTCATCCTGGGATGCACGGTACCCGTCGAGGAATCCACGTGGGGTGCGATCAAGGCCCTCTACAACGAATAGCGGTAATACGCCACTTTTCGGTGACAGGAGGATAACGATGAGAATTGCGAAAAAAATTTTGTTGCTCTTGGCGGTTTTCGCGGCGTTGGCGGTTTCGTCCCGCGCCGGCGCACCCATTCAGGGGACGTACAAGAGCTCCGCGGGTCAGGTAATGGCTGGGCGCTACGCGGAGTCATTCGCGAACGCGGGTGAGTTTCTCACCCCCGGCAACGTGATGACGACGGAATCATGGAATGGAGCGTCGCTCGCTACGCAGTATTTCTTTTCCTGCCCGCAGCTGGTCTCCGTCAACCTCGTCCAGGACAACACGGGCGGAACCGGAAACGGCTCCATCATCTGGTCGAAGGTCTACCTGGGAGGCGCGTTCTTTATGAACGGCGCGGGCGAGGCCTGGGACGGCGGCGACGCGACCTACTCCGGCGTGATCGATACGTATACCGAGCGCGTCACCGTTCTCTTCATCGGCGGGGTCAGGGTGTCCGCGACGTCAAACATCGAGGGGAGCGGGCGCTTCAACGGCTTTCCCAACGCGTGCATCAGCTGGATTGCAAACGGGGTGGACGTGGCGGGCGCCAAGCCGGCCGGATTTCCCGACTACGTCGATTCCTCGTGCAATCCGAATCGCGTCTTCGGCCGCTTCGGCAACCGTACTGATTATACGATCAATGTCATCCCCTGCGTTGTGCCGGTCGAGGACGCCACGTGGGGACACATCAAGGCCCTGTACGAGTAGAGGGAAACAAACGTGGGCACAGCCCGGCCCGCGCCGGCGGCCTTAAATAAAGAACCGGCCGGCCAGGTAGATGAACAGCGTCACCACGACGATCGCGGCCAGGTTCAACCACAACCCCGCGCCGGCCATCTCGGCAACGGTAAGGCGCCGGGTGCCGAACACGATGGCGTTCGGCGGCGTTGCCACCGGCAACATGAACGCGCACGAGGCAGCAAGCGTCGCCGGCGCCATGAGCAACAGCGGTGGTACGCCGATGACCGTGCTGAGCGAGGCAATGATCGGCAGCACGACCTGCGTGGTAGCCGTGTTGGAGGTAAGCTCGGTGAGGAACGTGATCAGACCACACACCGCCAGCACCATCAGAACCGTCGGCAGCCCCTGCAGGGCGGCGAGTTGTCCGCCGAGGTAGGCGGACAGACCCGACTCCTGGAATCCCTTCGCCAGGGCGAACCCGCCGCCAAGAAGTACGACGATATCCCACGGCAGCTTCGCCACCATCCCTCGATCCATGATGAACTCGGGCCTGCCCCTTGCGGGCACCAGGAAGAGTGTCAGGGCGACGGCGATGGCGACCGTGCCGTCATCGATGAACGAGACGTCCCCGAACAGTGACGCCCAGCCGTGCAGCACCGTGTTGCCGAGCGTGATATCAGCCCTCGTCACAAGCAACAGCGCGAAGAGCGCGAACGCGGCCAGGACGACTTTTTCCTCGAAGGACGGCCGTCCCAGGGCCCGGTATTCCCGCTCGAGAACCTCGGGATCCACCCCGAAGGCGATGCGCCGGGTCAACCGAAGCCGGAGCACGGCATAGGTCACCAGGAAGAGCAGCGCGGAAACCGGCAGCCCGAGCGACATCCACGAGAGAAACGTAATCTCCCGGGCCTCCGGGAACGAGATGGAATAGATTCTCGCCAGGGACAAATTCGGGGCGGTTCCTACCAGCGTGGCCATGCCACCGATCGATGCCGCGTAGGCGACGCCGAGCAGGAGGGCGACCTGGAGCTTTTTCACGTCGCCCGCGGCCGTCTCCTCGAGCTTCACGAGGAGTGCGACCACGATCGGCACCATCATCATCGCCGTCGCCGTATTTGAAATCCACATCGACAACAGCCAGCTCCCCAGCATAAAACCGAGGAGGAGCCGGTTTGGGCTCTTGCCGACGGCCAGGATGACCTTGAGCGCAATGCGGCGGTGAAGATTCCAGCGCTCCATGGCAAGCGCAATGATGAACCCGCCGATGAACAGAAAAAGAATGTTGTTGAGGTAGAGCGGCGCCACTTCCCTGCCCTTCATGATGCCCAGCGCGGGGAAGAGGGCGATCGGGAACAGTGCAGTCACGGCGAGCGGTATCGCGTCGGTAAGCCAGAATATCGCCATCAACACGCCGACGGCCAGAGTCCTGGCGACGGCGGGGTGCTCCGGATCCACACGGACGAACACGAGCAGTATCAGGAAGACGGTCAATCCCGCCAGGACATACGCGCGACGGCGATTCATACGCAATGCGAGCGGTTTCTCCATTGACACTAGCCGGCGCTTCCAGCCGTGGGTACGCCGTCCATACCAGCCCACAGATACCAGGTCGCTACGGTGCGGTAGGGTCGCCAGCGGTCCGTGATCTCCGCCAGATTCGTGTCCCCCGGGCGCCGGTAGTGTCGCTCGATCGCCTTGCGCAGCCCCAGGTCGCCCAGGGGAAAGACGTCGGGGCGGTTCAAACCGAATATGAGGAACATCTCCGCGCTCCATCTGCCGATGCCTCGCACGCGCGTCAACTCGCTCACTATTTCCTCATCGCTGAGACGTCTTATCTCTCGGCGCGGAAAGCGATCGGATTCGAAGTATCGCGCCAGTTCGACGACGTACTCCGCCTTGCGCCGCGAGAGACCGGCTGCGATGAGTTGCGCGCTCGAAACCCGCAGGAAGTCGGCCGGCTTGGGATGGCGCCCGCCGATAGCTCTCAACAGGCGCCTGTGAATCGCACAGGCCGCTTTCCAGCTGAGCTGTTGCCAGACGATCGATTCGAACAGCGCAACAAAATAACTTCTTGCCCGCCTCAGCCGGCACGGCCCGATTTCCGCGATGAGGTGCCTCATGGTCGGATCGCAGCGGGCGAGGTATTCGCACGCCCGGTCGAAATCTCCCGGATTCAACGGGTGATCCTTTCACTGATTGCGTTGAAATGGCAGGTGTCGTTTGTTAGCTTACAACAATGATGACGACGTTGCAAAGACCGGGGACCCGGAAATGAGCGGGTTCCGTAGAGAGGACCTCATCTACGACTGGAACGAGGTGGAGGCGCCGCCCCAGCACGCGCTCAAGCTCAACGACGAAACGCTTCGCGACGGTCTCCAATCCCCGTCGGTGGCAACCCCCGCCATAGAGAGCAAGATCAAGATCCTCCGCCTCATGGAGGATCTCGGCATTTACAGCGCCGATATAGGGTTACCCGGTGCCGGCCCACAGGCCTTCAACAGCACGCTCGCCCTCGCCGCCGAGATCGCGCGGGCGAAGATGCGACTGTACCCCTACTGCGCCGCGCGGACCATCGTTAATGACATCGCGCCCATTATCGAGATCTCCCAAAAGACGGGGCTGCGGATCCAGGCGGCGCTGTTCATGTTCTCGAGCCCCATCCGGCAACTGACCGAAAGCTGGGACGCGGACCGCATGCTCAAAACCAGCGAGGATGCCATCGCTTTCGCTCTCAAGAACGACGTCCCGGTAATGTACGTTACCGAGGACACGACGCGCTCCCGGCCGGAGACGTTGACCCGCCTCTACCGGATGGCGCTCGACAACGGCGTCGAACGCGTCTGTATCGCCGATACCGTCGGGCACGCAACCCCGACCGGCGTGCGAAGAATCGTCGGTTTTCTAAAGGAAATGGTCGATGAAACGAGTGTCGACGTGGGAATCGACTGGCACGGCCACCGGGATCGCGGCTTGAGCATCATCAATGCGCTGACCGCTTACTACGCGGGCGCCGACCGCATCCACGGCTGCGCCCTCGGCATCGGAGAGCGTGTCGGCAACACGCCGCTCGACCTGCTCATGGTCAACTTCAAATTGCTCGGGATACTGGACCAGGACCTGACGAGGCTGCCCGAGTACTGCCGCACGGTTTCGGAGGCGTGCAACGTACCGATTCCGGATAACTACCCGGTCGTCGGAGCCGATGCGTTCCGGACGGCGACCGGTGTCCACGCGGACGCCATTATCAAGGCGTTCAAGAAGGGCGACGCCTGGCTGGCAAATCGAGTGTATAGCGCGGTGCCGGCGGACGAATTTGGACTGACGCAGATTATCGAAATCGGTCCAATGAGCGGCAAATCCAACGTCCGCTACTGGCTGGAACAGCACGACGTCCGCGTAACGGATGAAGTCGTGAACAGGATCTTTGCGGAAGCAAAACGCGTGGACTCGGTGTTGTCGGAGAAACAAATAGTGGCCCTGGTGTCAAAGTCCGCCGATTGATCCGGCGAGACTCCGGTCATCCGGTTTCATTCCCCGCGGTACATGGCTTTTATGGCACCCCAGGTTCGTTCCTCGACCGGAATCGTGAAGTCTTCCATGATGACGGTTATGCACCGCTCGCCGTCCAGAATCCGGTTGCCGTTGCGGTCCTGGTAGACGGCGACCTCCAGCCGTAGCACGCCGCTGGACTTGATATTGATCGTCGTCTTATCCGAAAAATACCCGTTGCCGGTCGGCGTCGATACCACGATGCGGGGGAGGTGGTAGCGGAGGTCCTGGACCGGCTCGCCGTCGACCTGGATCGCCGCCGGAACGCCCAGGGGGCGAGGTGTGAACTGAACGAAGACATCGCTCAACTGGCGGGGCGTGTCCGCGAAACCATCGATGACGAGCGCCATTTCCGCGCCGAAGAACAGGAACTCATTTCGGCCCGACGTGGAAGGAGAAAATCCGTCGAGCCCCGGCGCCTGGTAAATCTCAAAGGCTACGCGCTCGCCGAACTTGTCCCACAACATCAGTCCCCCGACCGAATACGCGGGATCAAAAAGCGGATCGCCCGGGCCCTTGGTCTCGTATTGTGTGGGGTCGAACCGAAAGCTCACGCGGCCCGCCGGGTAGGCGAGAATGCACGGCTCCGCAGAAGCCGCAACGGCGCTCGCCGTGATCGCGACTACCAGTAGTAAAATCAGACGCAGAGTATGCCCTTGGCCCACCTATCCACCTCCGAAAAGCTGCAGACGCAGATGGGCGTTAATCAATCCGAACCTGCCCGCGCGGAGAGCGCGGACCCCCATTGCAGGGAAGCTGCACTGTTGTAGTAGCGACTCAAGCTGCCCTTGCCCTTAGTTTTAGCCGAATAATTATACCATACACGGCCCCGGGCTGGAAGCGCGATGTTGGCCTCGCGGCGCGGAGAAAACCGTCCGGCGTGACCGCCTCCGTCCGGTTTCGGCCCGTGGACGGCCGTCTCATCCCCGGGGCTTTTGGCTTTACAAAGCAGCACGTATGTTTAATAGTTCAAGGTGAATGCGCCGTTTCCGCCGCGCTTGCGCCCGGACGATACGCCGCAATCAGGATATCCTAATGAGGCTTCCACCAAGCATCCAGACGGCGATCTTCGCCCTGTGCCTGGCGCTGCCGGCCTGCGGTGGCGGGGACGAACAAGCCACGCCCGGCACGGCCGGCACCACGACGGAAGCGGCAACCCCGGGAGGTACCGTCATCCGGCACTTGCAGGCGGATTGCAAGACCCTAAACTGGGTCTTGTACACGACCGTATACGAGGATTACGTGCTGCGCTGCCTCTACGATAACCTCCTCGATTATGACGCGAAAATGGAGATACAGCCCGTGCTCGCGAAGAGCGTCAAGGTCAGCGATGACCACCTGCGCATCACCGTCGAGCTGCGCGACAGCCTTTTCTGGCACGACGGCGAGCCGATCACCTCCGAGGACGTCGCGTTTACAGTCGACAAGATACGAGACCCGGCCGTTCCGGCGGTGAACAAGGAGGGTTGGTTCAACAAACTCGATAAGGTCGAAGTGGTCGATGACAAGACGATCGTGTTCGTTTGGTCTGTACCGTATGCGCCCGCGCTCCACGCGCTGACGAAGCTCTCACCGATCCCCAAACATATCTACGGAAAGGGCGATTTCCTGACCAATCCGGCGAACCGGGCCCCGGTGGGCAGCGGAGCGTTCCGGTTCGAGGAGTGGCAAACGTCGCGGATGATCAGCGTGGTACGCAACGATAACTATTACCGCCGCAAGGCGTACCTCGACCGTATCATTTTTCGCGTGATTCCCGACCGATCAGTGGCGCTCAATGCCATGAAGACGGGCCAGCTCGACGAAATGCGTTTGCGGCAACAACAGTGGGAACAAGTGAGTGGGGACAAAGCGTTCGTCGACAAATTCAACATGAACTACTACGACGTACCGCAGTACAACTATCTGTCCTGGAACTGTCGCGCGATCTGGTTCAAGGACAAGCGCGTTCGCAGGGCCCTGACAATGCTGTTCGACCGCGAGGAAATCATCGCCACCCTGTATTCGGGGTTCTCAAAACCGGTGAGCGGCCCGTTTTACATCAACTCGCCCGCCTACGATCATTCGGTAGCACCGTATCCCTACGACCCGCAGGCCGCGGTTCGGTTGCTGGAGGACGCCGGCTGGATCGATAACAACGGAGACGGCGTGCGTGAGAAGGATGACGTGAACTTCGAGTTCGAGTTCTACGTTACTTCCGGAAGTCGTATCGGGCAGTCCTTCGCTCAGCTGCTGCAGGAGCAGTGTGAAAAGGCGGGCATCATTGTTAAGATTCGGCGTCTCGAGTCGGCGACGTTCTTCGACAAGGTGTTCAAAGGTGAATACGACGCCGCGGCTCTGGCCTGGCAGCTTGACATCGACCCGGATTTGTACGACACGTTCCACTCCACACAGGTCCCGCCGATCGGTTTGAACCATGCGTTTTATAACAACCCGGAGGTGGACACGCTGCTCGAGCGGGCACGGGTCGAATTCGACAAAGACAAACGCAACGAGCTATACCACCAGGTTCATCGGTTGATACACGAGGATTCGCCGTACACCTTTGTCAACTCCGTTCCCGAGAAACGTCCCGTCCATCATCGAATCGGCAACGTGGCTATTTCGCCCAGCGGGCCGTTTCGATTCTATCCCGGCGGCATTTACTGGTATGTCAAGAGTGATATGATGGAAGCGAGAAAATAACCCATCACGTCCCGGTATGCTGATCTATACCCTTCGCCGTCTGGCATATTTGTTTCCAACCCTTCTCGGCATCACCTTCATCACGTTTTTCATAATCTCACTGGCTCCGGGCAATCCGGTCGACGTGATGCAGGAAGGCACGATGAGTACCCGCATCTCGCCGGAGGCCTATCAGGAAATGCTCCGTCTCTACGGGCTGGACAAGCCCTTTCACACCCGGTACGTGGTGTGGCTCAAGCGGCTGCTCACGCTCGACTTTGGAAATTCGTTCCTGGATCACCGCCCAGTCATCACAAAGATAACCGAACGCCTGCCGGCGACGCTGCTGCTCGGCGGTGTATCGCTGCTGTTGGTGCTCGTACTGGCGATTCCGTTCGGGCTGTACTCGGCGGTCCGGCAGCATTCCCGCTTCGATAAGATCGGCGGGACCGTGCTGTATATGCTCTACTCCCTTCCCGAATTCTGGGTGGCGCTTCTCTTGATTCTTTTCTTTGGAGTCAAGCTCGACGTTCTTCCCTTTATAGGCATCGAATCCCTCGGAGCCCGACACCTCGGGTTCTTCGCCTATTTGTGGGACCGCATTCTCCATATGATCCTGCCTACGATATGTTTGACATACGGGGCTTTGGCCTTTCTCTCGCGGTTTGTGCGGGGTTCCACCCTGGAGGTCATCCACCAGGACTACATTCGAACCGCGCGCGCCAAAGGCCTGGATGATCATCGAGTGGTCTACAAGCACGTTTTCAAGAACACACTGATTCCCCTGGTCACCCTGTTCGGCATCCTGCTGCCGACGCTGATCAGCGGCAGCGTCATCCTGGAATACATATTCAGTTGGCCCGGGATCGGAGCGTTGTTTTTCGATTCCGTAATGGCAAGGGACTATCCGACGGTAATGGGTCTGAGCTTCGTTACATCGGTGCTCGTCTTGATGGGCACGCTGATCGCAGACCTGTTGTACACGTGGATCGATCCGCGGATTTCGTATGAGTGATCGCCTGGAGACAACCGGCGGCGTGGACGGCGCCACCGACAAGAGTGCGGGCCTGGCCGGCATCCTTTGGCAGAGGCTCCGGCGCGACCGGTTCGCCATGACCGGTCTCTATATCGTTCTCTTGCTTTGCGCCGTCTCCTACCTGGCACCCACCCTGGCGAACGACAAGCCGTTGATAATGAGATACGAGGGGCGACTCTATTTCCCCGCGGTGGCGGAGCTGTTTCCGCTGAACAAGATCCTCCGCTACCCGGAATTGAGAGGTGTTGATTACGACAATTTGCGCGACGACCCGGCGATCGCTATCCTGAACCCCCCCGTGCCCTACTCGCCCTACGAAACCTCGCTCTCGGAACGATTCCAGGCGCCGAGCCGCCGGCACTGGATGGGCACCGACGATCTGGGCCGTGACGTGTCCAGCCGCATGATCCACGGCGCTTCCGTCTCACTGCTGGTGGGCTTTGTAGCGGTAGGGATCGCGCTCTTCATCGGCCTGCTCGCCGGCGCCCTGGCCGGGTTTTACGGCGGCATGGTAGACATCGTCGTTTCGAGAATAATTGAAGTCGTGATGTGTTTCCCGTCGTTCTTCCTCATCCTGGCGGTTATCGCGTTTCTGCCGCCGAGCATTTACAACATCATGGTGGTTATCGGAATCACTCGCTGGACGGCGATTGCTCGTTATACGAGGGGGGAGTTTCTACGCCTCAAGAAACAGGACTTCGCGTACGCGGCGAGGGCACTGGGGGCCAGCGATCGCAAGATCATCTTTCGTCACATCCTGCCCAACTCGCTGGCGCCGATACTCGTATCGGCCACGTTCGGCATAGCGAACGCGATCCTGATAGAAGCGGCGTTGAGCTTTCTGGGCTTTGGCGTACAACCCCCGGCGGCGAGTTGGGGAGGCATTCTATCGCTGGCCCGCGAGTACATCGAAGTGGCGTGGTGGCTGGCTACGATCCCCGGTCTCGCGATCTTTGTCACGGTAACGGGCTACAACATTCTCGGCGAGGGGTTGCGGGACGCGAGCGACCCCCGTCAGACGCTCACCGAGAGCCGCTAGGGCTCGGTGAACGGACTAGCGCTGGCACACGGGGCAGAAATGCGTGCCGCGCCCGGCGAGCACGATCCTCTCTATTGCGTTGCCGCATTCGAGGCAAGCGTCGCCCTCGCGCCCGTAGACGGCATGGAAATGCTGGAAGCTACCGCTGGCGCCGTCCGCGCCGCGATAGTCCCGAATCGTCGATCCCCCACGCGCGATGGCCCGCCCGAGAACCGAGCGCGCCCGTGCCAGGAGCCGCGCCGACTTCGCGGCGACTCCGCGCCCCGGCGTGCGCGGGTCGATCCCCGAGTAGAACAGGAGTTCGTCCGCGTAGATGTTGCCGATCCCGGACAGTATCCCCTGGTCCAGCAGGAGTGCCTTGATCGGCGCTCGGCGATTCCGGAGACGATTGCCGAGATATCGTGCCGTCGCGACGAACGGGTCCGGTCCGATGTTAAGGTCGCTGGTGAAGTCGCACCGCTCCGCGATGAAGATGTGGCCGAAACGTCTGGGATCGTAGAATCGCAACTCTTCCCCGTTGTCCAGATAGAAACGCCCGTGCAGGTGTCTTCGCCCGGAGCCGTTTTCGTCGCGCGACTGCACGCACAAGCGTCCCGTCATTCCCAGGTTGATCACCACGAGGCCCGATGGGCCAAGCCTCAGCAGCGCGTTCTTGCCGATTCGTTCCACCGAATCGACACTGCGGCCGGCGAGCCACGGCATGCGCAGACTCCCCCGCCGGTACAAACTCCTGTGCCGAAGGCGTGCCCGCACGATACGGCGGTCGAGGAGCCGGGGGCGGAGTACGCGTACAATCGTTTCCAGTTCGGGTAGCTCGGGCATTTCTTCACCTGCGCCCGCGGCGCATACCATTACGGATTCCATGGCCTGAACCGTCGCGACATCCGACGGCGGCACGCGTCGAATTCGTTTCCGCAGCGGCGGCCCATCCATTATACTGTCATTCAGACCCAACTCCAAACACGGCCGGAGGAACCCATTGCGCAGCGACCGCAGCATCTCCACAATCGTCCACGACCAGATCCTGCCCATGGTCAAGACCCCGGGACAGTACGCGGGCGGCGAACGCAATATCGTGGTCAAGGACCACGCAGCGGTGGACCTGAAAGTGGCACTGGCCTTTCCGGACACCTACACGATCGGCATGTCACATCTGGGGTTGCAGATCCTCTATCACATGTTGAACGAGCGCGAGGACACGGCGGCGGAGCGCGTGTTCGCTCCCTGGATCGACATGGAAGACCAGCTGCGCCGCCGCGAGATCCCGCTGCATACGCTCGAGACGTGCACGCCGCTCTCGGAGTTCGACGTCATCGGGTTCTCGATGCAGTACGAGTTGTGTTTCACGAACTTCATGAACATGCTCGAGCTCGGTGGTATCCCGGTATGGACGGAGGACCGCTCGAGTGGCGACCCGGTGGTTCTGGGCGGAGGATCCATCAGCCTGGCTATGGAGCCGGTGGCTCCATTCTTCGACGCCGTCCTGGTGGGGGACGCCGAGGACGTACTCCATCCCACGATGGATGTGATCAAGGAGTGGAGGCGAAGCGGCCTGCCCCGACGCTCCCTTCATGAAGCCCTGTGCCGGATCCCCGGCATGTACGTCCCGTCGCTCTACGATGTTTCCTACAACGAAGACGGTACCGTGCGCGGCATTGAAAACATTCCACCCGCGCCGCCGTACGTCGCCAAGACCTCTGTCCGCGATTTCGAGAACGCGCCCTACCCGACCAGACCGGTGGTGCCGAACGTGTCCGTGGTCCACGAACGCATCAACGTCGAGATCATGCGCGGGTGTCCCAACCAGTGCCGTTTCTGCCAGGCGGTCAAGCACTACCGGCCGCTCAAGCGCCGCACCACGGACCGGATAATCGAGCTATGCGAGGAAACGTACCGCAACACCGGCTACGACGAAATCTCCCTGACCAGCTTGTCGACCGCGGACTATCCGGGCATCGAAGAACTGATCCCGGCGATCACGAGGCGTTTCGACGCCCGCAGGGTGAACATCTCGCTGCCCTCCCTCCGTGTAAAGGGAGAGCTGGAGCACCTCCCCGGCCTGGTCAGTACCGTTCGCAAGTCCGGCCTGACCATGGCTCCGGAAGTGGCAACGGACCGCCTGCGCGAAATCATCCGCAAGCCGATTCTCAACCGCGACTTGCTAGGCGGCTCCGCGGCCGCCTGGAGGGTGGGCTATCGCCTTATCAAGTTTTACTTCATGATCGGCGTGCCCACGGAGACCCGGGAAGACCTCAAGGGCATCATCGATCTTTGCGACGAGGCAAGTCGTCTGCGCAAGAAGCAGTTTCGCCGCCGTGGACGGATCAACGTGGCGATGTCCTCCCACATCCCCAAACCCCACACCCCGTTCCAGTGGGAGGCCATGGACACAACAGAGGAGCTCCTGGCAAAGCAGGCCTACATCCGGTCGTGCAGCAGATCCTCGTATTTGAAGCTGAAGTTTCACAATGTCGACGAGAGCTATCTCGAGGCCGTATTTTCGAGAGGCGACCGGCGGCTGGCGGACGTGTTGATCAAGGGCCGGGAACGCGGGTTGCGGATGGACGCATGGGGCGAATGCTTTGACATGCGCGCGTGGCGCGAGGTGTTCGAGGAGGCACGGGTCGACCCCGATTGGTACGCGCGGCGCACGCGCGGCGACGACGAAATCCTGCCGTGGGACCTCATCGCGGTGGGCACGCCCACGGAGTACCTGGTCAAGGAGCAGCGGCGAGCGCGCGCCGCGATGGCGTAGGTGTTGACGCTCGGCGGGACACGAAAGGAGTTCGCGTGCCGAAAAACCTCTTGTTGAAACTCTATAGTTACACTTATCAGGTGGCATGCGCCAACGTTGACGGTGTCTCCAACGCCGAGAGCCTCGTGCAGCCCGAGAAACACGGCAACTGCCTGAACTGGGTCATGGGGCATATCGTCGCCTACCGCAACGAGGTACTCAAGGTCCTCGGGGAAGAACCGGTGATGAGCGAAACGGATGTCGAACGTTACAAACGAGGATCGGAACCCATCACCTGCGAGGGATCGAGCACGCCCCTCGACCGGCTGCTGGACGACTTCGACACCTCCCAGGAGCGCCTGAACCGCGCGCTCGAGAACATCTCGGAGGAGACCCTGAACCGCAAGATGGGCGAGGAGACCGTCGCGTCCGCACTCGGCGGCCTGCAGTTCCACGAGGCGTACCACGTGGGGCAGTTGGGTGTTCTGCGCCGCATCGTGGGCAAGTCCGGCGCCATAACGTAGTCGCGAGCGGGGACCGGCTGCCGCAAAACAAATGGGGAAGCCTGCGAGAGGCTTCCCCATTGTTGTCGTGGAGCCGGCGTGTCGAGTTGGAAATCAGCTGCGCGTGTACACAATCTCCATTTGTTTGAACTCGTTGCCGCCGTCTCCGATTACGTACCACTCGAAAGTGTGCTTGTTCTCGTCGATGATATTGTTGACGAACCGGACCTTCATCTGGTTGCCAAGAGGGCCGGTAACCGTGGCGTAGTGGGTTTCCGTCTTGCAGTGGTTCTCACAATCGCCCTCGGTGTAGAGCATCTGGGTGCCCATATTGTCGAGCCAAAGGCTCGTATGCTTCTTGGTGACCTTGTCGTAGCCGACCATGCCCACGCCTTTGAACGGCATGCCCATCATCTCACTCGACATGTGCGACATGACGAACCGGCCGCCCAGGATCATCTCGGCAGCCGCGGTTCCCTCCGAGACCGTGGCCTCGGCACCCGGGCGTTCCCACATCATGATCTTGGCGTTCCATTTGCCAACGAGATTCTTCAGCTGCTTGTGGTGGCTGCCGGGAGAAATGGCTTCCTGGTAGGCGGCCATCTGCTCGGCGCTGTATTCGTGACTGTGCCCGGCTTCCTTCTTGTCCTTGTCCTTGCCGGCGTGCGACACGTTCACGGCCAGTCCGGCGGCGATGACCACAGCTGCCAGCGTCGAAAACAAACGTAACGATTTCATCTTCTGACTCCTTTCGATCCCCTAACTAACGTACGGCTCGCCCATCCCCGGGGGGGGCGAACCGCCAACCCCGGCATGGTTCGGGTGCAATCCATCCACTCCCGCCACGACTGGATTATGGACGATGGGGTGATTCTGCTATCCGAAGTTGAGAACACCTGCGCACGGTTCCCCCGAAAATTAGCACTTCGACCTGCGCCGGGCAACCTCAAAAAGAGGAGTCCCGGACGACGGGCGTCCCGGCCATCGCCGCTGTCCGGTGCGCGCCCCGGCGCTCGTTGCGAGGCGGCCGCAATTCGGCAGCGACTCCGTGGTTTAAGGTGTTATTCAGAAGCTTCTTGGGGCATAATGGGGTCGAATGATCTTTCGCAAGACAGATGATGCCCCTGCTGGCCAGTCCACACCGGAGGTGCCGCCTGCGCCGGGTCGTGCCGGTCGGGCTCGGACCCTCCTGGAGACGAGCGGCAACGCAATGGTGGTGTTGACCATTTTGAGCGTAATCGTATCGACGGCCGTCGGGTTTAAATGGCTCTCCCCATTCTTGCACGTGGCCGCCGTGTTTCCCTCGTTCGGCGCAGCGATGAGAGCCCGCCGACACCGCCTGGCCCTGGCGTTGGCGGTGCGATGGGCGGTCGCTGTGTTCGCCACAACGGTCGTCGTCGGCGTTTTCGTGCCCGACCAGGTGGGCAGGAGCGTTGTCTTCGCGTACGCGAGCGTTACGGGTATTTCCCAATGGCTCAACACGCCCGGAGCCCCGCCGCCGGCGGACTACGCCTACCTCCTGTGGGGTATCGCCGTTTTTCTCGCCGGCGCGCTTCTCAGCGGGGGCGCGGTCGCGTTCGTCGTGGCTTCGGTCGCACTGGGAAATGCCGCTTTTGGAGTTCTGTTTCTTCTCAAGTACGCGTTCAACATCGTTCAAATCGCGCTCGTCGCCATCCCACCCTGGCAGGCGAGCATCCTGGGAGCCGCCCTGCTCATGCTCGTCCCGGCATCGTTGCCGTTCTACGAGCGGGTCGTACGGACCGGGCCGGAGACCTCGGACCGGAGGGTAGTGCGCGGATTGATGTACGCGGGCGCCGTCCTCGTGGTGGCCAGCCTGCTGCTGAGGGTCGCAGTGGCAGGTCCCTGGCACACCGTGCTCCGCGAATGGACGCTTTTCTAATCCGGCCGTCTCCACACGGTGATCGATGCGCGACTGTCGTGGTTCGACTGCGCCCGCCACGGCAAGAGCACCTACAACATACCGGCCTCACGACCGCCCCCCTACCATATATGGCGTACCGCGATCTGCGCCGTCGGATTGCCGGTCTCATAACCTGTTATTAATGAATTTATTGCCGGGGCCGGATTGCCGATGGTGCAATTGTCCTGATTCTTGCTAGTGTGCTGTCCCGGTGGGGCCGTGCCCCCTTGGCAGGTGGCGCGCCGATCGGCCCCTCCGGCAGGCCAGTTAGGGCTGGGGCGCCCGGAGTCATCGGCGACGGGGGCTGTACCTGCACAGGTCCGGCAGGGGAACGGCTTCCCGGACCGGACGCCGGGGATTTCCACCCGCCAAGGTGCCAGGAGCGACGTATGCTGTACCTTACAATCGTGCGCAGCCCGAGCAAGCAGGAGACCCTGTCGATCCCCGACAAGGAACTGCCCTTTACCATCGGACGCGACAAAGAGAACAAGCTCTTCATCAACAGTACCGCCGTCTCGCGGTTTCATGCCGTCCTGTTCGCCGAGCATGGGGAATATTTCGTCCAGGACATGGAGAGCACGAACGGCACCTTTCTCAACGGCAAGAAAGTCAAGAAATCCAGGGTCCACCCCGGCGACCGGGTCACGGTTGCCAACATCGATATCGTCATCGACGCGGCTCCCACGCCCCTGACGGATTTCAAGCTTCCGCTGGACCTGACCGTGTCCATCGACAATCCGATCGCCAGCGGTGCGACCATCACCATCAAGAATCCGGACCGCGAGCTCCTGCTCGACGACCTGGAGACCACGGCCGCCCACGACCTGTCGAAGTCGTATTCGGCTCTGCAGGTGCTCTACCGCGCGGACCGCGTGCTGCGGGATATAGAAGATTTCAAACAGCTGCTGGAGAACTTCATGGACCTCATCGCCGAAGTTATACCCTCGACCCGTGGGTACATATTCCTCCTCAACGCGGAGAACGGGCTGCCGGTACCGTACGTGCGCCGGGCACCGGGCTCGGCGGGCACCGACACCGAAATCGTTGTCAGCAAGACGATCTTGAAAACGGCAGTTGAGAAAAAAGAATCGTTGATCTCAAAAGACGCGCTCGTCGACGAGCGGTTCGCGCATTCGAGGAGCGTGGCCGACTACAAGGTGAGAAGCGCTGTTTGCGCGCCCCTGCTAAACCGGGGAAAGGTCCTCGGCATTATCTATCTGGACTCGACGGACAAGTCGAATCTGTACTCGAAGGACGACCTTTCGCTGCTCTCAGCCATGGCACTCAAGGCCGGCATCGCTCTGGACAACGCGCGGCTCTACGACGACATGCGCAACCTGTTCTTCAACACCGTCGAGACTCTGGTACGCGCCATCCAGGCGCGCGACCCCTACACAAGCGGCCACTCCGCACGGGTCACGCGGTACTGCCTGTTGATTGCGGAAAGACTACAGCTGAGCACAAAGGAAAAGCAGCATCTCTATTTGACGTCGATGCTTCACGACATCGGCAAGATCGGCATACCTGACGACCTCCTCAACCGGCCGGGAAAGCTCAGCGAGGAAGAAATCGCGCGGGTACGGGACCACGTCAAGGTCGGTGCGAGTATGTTGAGAGCGTTGGGTGAGATGCACCCGATCGTTCCGCTCATCCTCCACCACCACGAGGCCTACGACGGATCGGGCTACCCGGACGGGTTAAAGGGCCAGAAGATACCCCTCATCTCGCGGATCGTCGCCGTCGCGGATACATGGGACGCGATGACGTCGGACCGCCCCTACCGCAAAGCAAGAACCATCGAGGAGGCGGTCGCGGAACTGAAGCGTTGCTCCGGAACGAACTTCGATCCCAAAGTGGTCAAGGTATTCCTGCAAACCCTCGAGGAACAATCCACCGCGGTGCTGGACAAAGTCCCGCAACCGATCACTTGAGTTCGAGCTCTGCGATTTCCACCGTCGTTGCCCCTCCGTGTGTCGAGGCGAACTCGAGTCGGATTTGCCGGGCGCCCACCACTCCCCGGTCCAGTTGAATCATTTGCTTGGCGGCTTTGGCCTCCAGCTCGAACTGCTGGATCTCCTTGCCGTCGGCATAGAGCTTGCAGTTTTTTGGTTGCCCCGCGTCTAGCGTCCGCAGGCTGAGAACGCCTTCTACGACCCCGAAGGGACACGGGATATCCACGTAGGCCTTGCCCTGTGCGGCGACCGGCGAGCGCCACGCCGTCGTCGTGTCGCCGTCGAACGCCTTCCAAAGCGCGTCGCCTTCGGAAAGGGGCGCGGAGGCGGTTCCGTTCATCGCGATCCAGTCCGCGCGCTCTCCGGCCATGAGGCTGAACGATTCATCCTGGACGAGGGACACGACCCGGCTTCCCGCAACTACCCGGACGTCCCACAATCCGTCGTCGTTGAGTTCGACGGGCACCACGCTGTCGGGCACCATGTCCGCGAAATACCAGTGCCACCCGTGGGTCACCTGCGAACCCTTCTTGTTGATGTAGATGATCCCTCCCGGCGGTTTGCCGCCCTTGCCCCCATAGACGAGAACGCGGCCTTTATCCCCCGTCTCCTGACCCGGGAACGGCTCGTAGATCTTCTTCTCGTATCCGGCCGCCTCTGCCATTTCCGCGATGGACGCCACTTCTTCCTCCAGCGTCACCGTGCCGCCGGCGCGCCTCGCGATGGCCTGCAGATCCACTGCTCCACCGCTCTCGTCCTCGGACTTGCCACAAGACCCCAGCAGCAGGGCTGCGAGGACACCCGCGAACAACATTTCCCTGGATCCGAACCTCATATGTACCTTCCTTTTCGCAGAAAAAATGAACCGGAGCATTATGCGGGACTCCGCGTCGAATGTCAAGACGCAACTCATTATACCGCTGGTGATTGTGGAAGTTGCAGAGGACGTGGAAAAAACCCGTGGGTACCGAGTACCCACGGGGAAGCCGGTGACTAACGGTGCGCGGCTGGGACGACGACGCCCCCCGCAGTCTTGCCCAGCAAGTAGACGACCACGTTTTCCAACAGCCAGGCGCCGTCTTGCGTCAGGTTGTCGGGGCTGACCTCCACGCCGTTGAAACCCCATAAAAGGTTGGTCGCCGTTCCCAGGACGACGGTGGTGGTTTCCTCGACCAGGGGATGCAGGAGCATCAGCGGTGCCCGGGCGGCGAAAGGGGTCACGTTGTTGTTGCCGGAAAACGGGACGGAAAGCATCTCGAGGTTGCGCGTGTAGACGCCCAGAAGCGACCCCGCGGTGGCGTTCAGCGGGTTCGGCAGATTATAAACGTCGTCGGCCGGGTCGACCACGTAGAGCCCCGACTGAAAGCTGGTCTGGGCACCACCGAAGCCAAGTGTCAGACCGATATTCTCGAAATAGGACGCCCCGCCGGCGCCTATACCGAGCACCATCGTGCCACTCTGCGCGATGGCATCGGTCTGGGGCTGGTATGCCCCCTGCCAGCCGGTGACGTCCTGGGCCGCGTCCCAGCCGATAACGACCACGTCGAACAACACCGGGCTCACGGCGAAATCCTTTGGCAGCACGCGTACGGCCGCCTGTCCGGTGGTTTCCCAGTACGACTCGATCTCCTGTTCGAAGAGCGCCGCCGCTGCCGTATCTCCCTGACCCTGGACGTCGGTGATGTAGGCGATGTTCTGCACGCGCACGTAATCGGCCGACCAGGCGGTGCCCAGAGCGTTGTCCACCATAACCACGTCAGAGGTGCCTTTCAGCGGCACCTGCACCTGGACGAGCAACTGGTCGGTCGCCGCGGTGACGATGCTGGCCGCGCGGCCGAAGATCCAGACCTGGGTGCCGGGGTAATCGAGATGCTCACCGAATACCGTCAGCTGAACCACCTGGCTCCTCATGGCCTCCGGTGCCGAGATTCCCGAGATCGCGGGAGCGGCATAGATGTGAACGTATTGCTCCGCGAACTCACTCTGCGTGTAGATGTTCTCGGCGGCCACCCGAAAATAGTAGTCGCCGCCCGGCAGGTCCCCTCCGTTTACCTGGGTAAACGTGTCCGTCAGGCCCGCTTCAAAACTGATAACGGAGAAATCGGGTACCGGACTTTCCTGAAACCGGTAGAAACCCGCGCCGGGCGTACGGTTCCACATCAAATTGAACGTGGTCCCTTCATCCACGACGGAGATATCCCGCCAGAACGCCGGTAACACGAACGATCTGGCCACGATCGAAACGCTGGTGTTCTGGTCTCTCAGCACGTCCACCGCCTCGTCGACGCCGAAAAAGGTCATGAGCCCGGCTTGAAACAACTCTACCGCCACACGCTTGCCGGCCTCCGCGATGACGGTCAGCTGGACCTGGGCCGTGCCGGCGGGCGGGTTCAGCGCTACGCCCTTGGTCGCTTCCGGCTGGCTGCCCGTACCCGGGCGGTAGACCTTTACCACGACGGAATCCGCCGTGGGCAGCGCACGTGCGAGGGCATCGTCCATAGGGGCCGCTGCGCTCCCACCGCCGGAGAGCCGCAGGACGATCACGCCGTGCTCCTCCACGTCGGGGCTTTCCAAGAGCGAACATCCCACCGCGGCGAGGCTGATTGCGACCGCTAGTACAAGAATCTTTTTGGACATGTCTTTGACCTCCGTCGCGATTTACTGGACTTGTATGCCAACGGTCACGCGGCCGGTATCGGCGGGGGGCGCATTGTCGCCCCCACCAGAGGCCGCTCCCGCGATGGCGAGGAGTACGACACCCATGGTCGCGTAGAACCACCATTTCTTGTAGACCGGTTTGCCCGCCGGCGCGGCGGCCTCGGTACTGGAATCGGCCGCACTGGTGATGCCGGTGTCCGGCGCGGTGCGGATTACCGCCGAGGCGTATTCCGATTTGGCCTGGTCGAACGTCGAGACGACGATCGATTTGAAAACACCCGGATCCGGGCCCTTGTAGGCACCGTCTTTTTTCAGGAGTTTCAGGAACTGAGCTTTTCCCTCGTCGCTCGCGCCCGTCATGATCAGCGACGCGGCCAGATACTCCCGCGCCTCCCGGACCTGTTCGTCTGCAACGTCCTCGCGCTCGAGGAACTGACGCAGCTCTGAGATGGCCTTTGTGTAGTCGCCGCGAAAATAGTACTTGTATTCAATTCGTTTCAGATCGGTGTCCGCCCCGGCGAGCGCTTCGCGCGGGAAAAGGCACGTCGCCTGGAAACCGAAGAAGCAGATCATGACGACCGTCGATACGACCTTGAGACCCCTGCTTTGCCTCAACATGGTAAACCTCCGTCAGCAAGGAACCGCGGGAATGTTTTCATCCATCCAGCTCTTCATATGTCACCGTGGGTTCGCTTCCCACTTCGTACTCGATAACGGTATCCACGCCCTCTTTCACCGTGACGCCCACCTCGCGTGAGTCCTGTTCCCGAAACATGTTGCAGAGAATCGTATGGCGCCCCGCGGGTACGACGGCGCCGGTAAAGGGCGGTTGCTGCTTGAACTTGCGACCGTCGAACCACAACTCGCCGACACCGCCGAGGAAGTACACGGATAGCCTCCCGTAGGCGAGCTTCGGTGGCTCGAGCGTGGTCCTGGAACCCTTTCTCACCGTCACCACTTCTTCGAACGCCGTCACACCGTCGAGCAGTTCCGCACGCACTTTGTGTTTCCCCGCGGGCAGCTGGATCGACAGGTACGTATCTTCACGGACCTTTAGGTCTCCATCGACGTAGATGTTGGCCAGTTTCGGCAGCACCCAATCCAGCCGGCCCGAACCCGTGCCCGTCTTCCTCCGGGCCCGCTGCCCGGGTTTGACCTGGACGACCAGCGTCTGCTCGGAGCTGGCGATTCCATCGCTGCCGTGGACGGGAACGCGATGGGTTCCCGCCTGGTTCTTACGGGGAGTCCAGACGATACGATCGCCGTTCAACGCCATTCCGGCGGGCGCGTCTTCGAGCGAGAACTGCACCGGCCGGCCGGACGCGCTCGCCGCTTGCAGTTTTACGTTCAGTTTCTTGCCGACCTGCGCGGTTGCGCCGCCGATCGCCTTGAAGTCCAGGGAAACGGGTTCGTCCACCACCTCGACCAGCGTTTGCGCCTGTGCCACGTCGTTTCCGTCGTCGGCAAAGAACCTGAGCTCGTGTGTGCCGGCCTGCGAATAGTCGACCTTCCACGTAAATTCCCCCTCCGCGGACAGGTCTGCACCGTCGGGCAGGTTGTCGCTGTAGAGACGTACCTTATCGCCGTCCGCGTCGACGACCTCGATCCGGAATTTGACGTGTTGCCCTTCGCTGACCGTCATGCGGGGGGGCGGGGACAGGACCGGTGCGGCGTTCGCGCTGCCGCTCGATCGAATCGCCGTCCATCCCCACCAGCCGCCGAAAGCGGCGCTGGCCGCAACAAGGACGATGAGCGGGGCCGCCAACCGGCCGCGGCGCGAGCCGGCAGCGCGGCGGGGCGGTCGTCCCCGGGTTGGTTTCGCCTTCGCCCGGCCGCGTATCCGGGATTTCGAGTCCTCCCCGTCTGCCTTTTTGGATAGCCCGGCTTTGTCGAGGGCGACGGTCGAATTCTCGTCGGGATACTCTGCCATGAGCCTGGCGAGATGTTTCCGTGCGCGGTCGTTGGTCGGATCGAGGTAGAGGATCCGCTTGAACTCCTGTACCGCATCGGTGATGTGGGTCTTGCCCTTCTGCATGAAGTAGGTTCCCTGTGACAAACACCGGGCGACCATCTTGTCTTTGTAGGCCTTCTCGTACGCCTCGGGGTCCTTCATGTACCGCTGCAGGCGACGGCGATCCCGTTTGATCTCGAACTTCTCCATCGCCTTTTCAACGTCGGTAATGATATCGACGATGCTCTCGTAACGCCGGGAGACGTCCTTCTCCAGCATCCTGGCGACGATGTTTTCGAAATCGGGCTGGATGAGAGGGTTCTTGTGGGTGAGTGATGGAACATCGTGGGTCTGGATCTTCTCGAGCACTTCCGAATAGGATTTTCCCTCGAACGGGCGTTTCTGACAGAACAACTCGTATGCCACGACGCCCAGCGAAAAGATGTCGCTCTGCGGCCCAACGTTGTCACCCGCCGCCTGTTCCGGTGACATGTAGGCGGGTGTTCCGAGCACTTTTCCGGGCTGGGTGACGACGGTCATCGCGTCGGATTTCTTGGCCAGCCCGAAGTCGGCAATCTTGATTCCGCCCTGCCGCGTGTAGATGATATTCGCGGGCTTGATGTCCCGGTGAACGATTTCCTTGTTGTGCGCAGCCTCCAGCCCGAGGCAAACATCCAGCAGGATCGAGACCGCGATGTCGAGGGGGATTCTCTCGTAGTCCTTGATGAGGTCGGCGATCGTCATGCCCTCGTAGTACTCCATGACGATGTAGTAGCAGCCGCCCGACTCGCCGAAATCGACGACGTTGACGATGTTCTCGTGCTGGACCTTGGCGGCCGATCGGGCCTCGCGTTCGAAGCGGCTGATGAAGCTCTCGTCGCTCGCCAGGTAGGGAAACAGCACCTTGATGGCGACGGTTTTGCCGATGGACACCTTGCGGGCCTTGTAAACGGCCGCCATGCCGCCCACGGCGACCTGCTCCATCGAATCGTAACCGTCTATGCGGACTTCTATTGCCATTTGCAAGATTCTCCGGCCGCCGTATCCCGCCCATCGACGGAACGCAGCGTAACGCACTATTACGCAACAGGTTAAAAACCTGCATCCCATGTCCCGCGGGGCTAGTTGCAATAATTACGCCACCGGCGCCGAGGGGCCACCCCCCCCCAATCACGGCCACCGCGCTCGTCCGCGGCACACGCGGGACGGGGGAGCGCGCCGGCGGCGGCGGGGTACGGAGTTTTTGCTTGAGCGGCCGGAACGGGGGTTGTATAACTTGCCGAGCCCGAAGCCCGGCAAGAAACCACTCGGGGGGAAAAGGAGTCATCCTTGAGACGGATCGTCGTGATCGTAGTCGTCGTGCTGTCCGTGTGCTGCCACGCACCCGCATTCTCGCAGGTTTTTTACACGTTTGCGAACGCCCCCGTCGTTGCACCGGACAACGTGGTCACCGGCGCGTACGCGGCGGTCGGTGAGAACGACCTCTTCCGGCTCGGTGGTTTCGGGCGCCTGGGGCTTGTGAAATACTTCGACGTCGGCGTGGAGGTCCAGCTGGACCTTGTCGACGGAGACGCGCGTGGAGGCGCCGGGGTGGACGTCAAGCTGGCCGCCTTTCCAGAGACGGCCGCGATACCGTTCGACTTGTCGCTCAACGCCGGCGTGGGGTTTGTCGGTGACGGCGACTTTACACTGATCCGTGTGCCCATTGGCGGTATCATCAGCAGCCCGTTCAAACTGGATTCCGGAAAAGTGCTCGTCCCCTACGTTGGCGCGTATCTGCTCGTCGACAATATCGATGTCGAAGGCGGCCCGCTCCAACCGGACATCTCGGATACCGACGTGGATGCCGAGCTCAGGGGAGGCGTGCGCTACGAGCTGGAGGGTCGATTGGACCTCTTCGGCACGCTGCACATAGGCCGCGGCGCGCTCTTTGCCGTGGGTGTAACCCTCAAACTCTAGGGGGGATGTGGCGCCCGGTGCGGCGGTGGCCACGCGCGGGTCAGCGGGCGCTGTCGATCTTCACGATCTGGACGGTGACGTTGTCCTTGCCGCCCTTCTTGTTCGCCAGTTCTACCAGTTCCTTGCACGCTTTCCGGGGGGAATTCGCCTTGAGGATCGCCTCAACTTCGTCGTCGGTTACCATCGTAGTCAGGCCATCGGAGCACAGAAGAAAAACGTCACCGTCGGCGGTCTTGTAAGGAGACGACGGAAAATCCGTCGCGAGTTCCTCTTGCGTCCCCAGTGAGCGCGTGATGACGTTGCGCTTGGGATGATTTTGCGCGTCTTCGTCGGACAGAATGCCGGACCGGACCATTTCGCCGACCAGCGAGTGATCTTCCGTCACCTGCTTCAGCTTGCCGCCCCTGAGCACGTACGCTCTCGAATCACCGACATGCGCGAAGAAAGCGTCGCCCTGCTTGAGCACCATCGTCGTACATGTCGTACCCATTCCGAATAGCTCGACGTCGGCGATGGATTTCCGATGGATTACGTCGTTTGCCTTGATGAACGACTGGCGCAACGCCTCGATGGCGTCGTCCGATTCGCTTGCGTAGTACCAGGAGATAATCGTATCGACCGCCAATTTGCTGGCGATCTCGCCGCCGCGGTGGCCTCCCATACCGTCCGCCACCACGTAGAGGGAACCTTTTTCCGCCTGCGCCGTCTCGCCGTTGGGCTCACATTTCCCCACGGCGTCTTCGTTGTTTTGCCGAACCTTGCCGTCATCCGTAAGTTCAAAAGAATCGAGCTTCATTCGTCCCTTCCTGGACCCGCAACGTGTCTTGACCTTATCTTCGACTCGAAACCGAGTCAAGGGCAATGATTCGCGCCGTCCCGCAGCGCGCTGCCGCTTAAAAAATGCCAAAAACTTCTTCCTGGTGGAACAATCTGGCATATTTTACGCAGAAGATCCACGGAGTTGGGGTCCTGACAACGGCGTCCGGCCGGTCGTACTGTCAACCCTGTCGATGGGAAAATTCGACCCGTTTTCGCGTAAGCCCAGAGAATGTCTTCAATTGGAGACTCCACCGGAGGATATTGATGGACAAGAAGAACTCTCAGAGCACGGAAAAGCATCTTGCAAAATATCAGGAGCTTGTAGGAAAGCGCAAGACATTGCAAGCGCGCCTGGAGAGAATCAATGCGGAAAAGGGATCGGTCAAGGAAGCGATCTACGAAAAGGTCCGGGGCGAGTACGAGAAGCAGTTGGGCGAACTCGAGAACGAGATCCAACCCGTGAAAGATGAGGTAGACAAGACCCGCCGTATGATCAAGGACCAGCTGGCCAGGATCGACGAGGAAGTCGCCGCACTCGAAGATCAGCTGCAGGAATTCGATCTTCGCCACCGCGTGGGCGAGTTTGACGAGAATGAACTATCGAAGCTGCGGGATCCGGTCCACCGGCAATCGGACGAGCTATCCGAGAGAAGAAAGCACCTGGCGCAGACTCACCAGCAGTTGGACGACCCGGACGCGGCCCCGCCGGCCGAAACGACGCGGACGGCCGCCGGCGAGGCACCCACTCCCGACGCCGCGGAACCGGTTTCGAAAGTGCCGCCCCCAGGTCCCGTCACCAGGCCGAGGCCACCGGCCCCGGTCACAGCGAAGGGTAAGCCACCGGCACCGGATACCGGCGAGCCGGCAGCCCCCACCGTTCCCCGGAAAGCACCGGCCCCATCGCCACAGCCCACGGCCGCGGCCGCTCCGCCACAACCGCCGGAAGCACCCGAAGCACCCACCGTTGACGCGCCCGAGATACCCGCTGCCTCACCACCACCCGCCGAGCCGGACGACGGGCTCGTACTGTCCGGAGCCAAGCCCAGCAAGCGCGTGAACAAGATGCAGGGGCTCGTGGACACGAGCGAGTGGTCGAAGGAGTTTCAGGAAGAGACCCACAAAGGCGGCAAGGGCAGGCGCCACACCGATACGCCGGACGCGCCCACGGCCGCCACGGACGACGATCCGCTCGCGGCCCTCTCCGATTCGTCGGCCCCGGCCGGTCCCGCGGCGACCACCCGGGGAAAGAAGCGGGGGGGCGTCGGTACGCGGGAGAAGCCCAGGGGCTTTCCCGTCCTCATTATCACCAAGGGTCCCGGTGCGGGCAAGAAGCTGCCGCTAGTGCCGATGACAATGACCATCGGCCGCGAGCACGACAACAACATCGAGCTGAAAGACGAGGAAGTTTCCCGGTACCACGCGAGAATCTCATACGAAAGCGGCGAATACGTAATAAAGGACCTCGACAGTTCCTCGGGGACTTGGGTCAATGAGGAGAGGATCGCGGAGGCAGCACTCAACCAGGGAGACAGAATCCAGGTCGGCGCCACCGAACTGGTCATTGACTTTGAGTAGCCGGCGCCGCTGGAGCGCTAGACCCGCTCGACGGAATTGGCGGATACCCACCCCGAGAGCCCTCCCGGCAGCTGAATCCTCACCCAACCACGACGCGCCTCTCCCACCGTTACCATTGTTCCTTCGTGAATCTTGAACCGCAGGGTCGCGTCCTCCGTCGGGCTGCCGAATACAGGTATCTCGCGGGCCAACACTACTGCGTCAGGGCGGCGCATTTCCTCCTGCAGCTTGAGATACGAAGAAAAGCCCGTCGTCGCCACCAGGATCACCAGTAACGCGATGGCCGCGAGCAGTTCCTGGGTTAGTGTCAGACCGAACAATCTTCCCGGCGAAATGACGGACAGCCTGTGATGTACGATCGTGACAAACCGCGTCTCGCGAAAAATGAAAACCACGGCCAGAGTGCACAACAGCAGGTAGGCCAGCGATGCAAAAGACAACATCTCGGCGGTTCGCAGGTTGTCGTGAAACCAGATCATTCGCTGCGCCAGGCGACTCTTGTTCTCGACGAACTGCTTGTCTTTGAGTTGGGTCCTGACCAGAGTCAGGTTTTCTCTCACGTCCGGATCGCGCGGCGACAGCCGCGCCGACCTCTCGTAGAACAGCACGGCCCTGCCCAGATCGTTGGTCTTGTAATAAGCGTTACCCAGGTTGTAATAGAGCGTTTCATCCACGACGCCGCCGTCCATTACTCCGGTGTACGCTTCTATCGCGCCGGCATAGTCCCCCGACTCGTACAGCGCGTTCGCCCTCGCGAAGAGCGCCCGCGCCGATTCCGCCGCCACCGGCTCCTCGGCGCGCGCACGCCGTGGTCCCCCTCCTGCCGCATACGCGATCAAGAGTAGCGCGGTGACAAGCCCGAAGCGGCGCATGATCCTCACGAAAGGTACCTCTTCTCTAGGTGTTTCATTATGGCCGCCGCTTCGCGAACCATCTCCGCAACTCCGGCGGCTCCGTCCGACGGCGAGTACTGGACGCTATCACATGCTCTGAGTACCGCACCGAACCGCTCCCGCTCCTTCGCGTCCGTTCCACACTCCAGGAGAAAGCGGTCGAGGTCCGGGAAAGTGAGTCCCGATGCCGCCAGATTCATTTTGTCGGCAACGTATTCGCGGAGCGCACCCGAGATCATGCCGCACGCTTCTTCCGTGCGGCCTTTGCCGTCCAATTCGGCTGCCTTCTTGAGTTTTCTGGAGGCTTCCCGTGCCGCGCGGCTGGACCGGGCCAGCGAGACGTCGTCCCGCCATCGCCTGCGCCTCCGTTCGAAGGCGAGAGAAACGAGAACGGCCAGCAGCGGGAAGACATGAAGAGCCGCAAAGAGGCCACTGCGGTAGAAACCCCTGGCCGCTGACGACAACGTCGCGGGAACCGGGTGAATAAAGTTGATGTCCTTGCCGAGTACCTCGATGTCCTCGCCAGAGCCGGCAAAAATAACCTGCCGCCCCCCTTCCTGCTGCTCGGCCGGTTTAATCTCCATCGATATCGACGCTGACCGGATACTCTTGTACTCCTTTGCGATGGGGTCGAAGTAGGACAATCTCACGGGCGGAATGACGGCCTGCCCCTCGTTCCGGGGAACGAGAACGAAGTTCGACTGTTTTCTCCCTGCGACGACGTAGTCTCGTTTGAAAAGGTCGGCGCTGGAACCGGACTCGTAGATCTTGAACCCGTCGATCTGCGGGAGAACGGGAGCCGCCATGGTCTTGAAATTTCCCTCGCCGCTGACCTCGAGTGTCACGTTGACCGGCTCGCCGGCCCGAATCACCTGTTTGTCGGCACGGAGCGATATCTCGAGGTTGCGCCCCACCAGACCCGAGAAGTCGGCCGGCTTGCCCTCGACGGGCAACGGCAGCACGACGATCGGTATTTCGTCCGTCGAAAGCCGCCTGGCGTCGCCGAAACCGAAGGACGAGAACGGTCTCCGGAAGAAATCGTCGAAGGAACGCGCCGCAAAATCGTCGACCACGACGTCCACCCGCGCCGGTCCTATCGTGTACGTGCCCGGCACGGTTGGAAAGAACCCGCGCTTGATTTCGTTGATCAGATACTTCCGGCCGCCGATCATCTTGTAGTAGTTTTTCTGCGGGGGCAAGTCTTCCGCCCAGAAACCTTCGGCCGACGGTGCCGAGTAATAGGGACTCTTCGACAAATCGAGGCGGCCATCGGTGTAAAACCCCAGCGTCCAGGTGACCTGCTGGCTTACGTAGACGGTGTCCCGGTCCACCCGTGCTCTGATGAAAATATGTGCGTCATCGCTGACCTGCTCCGGTTGTCCACCCGGCGTATCGGGCGGTGGCAGTTGGCTCGAAGATGCCACGACTTCGATGCTTACCGGATCGGCGGTATAGACCTTACTACCGACCTTGAAGCGAATGGGGGCGATCGTGTAATGACCTTCCTTACGGGGCACAACCACGTACGTAAACTTGAGCGAAGAGCTTCTCTGGCCGTTGGAAATGCTGAAGCTCTGCGACGTGCCTGCCTGGTAGACCGAGAACTCGTCGAGCACGGGAAGCTCCGGCTGGGACGAGCGGCGAAACTTGCCCTGAACCGCGACGACCAGCGTGGCCTCGCTGCCAACGGGAACGACGGAAGGTTCGAGCACCGCGGTGATAGTCACGTCTTCGGCCACCGCCGGACCGGCCCCCAGCACCGCGGCCATGATGAAAACCACCACCAGCCATCTTGTCAAAGGTCTCACCAGTCCTTTCCTGAACGGCTGACGCGCTTGAACGCAGCCTTGCGTTTTGCCTTCTGCAGTTCCTTCTCCTGCTCTTCGAGCAGCTTCAGGATCCGAAGCGCGTCTTCCCGGGTGAGCTTGATGCTCCGGGCTTGTTGTTGCTGCGGGTCGGTCTGGGCTGAATCGGATTCAGACGGGGACGGCGCTTGCGACGAGTCAGGCTGTTCTTCATTCGCGTCCGGTTGCTGCTGTTGGTCCTGGTCGGAACCCTGTTGCCCCTCCTGCGACTCCCGGTCCTTGTCGCGGTCGCCAGGCTTCTGGTCGCTCTGGTCCTGGTTCTGGTCCTGCGATTTGTTCTGTTGATCCTGTTTGTTTTGCTGCTGCTGTTGCTGGTTCTGTTGCTGCTGCTTCAGGGCCAGCTCGAGATTGTGTCGTGCGTCCCGGTCGTCCGGCAGGTACTGCAGCGTCCGGAGGTAGGATTCAATCGCCTCGCCGAGCTTGCCCATGCGCGCGAGCGTATTGCCGCGGTTGTAGAATACGCGCCCGGCGCTGAGGCTATCCTCCGTAAAACTTCTGTTGTATCGATTCAAGGCGTCTTCGTACTTGCCCATCATGTGCAGCGCGTTGCCCTGGTTATAGAGCACACCCTCCGCTCTCTTTGGCAGTGTCGTCGTATCGCCCATAGCCTCTCGATACAGAAGCAGCGCTTTCTGGTACTCACCGGCATCGTAGTATTCGTTCCCCGCCTTGACCCGGCCACGGTCGATGCTTCCCGCACACGCCGCGCCGGGAAGGAACGCCACGAGCACAATGGCACCCATGATCCCCGTGTGCAGGGGTCTGCGGCGGTTCCTCATCGATCCGCGCCGGGAGACGACCGTCTCCAACCCCAGCAACAGGAACGCCGCGGCAAGAAACCAGGTAAAGCGATCACTTTTGCGCTCCACGAATTCGCCCTCTATCGTTGTCTTCTGCATACCCGAAATCTCGCGATAAAGAACCTTCAGTTCGAGTCCCTGCCGGGTGGCCGGCAGGAATTTTCCACCGCTGGCGTCGGATACGAGGCGGAGCGTCTTTTCATCGAGCCTCGTGAGTACCGTTTCTCCCGTCTTGTCCTTCTTGTACCCCGCGACGGATCCGTCCGTTCCCCTCAGGGGTATCAACTCGCCAGCCGGATTGCCGATGCCAATCGTGTATATACGAATACTTTTGTCGTTCGCGCGGCGGGCGGATGCGACCGGGTCGCCGGCATGGCCCTCTCCATCCGTTACGAGGATGACCACCCGATCGCTCTTCGCCTTCTCCGCAAACAGCGCTATGCTCGTATCGATCGCCTTGTCCAGAGCCGTGCCCGGTTGCGAGATAATATCGACGTCCGCCGTCTGCACAAACATTAGCGCGGCGTCGTAGTCGACGGTAAGCGGGCAAAGGACGAAGGCCTCTCCCGCGAACGCGACCAGGCCTACACGATCGCCTTTGAGTCCCCGGATCAGATCCACGATTTCCTGCTTGGCGCGCTCCAGGCGGTTGGGTTTCATGTCCTCCGCCATCATGCTGAGCGAAGTATCGAGCGCGATAACGAGGTCGATTCCTTCTCGCTCCAGCTTGACCAACTGCTTGCCAAACTGCGGGCGAGCCAGCGCGAGCACCAGCAGTGCAAAGCCCGTGATCTTCAGGATGCTCTTGAGGAGTGTTTTTCGCCAGCTCGCCCCCGGGGCCAGCGAATCCCTCAGATGCGGACCGGCAAAACGCAGGAGTTCCTTGCGCCGCCGCCGCGCCCCATAGATAAGAAGCCACGCGAGAAATGGCACCGCGTACAAGGCACTCAACCATTCTGGATCTGCAAATTCCATCGTCGTTCCTCGATGCCTTCTTCCAGGTCACCCCGGCGCCCGGTTGCGGTTTCCGGATTCCCGCCGCGGGCGTGCGGGTCGCCGGCAAGCCCGCCGGCCGTGTCAGGGGATCCTGCGCAAGACGCTTTCGTCCAACCCCATCCGCAGCAGCAACAAGGCGAGCGCGGGCAGCACGAAGTAAGCAAAACGATCCGTGTAACTGGTGAACGTCTTCGACTCGATCTTGGTCTTCTCCAGTTCATCGATCCGATCGTATATCTCGGCCAATTCCCGCGCGGCTGTCGCGTGAAAGTATTCGCCGTCGGTAAGCTGTGCGATCTCTTTCAGTGTATCTTCGTCGAGTTCCATCTCCATCGGCACCGTGCGTCTTCCGAACAGCGGATCGTCGACGGGGACCGGCACCGGTCCCCGGGTCCCGACGCCGACGGTGTACACCTTGATGCCCAGCGACTGCGCCACCTCGGCCGCCGTTACCGGCGCGATGATCCCCATATTGTTGCGTCCGTCCGTGAGCAGAATGACGACCCGGCTCTTGGCCTTGCTGTCCTTGAGTCGGTTGCACGCCGTCGCCAGCGCCGTTCCGATCGCGGTGCCGTCTTCCAGCATACCGAACTCGACGCGGTCGACGAGATCCTGGAGGATGTCGTAGTCGAGGGTCAGGGGGCACTGCGTGATCGACTGCGCCGCAAAAACCACCAGGCCGATACGATCGTTCTTGCGCTGCGTGATGAACTTCTTGACGACCTCCTTGGCCACGTGCAGCCGGTTCCTTGGCTTGAAGTCCTGGGCCTGCATGCTGCTGCTCGTGTCCAGCAGCAGCACGATGTCGATCCCTTCGGACTCGATCGTGCCCCCCGTGCGGCGGTTCTGCGGCCCCGCGACCCCGGCGACGATCAGTACCAGAGCCAGTATGCCGAGCACCGGCACCAGCCACCTCTTCCACGCCGACGCGGTCATACCCGCCGCCTCTATCAGGTCCAGTGACGAGTAGGCCACGCTGCGCCCCCGGTTCCTGCCGCGAAGAACCAGGCAGGCCGCCGGTATCAACAGCAGCAAAAACAACGCCTGAGGATGGGCAAAACGAAACATCCCTGCTCCTTATTCATGCCGGGGCGGCCCGGCGCTCTTTCCCGGATCGGATTCCGCGATCCCCGCGTTCGGATAGACCGCTGGCTCCGCCGCCTGCGGCGCCACCGCCGTTTGCACGATGATCTCGCGCGCGCGGTCCATCGCGGTCCTGCCGGCGACGGCGTCCGGCTCGAACTTCGCGAACTTGACGAGATCCGCCTCTTGCAAGAGCGGCTCCAGATCGTCCACGTGCACGCGGACGATGTCGAGATCGGACAGGATCTCGCTTGTCGTGCGGTCCATCGCGAGTACGCCGAACCGCCGCTCCAGGTAGTGCCGGACCGCATCGACCACCAGCGTGTAGTATCGCTTGAACTCGCCCGCCTCGAGGAGTTGCATCTTCTCGATTCGAGCGAGGGCTTCCATGGCGGCTATGTCGGCCGGTATCTCCGGCTCCGGCGGTGCTCCCCGGGCCGGGCGCCGGCGGCGCCGCAACAGATACACCGCCAGAGTTGCCAGCACCAGGGCCGCCGCCGCAACGTAGAAATAAAAGTAGCTCCGCGGCGCCCGCCACTGCGGTTTGAGCGGCTGTGGCACATCCCGCTCTCCGGTCATTTCGCGTACGGGCACGAACACCTCTTCGCCGTACGCGACCAGTGTGTCGCCACCCGGGGTCAGAAAATGAAATGCCGCCTCGGGCACCCGAGCCGCCTCGAGATCGACCGCCATCACGGTGAGACGGGCCTCCTTGACCCGTCTTCCCTTCTCCTTGTCGTTTCGCCACGCGAGAGATACCAGGCGGCAAGTTCCCGTATCGAAGGACTCCGGCGGCAGCAGGACCAGCGACTCCGGATAGGATGCCCTGTACCGAACGTGGAGGCGCTCTCCAACGGTCACCGAATCCGCCGTTACCCGCGTGTCTATATGTATGCCGCCCGCGGCAGGCCCCGCCGCACGCCCCACACCAGCGACCGCCGGGGGCCCCGCTGCCCATCCCGCCGCGCAGGCGACGAGCGCCGCCGTGACCGTCATCGCGGCCCGGACCCTTGTGGGAAGCGACCCACCCACCCCGAGACTGGCATGCGGATCCGGTACAAAACGTGCCACGATCGTCATCTCCGTTTCGCCCGCGAGCGAAAGAATACGCTGAGCGGCTGGATGAAATCGGAACCGGTGTCGATCTCGATGTGATCGATTCCGTAACGCTTGAAGAGCGCCTCCCGTTGACCGTCGCGCTCGGCGAGCAGCCGCTGGTAGCGCTCGCGCGCCCGCCGGCTGCCGAGATCCACGGTACGCTCCACGCCGCGCTCCTGGTCCCACATTCGTACCAGGCGCGCTCCTTCGAGGTCCGCCTCGCGGTGATCGCCGATCTTGACCGCTACCAGATCGAACTTGCTGGCGGCCATGGCCAGCGATCTCGAATAGTCACCGGATAGAAAGTCGCTCAACAGGAACACAATCGCCCTCCGCCGCGTCACGCGCAGCAGGTAGTCCAGGGCGCTACCGATATCGGTGCCTCGCCCCTTCGGCTGGTGGAAGAGAATGTTGCGGATGACGTGCAGGACGTGCCGGCGCCCTTTGTCCGGCGGAATGTATTCCTCGACGTCGTCGGAGAACATGATCGCCCCGACCTTGTCGTTGTTCTGTATGGCACTGAAGGCGAGCAGCGCGCAAATCTCGGCCGCCGTGTCGGTCTTGGTCTTGTCGACCGTCCCGAACCGCCCGGAGGCGCTGACATCGAGGAGAAAGAGAACGACCAGCTCGCGTTCCTCGACGAAACGCTTGATGTACGGAACGCCCATGCGGGCGGTCACGTTCCAATCGATCGAGCGCACGTCATCCCCGGGCTGGTACTCACGGACCTCGTCGAACTCCATTCCCTGTCCCTTGAACACACTGTGGTATTCCCCGGAGAAAAGATCGTTCACCATTCGTCTGGTAACGATCTCGATGCGCCGGATCTTCTTGAACAACTCCGACGGGTCGCGCTCGCCCGGCATATGCACTGAATCGTCCGCCATCGTTAAGGCTCCCGTTGCACCGGCTACGGCACTTCCACTGCGTCGAAAATCTGCTGGATGATCGCCTCGGAGTCGAGTTCCTCGGCTTCCGCCTCGTAGGTGACGATCACGCGGTGGCGGAGCACGTCGGCGGCCACCGACTTGACGTCTTCGGGCGTAACGTAGCCCCGTCCGCGCAGAAACGCGTGTGCCCGCGATGCCCGTGCGAGAAAGATCGTGGCGCGCGGCGAGGCCCCGTAGGCGATGAGATGTTTGACCGGGATCTTGAAGCTCTCCGGCTCACGCGTGGCGAAAACGATATCGAGGATGTAGTTCTTGACCTTGTCATCCATATAGATACCGCGTATGAGTTCCTGGGCTTGTTTCAAGCGCTCGGGCTCAACCACGGGACCGATTTCCGGCAATCCTTCGACGGTCACTCGTTCTAGAATCGTCTTCTCCTCTTCGCGATGCGGGTAGGTGATGCGGAGCTTCATCATGAAACGATCCACCTGCGCTTCGGGCAGCGGGTAGGTGCCTTCCTGTTCGATGGGATTCTGCGTGGCCATGACCAGAAAGGGAAAGTCGAGCTTGAAGGTCTCGCCGCCGATCGTTACCTGGCGTTCCTGCATGCATTCCAGCAAGGCGCTCTGCACCTTGGCCGGCGCGCGGTTGATCTCGTCCGCCAGGATCAGGTTGGAAAAGATCGGCCCTTTCTTGGCGGTAAACGAGTGGTCGCGCGGATCGTACACCTGGGTGCCGACGATGTCGGCGGGGAGCAGGTCCGGCGTGAACTGGATGCGTTGAAAGCCCGTATGGATCGCTCGCGCCAGCGTGCTCACCGACAGCGTCTTGGCCAGCCCGGGCACACCCTCTATCAGCACGTGGCCGTCGCACAGAAGACCGATCAAGAGCCGGTCGATCAGGTAGCGCTGGCCGACAATGACCCGCTGTACCGCCTTTTGCAGGTCGGGGACGAAACGGCTCTCCCGCTCGACCTGTTCGTTTATTGCCTGAACTTCGTAATCCATCCTCAACCTCCGTGTCGAAGAATCCCGAAACGCATATCTTAAACAAGCTTAGGGCATGATAGTTCCCGGTCACGGGCCCTCCGTACGGGCGGGCGCCGGGCGCGGATGATGGTTGCGGTCCGGGCGCCCTTGCCCTAGAATCACAATCCCCCGCCCCGGGCGGCCGCGGGACCCGCCGGTCCGGGCCGTACAACCGTAACTCGTTAGTATGAAATACAGTTAGCAGAAGGTTTTCCGCCGCACGAGCAGAAATGGTACCGGAAATATCGCATAAGTCAAGCGAGGCGGCAATGGCGAACGCAGCCGGGCGGCGGCTGCCCGCCTACGGGCTCTTCGGTGCGGCGGTCATGGCCGCCGGCGAAGCCCTGCTTTGGCGCGGTTCAGACTGGGTCGAACAGTGGTTCACGCCGATCATGTGGACCGGCTATATCCTGCTGGTAGACGCCGTGATCCGCCGGCGCAAGGGGACCTCGCTGCTGTCGGATCACCCACTGGAGTTCTTCTTTCTCGCCATCATCTCCATCGGCAGCTGGGCGGTCTTTGAGGGCTACAACGTTGTGCTCAAGAACTGGACCTATATCGGGCTACCGGACAACCTCCTCGTTCGCTACGCCGGGTACGCCTGGTCGTTCGCCACCATAACACCGGTCATGCTCCTGACGTACGAGCTGCTCGACGACATCCTGCCGGGTGAAAACCGGAACCTTACCCCGCCCGCCGCGGCATCCGCGCACCGATCCACCGCCGCTCGAGGGAGCGCGACCACTTCACCGAGACTTCCCTCGGGACTCTTCTATTCTTTCGTGGTTTTCGGCCTGGCCTCCGTGGTCGTGCCGTTCATGTGGCCTTCGACCTACATGACACCGCTGGTGTGGGTGGGGTTTGCGTTCCTGCTCGATCCGATAAACGGGCGTCTGGGCGAACGCTCGTTCTTGTCGGAGTTCTTTACCGGCCGATTCCGATCCATGCCGATTATGTTTCTGGCGGGACTCATCTGCGGCATCCTGTGGGAGTTCTGGAATTACTGGGCCAGCACCAAGTGGCGGTACGATGTGCCGTACGTCGGGCATATCAAGATTTTTGAAATGCCCGTCCTCGGGTTTCTCGGGTTTCTCCCGTTCGCCGTCGAGTCGTATGCGGTTTACGTGTTCGTGCGGCGGCTGATACCGGTCAAGAGGGCGGTACGCTACCTTGGATAATGCAAGCGCCTTCCAGCACCTGGTCGGCCCCGCGAAAGGGCTGATCTTCGACTTCGATGGATTCCTCGCCGACAGCGAGAAGTATCATTTTCTGTCCTACAAAGAGGTATTCTCCCGGTACGGCCACGACATAGACGAAGTGGAGTACTACAAGTACTGGACCTCCCTCGGCCACGGCGCCAAAGGCGAGATCGAACGCCACAATCTGAACCTCGACCGGGTTGCCATCCGTAACGAAAAGCTGCCGATCTTCTCGGGGTACTGCGAGGACGGGAGTATCGGGCTTTTTCCCGAGGCGCGCGAAATGCTGGAGATCTTCGCGCGCACCGACAAGACGCTCGCCATCGCGAGCGGCTCGGTCTCCGGCGATATCAAGGCGGTGCTGCGCAACGGTGGTGTCGAGGACATCTTCACGGCCATTATCGGCAGCGACACGGTCCCCGTCATCAAGCCAGAGCCGCTCGTATTCGTAAAGACGCTCGAGGCGATCTCATTGCCCGCGGACGAGTGCGTGATCTTCGAGGATGCGGAAAAAGGGATGATAGCGGCCAAAGCCGCGGGTATCCCGGTGATCGTGGTGCGAACCCGAGAGACCCGGGACTTTGACTTCAGCGCCGCCGACCTGGCCCTGGACTCTCACCGGGAGCTGATCGAGTGTGTGCGGCGCTCTGGACGATGAGAGAGCGCCGGGGCACGGCTACTTCACTCCACCTGTTGTCGTGTGAAGAATCGTACCGCCCGTGCCCACGACCGTCCCTTCCAGGGCACTCGTGAAGTAGACCCCCTCGAGCTGGTGACGCGCGCCGTTCG
>JBHHVD010000002.1:0-80483 GCA_046754105.1 Candidatus Krumholzibacteriia bacterium
GGCCTTAACGGCGTCCCGGATTTCCCTAAGACACCAGCCTACAGACTTGGACCGGAACTCGCAGACCGGTGTCGCGGTCGGGTACGGCCAGTGCGTCGCGGCACCGATCCACAACCTGACGATCAACTATTTCGCCAGCGGCTCGACCCCTCCGTGCTGCGCGTTCACGGTAGACGCCGACCCCGCGCTGCCCTCGGGGCAGATCGAAGTGGTGGATTGCTCGAACAACCTCCTGATCGGGGTTGGGTTCGTGAGCACGGTGAACGGCAACGCGAACTGTCTCTGCATCGACCCGGTCGAAGACTCGACCTGGGGCAGGGTCAAGTCGCTGTACGTCGAATAGTCCCGCTCGGACTTCAGGATGGGACACTCCCTGGACGCCCCCGCGCTTTCGGGCATGGGGGCGTTCGTCCACGCTCCGCCCGGCTGGGTACGGCGGGCGAGCCTTTCCGCCACAAAACAATTGACTTTAGATTAGCGACGTAATAGGTTTTGATACAACCAGTTGTCGCTAGACGCAGCCCGGCACAAGATCCCGCTGTCATCGCGTTGCGTAGCGACCCGAAGGGATGTCTGTTGCTGCGGGTTATCCTCAACGTTTTGTTAATCGCCCTGATCTTCCGAGCCGTGAGCGCGCTGTTCGGCCGCGCTCGGGGTAGCCTCCGGGGACGCCGCGGTCCCACGCCGGGACCGCGGCCCGGGGCCCCGGATGGCACAAGCCCGTACTCGGACCTCTCCCCCTACGACATCGAAGACGCCGATTACGAAGAGATCCGCCCGGGCCACGATTCGTAGCATGTTTATCAAACAACGTCGCGTTCGCAAGTCCGAGAGGTTCACCTCGCGCTGGTCCCGCAGTTCCAGCAAACGCCGCGAGTACGTGGCGTCGCTCTACACCACGGCAGTGATCCAGGCATTCCTCGCCCTGTTCCTGTCCTTCCTCGCCCGGCAGGCCATCGTCATGATGCGCGAGAAATTCCCCGAGCTCGTGTGGTACCTCAAGTATGCGATCCCGTTTTTTATCGTTGTGGTTGCGGCGATTGTCTTGCGCGCGCTCATCATGAACGTCCGCGACGGAATCGCGGCCTACCGCCACGCCCCCAAGCCCCCGAATGCATAATCTAACTCCTTTGGTGGCATAGGAGTTGCTGTCCCCGGAACGGGACGTGGGCGCGTGCCGTGGTTGCACTATATCACCATATATGAGATAAAGCACAAACAGCATGAGTAAGTTCCAAAAATATAAGGACTTGTTGTTCTCGACCCTGTCGGAAATCACCAGCCTGATCATTGCGGACAACGACAAGCGGCTGATCTTTCGTAAAGTCCTCGACTGCTGTCTGACCGTGCTCGACGTAGAGCGCATCTACCTGCTTGAACTCCAGGGCAGCCATATTATAAGATATTCAAAATCAAAGGATTCTGAACCGGGAGGGGGAATCAAGATCGAGAGCCTGGAGGAATCCGACGCCATTCGCGACTGGATGATCCGCGAGGAACGGACGTCGTCGGACTTCGAACGGGGCCGGGAGCTGGCGTTCGACATGCCCAAAGTGGCCAGCCACTACCTGGGCGATCCGCAATCCTCTGGTGCAATCATGTCGGCGCCCCTGGTGGCCAAGAAGTCGATGTTCGGGCTGCTGGTGGCCATCCACCCGGTGGACGGCGGTTTGTACGCGGCCGAGGACGTCAAGCTGTTCACCGTGCTCGCCAACCAGGCGGCGATCGCGCTGGAGAACCGGCAGCTCTACCAGAAACTCGAGAAGGAAGCCATCACCGACGCGCTGACCTCGGTCTACAACTACCGCTTCCTGATGGACTCGCTGCGCACCGAGATCAAGCGCTCGCTGCGCTTCAAGCAGGTCTTTTCGTTCGTGATGCTGGATGTGGACAACCTGAAACAGTACAATGATCGTCTGGGTCACCTGTGGGGAAGCCAGGCCCTGAAGGAAATAGCCGCGATCATCGTCGACAAGTGCCGCGACATCGATCTGGTGAGCAAGTACGGCGGGGACGAGTTCGGGATCATTCTGCCGCAGACCGACGCGAGGGGCGCGGAGGGCGTAACGCGGCGGGTCATCGAGGCGGTGGCGGAGCACAAGTTCGACGGCGACACCAAGGGACTGCTGACGTGCAGCGCCGGTGTGGCGATGTTTCCGCGTGACGGCGGAACGGTGCGCGAGTTGATCGCGAGCGCCGACAAGGCTCTTTACCAGGCCAAGCGGATGGGCAAGAACCAGGTGCTGACCACGCGCGGCGTCGTCAGCGACGTGAAGAACTAGCGGCGCGTCCACACAATCATCATTTGACACAAGGGACGATGGAGAGTTCGTTGAAGCTCATCGATCGCATTCGAAACAAGGACGCACGGCTGTGTGTGATCGGGCTGGGGTACGTGGGCCTGCCCCTGGCCGTGGAGTATGCCGCCACCGGTTTTACGGCGGTGGGTATCGACGTCGACGCATCAAAGGTCGAGCGGATCAACTCGGGCAAGAGCTACGTCAAGGACGTGGCGGAAAAGGCCCTGGGCGCCGTGGTTAACAGCGGCAAGTTGACCGCGACCACGGACTTTTCCGTCCTGGCCGAGGTGGACACGATAAACATCTGCGTCCCGACGCCGCTTCGAAAGACGCGTGACCCTGACATTTCGTACATCGTAAGCGCCGTCGAGGAGATCGAAAAGTACCTGCATAAGGACCAGCTCGTGGTCCTGGAGAGCACGACCTACCCGGGAACCACCGAGGAGGTTATCCTGCCCATTCTGGAGCGTGCCGGGTTGAAGGTGGGAAGCGATTTTTTTCTCGCCTTCTCTCCCGAGCGGGTGGATCCGGGTAACCCCCATTACAACACGAAGACCATTCCGAAGGTCGTCGGCGGCGTAACGGCGGCCTGCACGGAAGCCGCCTCCGCACTCTACAACGCAACGTTGAGCACGACGGTGCCCGTGGGCTCTGCGAAGGCCGCCGAGACGGTAAAGCTGCTCGAGAATACGTTCCGCAGCGTGAACATAGGGCTCGTCAACGAGATCGCGATGATGTGCGACAAGATGGGTATCGACGTCTGGGAAGTGATCGAGGCAGCCGCCACCAAGCCGTTCGGTTTTATGCCGTTTTATCCGGGCCCCGGACTGGGCGGCCACTGTATTCCCATCGACCCCTTTTACCTGTCGTGGAAGGCGAAGCTGAGCGGGTTCGAAGCGCGATTCATCGAACTGGCGGGTCAGATCAACGGGGCGATGCCCGAGCACGTGGTCTCAAAAATCGTCGAGGCGCTGAACGCTCACCAAAAGAGCGTCAACGGAGCGCGCGTGCTGGTGCTCGGCGTCTCCTACAAGGCGGACATCGACGATATACGTGAATCGCCGGCGCTCGATGTCATCCGGTTGCTGGCCCAAAAAGGCGCGCGAGTCGTCTACCACGACCCGCTCGTAGACGGTGAGGACGAATTGTCGCAGACGACGCGCGTGGAATTGACGGGGGAGGAACTGGGTCGCTGCGACTGCGCGGCGATCATTACCGGCCACTCGGGAGTGGACTACGAGTTCGTGCTGGAAAACGTCCCCGTTCTCGTGGATACCCGTAACGTGCTCAAGGGTAATCGTTCCCCGAAAATCGTGCGTTTGTGAACCGTGGCCGGTCGGCCGGGCGGTTGCGACCGCCCGGCCTCGAGGGGGGTCCGTAGTTGTCAACGTATCTCGTAACCGGCGGCGCCGGATTCATCGGCTCGCACATTGCGGAAACGCTGGTCGGTGAGGGCCACGAAGTCCGCGTGCTCGACAACCTGTCGACGGGGAAGCGCGAGAACATGGCGTCGTTCGAACCGCGTATCAACTGGGTGGAGGGAGACCTCCGCGACGTGGATACCGTCGAGCGCGCCGTCGACGGCGTCGAATACGTCGTTCACCAGGCGGCGCTTGCCTCGGTGCCGCGCAGTATCAAGGACCCCGTCTCGAGCAGCCAGGTAAACGTGCAGGGCACGTTGAATCTTCTCGAGGCGGCGAAGAAGCGCGCGGTCAAGAAATTCGTCTACGCTTCCTCCTCCTCCGTATACGGCGATAGCGAAACCCTGCCCAAGCGTGAAGACATGCCGCCGAACCCCAAGTCACCGTACGCCGTCACAAAGCTCACCGCGGAATTGTACTGCCGGGTCTACAGCGAAATCCACGGCGTGCCGACGGTCAGCCTGAGGTACTTCAACGTCTTCGGGCCGCGCCAGGACCCAAACTCCCAGTACAGCGCCGTGATCCCGCTCTTCGTTACGGCTTTGAGCCGCGGCGAGCGGCCGACGATCCATGGCGACGGCGAGCAATCACGCGATTTCACTTATATCGACAACGTCGTCCAGGCGAACCTGCGTGCATGCCGCTCACCGGAGCGCGGCGCAATGGTGTTCAACGTCGCGTGTGGAGAGCGCTTCAGCTTGAACGCCCTCTACGATCGGTTGCAGGCGATTATCGGAGTGAACGTCGAACCGAATTTCGGCCCCCCGCGGGCCGGCGACGTCAAGCACTCGCAGGCGGCGATAGACGCGATCGGTGCCGCCCTGGGGTACACGGTCGAAATCGGCTTTGACGACGGTTTGAAAAGGACCGTCGCCTGGTACCGGAGCGGCGGCGTATGAAAACAACGTCCCTCGTAGCGCACGTCGCGATCTACGCGATCGGGTTCGCCGTCCTGGCAAAGCTGTTCCCGTGGCCCCTCTTCATCCTGGTCGCCGTCGTCTTTACACTCTTTCATCTCTACATGGTGGAGCGGGGAAAGAGACTCCGCTACAGCGCTGCCGTCAATCTGTCCCGCACCGCTCGCATCGAGGGGTTTCCCACCCTGCCGCGGGTCGGCAGCCGTTCGATGGATGACCTGATGCTGGTCGCCGTCAAGGAGATGACCACAGAGTTGGAAAAGAAGTGCTACCAACTGGTGGAAAAGAACATTCAACTCCTGAGCCTCAAAGAGATCAGCGCGACCATCATCTCGTCGCTCGACGAGGCGCGCGTCGTCGACGCCGTGCAGAGTTTTCTTGGGAACGGTCTCGGGTTCAAGGAAGTGTTCGTCGGCATCGCCACCGGCGATTCCAATCATATGCGGGTCTATACGCTGCGGGAGGCCTTCGAGGGCGAGTCGCTTCGCAACGACCACGTCGTCCGCCTGGACGCCCTGCAGGGCCTGATGGGAAAGGCGGTGGCGACGAGACGGTCCGTGCTCATCAAGGACGCCGCTGAACACCCGATCGGCGACGTCGCGGGCAGGCCGATGTTCGAGGGCAGCACGCTGACCTCCTACCTGATCGTACCGATGGTCAAGAGCAAGCTGTCCAAGGAGTGCGGGGTGAACGGCGAGTGCCTGCTGAAGCATCCGTCGGTTGACAACGACGACATGACCGGTGCGGAGAAGACGGTGTGCGCGGCGTGCGGGCGCGTGCCGGTCCTCGGCGTTCTCGGGGTGACGGACGGTTTCAAGGCGGCGGCGGTCAGCAAGCTCGACCTGGTGGCCGTCGAGGCGCTGGCCGTGCAGATGAGCACGTTGCTCGAGAACACCCAGTTGTACGACGAGTTGAAGAAGGAGGAGATATTCCGGGAGAACGTTATCAACAGCATGATGAACGGCCTGATCACGGCCGATACGAACGGAGCGGTGCTGCTCGCGAATCAGGCGGCGGAGAAACTATCCGGATACACGTCCGGCGAGCTCGGAGGCATGGATATCGCGCGCCTGATTACCGGCCGGTCCGGAGGTCCCGAGGATGGCCCCGTGGTCCGCACGCTGCGCAATCGCAAGAAGGCGGTGCAGAAGGAAGCGTGGCTGACGAAGAGGGACGGCAAGAAGGTGCCGATCATGCTCAATACCTCACTCCTCATGGACGAGGACAGACGGGTGCAGGGCGTGCTGGCGATGTTTCTGGATATCACCCGCATAAAGGGCATGGAGAAGACGATCCGGCAACTCGACAAGCTTGCCGCGCTCGGCCGCTTCTCGTCGAGCATGGCGCACGAGATCCGCAACCCGCTCGCCGGCATCGTCGCCGGCATCGAGTATCTCAAACGGGCCAAGGCGATCCCCGGCGATCAGAAGGACAACATTTCCTTCATCCTGCGCGAGGTCAATCGTATTGATCGCCTTATCACCGATATCCTCAACGTGGTACGCACCGGGGAGCTGGTCTATCAACCCGTGGCGATCGATTCCCTGATCCGGAGCAGTATTACGGGAATCAAAGACCTTGCGTCGAGAGACAACGTGAAGATAAGCACGAAGTTCCCGGCTGACTTGAAGCCGATGATGCTGGACGCGGACCGCATCACGCAGGTGATGATCAACTTGCTGAAGAATGCCGTGGAAGCGAGTGCACCGGGCGGCGAAGTGCGCGTGCAAGTGTCATTTCCGGGCGAGGACAGCCATGTTTTGTTTGACGACACCGATAATTTGGTTATCATCGAGGTTAAAGATGACGGTGCAGGCTTTTCGGAACAGGAAAAGTCCAAGATTTTTGAGCCGTTTTTCACGACCAAGCACGAAGGCACCGGCCTGGGGTTGTACGTGACGCACAGCATCATCGAGCGGCACGGAGGCTACGTTTTCGCCGACAGTGAAAAGGGCAAGGGGTCGGTGTTCACCGTTTATCTCCCTCTGGGAAAGGTACAACATGGAGAATCCACTACAGTCAGTCATCCTGCTGGTCGATGACCAGGACTCGATTCGCTTCTTTCTGGAGAAGACGCTGGTCCAGGAAGGGTACGAGGCACATACGGCCAGCACCGGCCAGGAAGCCATCGACGTAACGCAGAAGGTGATCCCCGACCTGATTCTTCTCGACCTCAAGCTGCCCGATATGGACGGCTTGGAAGTCCTCAAGCGCGTCAAGAGGATGTTTCCGGAAATCGGTGTAGTGATGATCACGGCCTTCGGGGACATCGAGATCGCCGTTGAGGCAATGAAAGAAGGGGCGTACGATTTTGTCACCAAGCCCATCAACCTCGACCAGCTCTTGATCGTGATCCGGAAGAACCTGGAGAGTAAGCGACTGCAGCGCGAGGTCCTGCAGCTCAAACGGCAGATGGAGCTCGGAGAGGGTTTCGAGTACATGGTGGGGGAGAGCGCCTCGATGCAGAAGGTCTACGACGTCGTACAGCAGGTCGCAAAGAGCGACACGACGACCGTGCTGATCGAGGGGGAGAGCGGTGTCGGCAAGGAAATGATCGCCCGCCTGATCCACAAGTACAGCACGAGGGCCAATCAGCCGTTTATGGACATCAACTGTGCCTCGCTCCCGGAGCAGCTGCTGGAGAGCGAGTTGTTCGGGCACGAAAAAGGCGCGTTCACCGACGCCAAGAGCCAGAAACAGGGACTGCTGGAGCTGGCCAACCGCGGCACGCTGTTTCTGGATGAGATCGGAGAGATGAGCCTGACTATCCAGGTGAAGCTGCTGCGAGTCCTCGAGCGGATGGTGTTTCGGCGGGTCGGCGGCACGAGCGACATCCACGTAAGTGTGCGCGTCATCAGCGCGACCAACCGCGAATTGAAGAGAGAGGTCGAAGAGAACCGCTTTCGCACCGATTTGTACTATCGTTTGAAAGTCGTGCCGCTTCGCGTGCCGCCGCTGCGCGAGCGGAGCGCCGACCTGCTCAACTTCGTGAAGTATTTCATGAATGTTTTCAACAAGAAATTCAATAAGGACTTCACCGAAATCGACGCCGCCGCGCAACAAGGCATGCTGTCCTACGATTGGCCCGGGAACATCCGCGAATTGAAAAACTGTATCGAGCGCGTCATCCTGCTCGAAAAGGGCCCGGTACTGGAAGCCCGGCATCTTCCTTTCTCCGCCGGCGCGAGGGAAGAACACAGCCTTGGCCGCAAGCTCGATCGCATCCTCGCACAGCCGATACCGGAGGACGGCGTCGATCTCGAAGAGCTGGTTGCGGAGCTGGAGAAGGAGCTGATCGTCAAGGCATCCGAGCAGAGCGGCTGGAACCAGAGTAAGACGGCCCGTCTGCTCAACCTCAAGCGCGATAAGCTGCGCTACCGGATGAAGGGCTACGAGATGGGCGACAAGAAGGAAGTGACGACCAATTGAAATGGATCTGGATCGTGGTGACGGCCTGCGTTGTGAGCGGAGGCTGCGGTTACAGCACCAGTTCAAGGACGGCGAAGGGGATCAAGTCCATCGCCGTCCCTTTTTTTGAGAACCGCACCGCCGAGCCCAACCTGGAAATCAGCGTTACCGAGAGAATCATCGACAATCTCCTGGAGGACAATACCCTCAGAGTGGTCGATGAGGCCGACGCGGACGCGTTGCTCGAAGGCTCCATCGTCATTTTTGAGAACACACCCTTTTCGTTCAACCGCGATCTCAATGCGGAGGAGTACCACGTCATCGTCACGGTCGAAGTAACCCTGTTCAGCCGGACGCTGAATGAACCGATATGGGAGAAGAAGACGATCAAGGGCGACGCGTCATATTTCCCCGACGAATCAATAAACGGGATCACATTTGACGACGCGCTGGAGGAAGCGGTAAAGGAAATCACCGAGCGCATTCTTAACCTCACCGTTCAGGACTGGTAGGCCGATGGGCAGAACGCTTCAGCGGTACAAGAAACTCTTCGAGGATCTCAAGAAATCCCCGCCCGGGCGGGTATACTTCCTCTACGGACCCGAGGAGCACATCAAGAAGGAGTACGTCGGCGAGCTGATGAAGCGCACGCTTCGGGACGAGAACCAGGCTTTCAACCTCGACGTCCTGCACGGAGATGAATTCGAGCGCGAGCGATTCGATGACCGCATGAGCTCGTTTCCGCTCTTTACCGAGCGCCGCATGATCGTAGTGAAGAAGTTTGAGGCGCTGCCCCTGGCGGGCAAGGACCTGATCGTGGAGAGAATCGGCGCCGGCCTGCCGGAATCCGTCGTGCTGGTGGTCGAATGCGGCAACGACAAGCTCGACTCGGCGCGGCTAAAGAAAATCGACAAGCTCGCCACCGCACACGGCGTGTCCTTTCGCTTCCAGTTTCTCTCGGATGAGGAGACCGTCGAGCGCATCAAGTCCCGGCTGCGGCGCGAAGGAAAGGCCATCGATCCGCCGGCCCTCGACCTGCTCGTTACGTCGGTGGGCACGCACCTGACCGATCTCAACAACGAGTTGGACAAGATCGTGCTCAGCAGCGGAGACGAGAAGGCGATCACGCGGGAACTGGTGGCCGAAGTCGTGGGCAAGTATCGCACGGAGAACATTTTTGCGTTCCTGGACGAACTGGGCGGCGACGTAGGCCGTGTGATCCGCAAAGTGAACCGGGTGATCGACGGTGGGGAAGAGCCGGTGTTCGTCATGGCGCTCCTGACCCGGCGGGTGCTTCAGCTCATGCAGGTTCAGGCACTGCTCGCGGAGCAGGGAGCCCGCCTGCGCTCGCCGCGCGCGATGGCGGATCGCATCGGCGGCTACGTGAGCCCGTTTCAGGCCGGCCGGCTGCTCGACCAGATCGGTCGCTTCGATGCCGGCATCCTCAAGACCTACCTCGAGAACCTGCGCTGGGCGGATATCAAACTGAAATCGACTTCGCTTCCCGCCCGCAGTGTGATCGAGACCTCGCTCCTCGCCTCCTCGGTAAGAAAAACGCTTGCCCTCTCCGCAAATTGATTATATAAATCAACTTGCGGTTGCCCCCGGGCGCCGGCGCGGCCATCGGCCGCTTGCAGATCACATCGAGCGTAGCATGAAACGGAGACGATAACGGCATGTGTCCAGATAAGTTAACTCCCTTATCCGATGATGAGTGGGACGAGAAGGTCCGCCGAGGCGACCGGGCGGTCGTCGTCGATTTCTGGGCCCCGTGGTGTGAGCCGTGCACGCTGGTGGATCCCATCCTGGAGAAGCTGGCGGCGAAGTACGAGGGCAGCGTGGAGTTCCTCAAGATGAATATCGACGAGGAAAAGGCGGTGCCGAGCAAGTACGCCGTGCGCAGCATTCCAACAATTCTATTCTTCAAACAGGGCAAGATCAGCAATCAGATCATCGGCGTCGAAACCGAAGAGGCCATCGAGAAAGCGATCCAGGAGCTGCTCTAGCCGGACGCTCCCGGGACCGCCGCGGAGGACCGTGTGAAAGACGGCGAATGGCGAATCAATGCAAGGGGGCTCTCGAACCCCGGTCCCCGGCTGATGGTCGAGAGCGCCCTCGCGCGGGCGGGCGACCGGCCGCTGCGAGTGGTCGTCTCGGAGCCGGAGGCGGTGGATGACCTGAAGGCGTATTTCAAAGAGCTCGGGCGCGCGTGCGTCGTCGACCAGATCGGCGAAGAGTTTCACCTCCTGGTCGCGTCCCCCTGAAGCGAATAGCCGGATTCCCCTTTTATTCCATTCCATCACCATGAGCAAGTATCCGTACAAGACGATCGAGAAGAAGTGGCAAGAACGCTGGGCGCGCAGAGGGCTCATGCACAATGACCTCTCGGAGAGGGACAAGAAATACTACTGTTTAATGATGTTCCCGTACCCGTCCGGAGAGCTGCACGTGGGACACGGCCGCAATTACGTCATTGGGGACGCCCTCGCCCGCCTGAAAATGATGGAGGGGTATCGTGTGCTCGCCCCGATGGGATGGGACGCGTTCGGCCTGCCGGCGGAAAACGCCGCGCTCAAGGAAGACGTCCACCCCGCCGTCTGGACCCGCGAGAACATCCAGCGCATGAAGGACCAGTTTTACCGCTGGGGCGTGGTGTACGACTGGCCGCGCGAGATCGCCTCGTGCGAGCCGGAATACTACCGGTGGACCCAGTGGTTGTTCGTCCAGCTCTACAAGAACCGCCTGGCGTACCGCAAGGCGGCCTCGGTCAACTGGTGCCCGTCGTGCCGCACGGTCCTGGCCAACGAGCAGGTCGTGGCCGGCGCCTGCGAACGCTGCGGGACGGAAATCGAAGACCGCTTTCTCGAACAATGGTTTTTCAAGATCACGGACTTTGCCGATTCGCTGCTGGACGACCTGGAGACACTCGAATCATGGCCCGAGCGCGTGGTGCAGATGCAACGCAACTGGATCGATCGCAGTGAGGGCACCGACATCGTGTTCGCGATAAAGGACAGCGAGCGGCGTGTCACGTGCTTCAGCACGCGGCCGGACACGATCTTCGGGGCCACGTTTCTCGTGTTGTCGACGGAGCATCCTCTAGTCGCGGAGTTGATCGCGGGAGGCGAGAGGGAAGCGGAGGTCAGCGCTTTCATAGACAAGGAACGCGCCCGCAAGAGGACCGGCGACGCGAGAACCGAGCCGGGAAAGGAGGGTGCATTTACCGGCCGCTACGCGTTGAACCCGATGAACGGCGAAGAAATGCCGATTTACGTCGCCCCGTACGTGCTTATGGAGTACGGGACCGGTTCGATCATGGGCGTGCCGGCGCACGATCAGCGGGACTTCGAGTTCGCCCGCGCCTACGACTTGCCGATCCCGGAGGTGGTGCGGCCGCGTGACGGGCGCTCGTGCCTCCCCGAGGCGGCCTACGAAGGCAAGGGCACCCTGGTAAACAGCGGCGAGTACGACGGCGAGAGCAGCGACTCGGCGTTCGAGAAGATCAGCGCCCGGCTCGAGAAGCAATCGGCAGGGAAGCGCAAGGTCAACTACCGCCTGCGCGACTGGCTCGTGTCTCGCCAACGGTACTGGGGGGCGCCGATCCCCATGGTCCATTGCGGGGCCTGCGGGACGGTGCCGGTGCCCGAGGAGGACCTGCCGGTCCTGCTGCCCGGCGACGTGGACTTTCGGCCTCGCGGCGACGGCAAGAGCCCACTCGCGACGAGTGAGAGTTTTGTAGAGGTGAATTGCCCCGAATGCGGCGCCCGGGCCCGGCGCGACACGGACACCATGGATACGTTCGTCGATTCGAGCTGGTATTTCCTGCGGTACTTGAGCCCCCGAGACGGCGCGCGCGCGTTCGACTCCGGCCTGGTCGATTCGTGGCTGCCCGTCGACCAGTATATCGGCGGTGTCGAGCACGCCATCCTGCACCTGCTCTATGCGCGTTTCGTCACCAAGTTCCTGAACCGTATCGGGCTGGTGTCGTTCAAGGAGCCCTTCGGGCGCCTTTTCACGCAGGGCATGATTTGCAAGGACGGCGCGAAGATGTCGAAGAGCAAAGGCAACGTGGTCAGCCCGGATCCTATCATCGACAACTTCGGGGCCGACGCCATGCGTCTCTACATCCTCTTCGCCGGACCACCGGAAAGGGATACCGAGTGGCGCGACGACAGCATCGAAGGCTGCAGCCGCTTCATAAACCGCGTCTACCGCTTGTACGATTCGCGCAGCGAGAGCGTTAATGCGTCGCTTAACATGCAGGTCGACGCCGAAGCACTCGACGACGCCGAACGCGCGCTGCTGCGCAAGACCCACTGGGCGGTACTCAAGGTACGCAAGGACCTCGAAGACACCTTTCATTTCAACACGGCCATAAGCGCCACCATGGAGTTGGCAAACGAAATGAGCGCTTTTCGGCCCGGCGAAACCCTCGAGGCCGGATCGAGCGCCGCAGCCGTCTACGCCTTCGCCATGGACGCGCTCGTGCGTCTGCTCGCTCCGATGACGCCGCACGTGTGCGAGGACCTGTGGGAGCGCATGGGCCACGCGGAAAGTATCTTCCACACCGCGATGCCGCAGGCGGACGAGGCATTCGCCCGGGCCGAGACCATCACGCTGGTGATCCAGATCAACAGCAAAATACGCGCGCGTGAAGAGATCGCCGCCGGCACGCCGGACGACGACCTGCGCAAGATCGCACTGGCGCACCCGCGCATTCAGGAGCTTCTGGCGGGCAAGCAGCCACGGAAAGTCCTCGTCATCCGCAACAAAATGGTGAACGTCATCGTCTAGTGCCGCGGGGGAGATTTGGCGGCGGTGGTGGAGGTGCGGCCATTAGTTAACATAATATATCTTATACGACACCCGTGGAGACTAGATGAGGGGTACGCGGTCGCTGTAGTGTCCAAAGATCGGCATGATCCAGCGCTCCCCGAAGAGCGCCTTTACAAAACCCATCACGGAGAAGAACAACGCGCCGACGTAGACGACGATCTGGAGGACGATAATGATCAACAGGCCGAGAAACGGCAGCCGGCCCACGGTGCGGTCGAGAATGAGGATGGCCAGAAAACTGGCACATTCGGCAAGAAACAGCAGAAATGCCTGGCGGGCGTGGTAGCGGATGAACGTGCTTTCCCTTCCCTTCCACAACGCAAAAAAGCAGAAGAAGAAGAGGTACCCCCCCGCCGCGTACCACCGCTCGTGGTCGGCGAGGACGACCTTGTCGGGCCGGGTGGATTTCTCGTGTGGCGACATGACTCGTTTGGCGCATCAGAGCAACCCGGCAACGGCCGTCTCGATGCCGGTCGCACAGGTCTAGCCGTTTCGTTACTATCTGAGGATGGCCAGCTTTACGGCCGCCCGGCTCTTGAGCGGGCCCGTGGCGACTTCCGAGACCTTGTCGTAGAATCCCACCGCCTTCTGAACGTCGCCCGTTTCCTCCCAGAACACGCCGGCCCGGAACAACACGTCCGGGTAGCGGGTGTCCTTCGGATCCATCGTCTCAGCCAGTTCGCTCATCTGCACGGCGGCCGTTTCGAACTGGGTCAATCCCTCGTAGGCACAAGCCCTGCCGATCCTGGCGGCGACCCGGAAGGTGTGGGAATCTCTCGAGCGGTCCAGATAGCGGTCGTACGCGTCCACCGCATCCTGGTACCGGTAGAGCGACAAGTAGCACTCCCCTAGAAAATACAACGAGGTCGTGCCCGCGTCCTGTCCCGGGTGCCGGTCGGCGATGTTGAGGAACGTCGTGCTCGCCGCCTCGTAGTCTCGTAGCAGGAATTGGTCCATCGCGACGGCCAGCTGCTGCGTCGCCTCGGTCGTCTTCGTCCGCCGCGCCTGGGCCATGAAGAGCGTGATGCCGATCGCCGCCACCAGGACGACGACCCCCGTGATCACCTGGGTGAAATGCGCCTGTACGAAGGTCGACGTCCTCAGCGCCATCGTGACGAGCCGATCTTGCTTGATGTCTTTTTTCCTGAGTCGTTTCTTGGCAACCATCCAGTACTAAACCCCCTAAAAATTGTAACTTACGCATTAATACCGAAGAATATCAAACAGACCGCTTTCAGGCAACCCTTTTGTCCCACCCCGGGTCAAGAAACGTATTGACACAGGCTCAGTTAGGCCATCACCCTCGATGCACGTGTCGTGCCGCGTTGCCCCGTCGCCGCTACCGGAACAGGAAGGCGGAGGTGTCCATGGAACCGCTCCACGTCCGGAATTTCAGGATCCCAGTGTTCGTCTTCGTCGGCTGGATCCTGCTGCTCGAGTTCCCCGGCTCGAGCGACCTCGTCCGCTCTCCCTACTCGGGTCTGGAGACCGAGAACCTCGTCGTCCAGAACGTGCGGGCGGCGGGCCCCAACGCCGGAGCGGATATACGGCGCGGCGACGTTATTGTCGCCGTCGACGGGCGCCCCGTACGCAACTACAACCACCTCCGGCACCTGATCCGGCAAAATACCACGCACGCGCCGCAAGCCTACGCGTTCGATCGTGACGGAAAACCGGTGACCGTCCGCGTCAACTACGTTCAGATCCCGGCCTCCATCGTCTACCGACGGTTTGCGTCGCTGGTCGTCGGGTTCACGTTTCTCCTCATGGGGCTCTTCGTCCTGCTGCGCCGCTTCGACTCGGTCGGTATTCTCTTTTCGCTCAACTGTGCCATCTTTGCGTACTTTCTCAGCGATCATCCCGTCGCGCCTTCGGCGTTCCTGCAGATCGCCACCGAGCTGTTTCAAGACGCCGTGATGCTGGCCTTTCCCGCAGTCTTTCTGCACTTTTTTCTCGTATTTCACGACCGGCCGCGGGGAATCAGCCGGCGAACCCGCGTGCGGCGCGCCGTCGCCCTCTACACCCTGCCCGTCGTGCTCTACGCCGTCAGCGCGTACTTTGCGATACGCTCGTTCCTCTTGATTTCGCCGCCGTCGGCGGCGGTCGACCTCATCCTCACCGCCTCGACGCTCTATATGTCGGCGTACCTGATCGCGTCGCTCTTTGTATTCATCCGAAACTACCGTTCCTCTTCCCGGGCCCAGAAACAGAAGCTGCGGATCGCCATCGCCGGCACCACTATCGGCATCCTGCCGTTTCTGGCCACGACCGTGTGGCGGCAAATTGCAACCGGCAGCAACACGCCCCTGGAGTTCATATCCGTACTCGCCCTGTCTTTCATTTCGATCTCGTTCGCTTACGCCATCCTCAAGCACGGGGCCATCGAGCTCAACATCGTGCTGCGCCGAAGCCTTGGTTACGCGTTCCTGGCGGGTACCATCGTAGTGACGTACTACGGCGTGGTCAACCTGCTCGGTGACTTTTTGCAAAAGGAGTTCACACTGGGCTCGACCAGCTCGACGGTTTTCTCCATGATTACCATCCTCATCATTGCGCTGATCTTCGCCCCCGCGAGGAATATCATCCAGCGCGTGGTCGACAGGCTCTTCCGCAAGGATGACTACGACTACAAGCACGAGGTGCTCGAGTTCGGCCGCCGTCTGTCCAGAAAGTTGAAGAGAAAGGAGATCCGCGACTATTTCTGCGAGCGGGCCGGCACGTTGCTCGGCGTGACTTTTATCGCCTACTACACGCCGCGGACGGGTGGAGGCGAGTGGACGCTGGAACACACGTGCGGCGATGCGCCCGACCTGCCACCGCTGTTCCCTATCGACTCGCTTCTCGGCCGCTATTTCAGCCGCTACAAGAAACCCCTCATGGTGGAATACCTGGACTACTCCTGGGGCCGCCGCAACCTCGACGCCACCTCGACCGGCTTTCTCGACTCCAGCCGCGCCGCGGTGTGCGTTCCGGTGATGACCAGCGACAGCACGATCGCCGCGGTGGTTCTGGGGGCCAAGAGCTCGGGCCGGCTGTACACGCGGACCGATTCCCTCTTGCTGGAACGTTTTGCCGCGCAGCTCGCACTCGTGCTGGAAAACGCCGAACTGCACGAAGCAACGATCGAGCAGGAACGGTTGAAGAACGAGCTCATGCTCGCCCGAGAGATCCAGTTGAGCCTTTTGCCCAAGGACTCGCCGCACCATCCGGCGATCGAGATGGAGGGCCGCATGGCGAGCTCGGACGAGGTCGGCGGCGACTACTTCGACTATTTCGAGCTGGAAAGCGACCGGATCGGAGTTTGCATCGGCGACGTCAACGGGCACGGCGTGCCGGCCGCCATGCTGATGTCGTCGATTCAGGCCGTCTTCAAAAACCTCGCGCTCAAGGACAGAATGAACCCCTCAGACCTGGTCTCGGAGCTCAACCACTACCTGTGCGGGAGCGCCAAGAACGACCAGTTCGCCACGTTCTTCTACGGAATCCTGGATCTGAGCGACTCGACCTTCACCTACGCCAACGCCGGCCACTGCCCCGCCCTTCTCCTCAAGCCCGCCTACGCCGACCGCCTAGGAGAGGGCGGTATGCCGCTCGGGGTCAACCGGGCACAGGTATATCGCGAGGGCACGGCCCGCGTCGAATCCGGGGATATGCTCTGCCTCTATACCGACGGTGTGACCGAGCAGACCGGTGAGAACGAACAGGAATTCGGAGAATCCGGTCTGATCGACTTTCTGAGGGCGAACAGAAACTTACCGCTTTCGCAACTCCAGGACACGCTTTTTGCCCGGGTTCTTGACTTTGGCCAAGGCGTGCAGCACGACGACGTTACGTGCATAATCGCCCACCATAACGCCGTTTAGACCCTCCTGGGGCAGCTCTGGAACGCTTCTTGCGGCAGCCATAGATCGCAATCCACACAACACCATGAGCAGGTAAGTCGAAACCCTACCAAGGGGGGTACGTTATGCGTAAGATTTGCCTTATCGATCTACTCTGGTGGTTAAGAAGGTGAGCCATTCGGTGTTCCCGTTTGCTCAGCATGTGGTTGCGCGCAACCGGGAACACCGCCCTTCTCTCTCTCCCGATCCCCAGCGATCACGGGAACCTCCTTTAAGTTAGCCCCATATCCAATTACCACACAAAGCGTTACGACATCGACGTGGCCCCGGGAGCCGTACGGCGCGCCCCCACGGGGCGTCCAGAAACCACTTTAGGTGACCCGGTTAATACCCTGTCAACGGTCCATATGTCGTCGGGGCAATTTTTTCGTTTGCGGGTTGACAATTTTGAAGGGGTCCGTCTATACTAAGAGCAACGAGAGTATCCCATTCCTTCGCGTGAGCCCTCTGCTCTCAAGCTAGATTGCTTAAGCGAAGCGGTTGCCGCATGGGCCTCTGACGGGCATTCGCAACACGGTTGGAAAGGGCTTCTGCTCTCGTTATTTTTTTGTGCCCGCGTTTCTGGTGGCACCCGCCACCGCGAGTTTTCCACAAATGAATAGTCTTGTTATCGACCCATCCGTGCGGCGAGTCTTTCGCTGTGGCGGTGGGCGTTGTCGATGCAATCCACGACCGAAATCCCCGCCCGGTAATTTCCGGTGACAAAGAGGCCCGGCACTCGCGTCTCGAGGTCCTCGATGGCCTGGACGATGCCACGGTGACCGAGGTTGTACTGCGGGATCGCCCGCGGCCATCGCTTGACAACGGTGATATCGGGTTGTGTGTCGATACCCATCAGGTCTTGGAGTTCGTCGCGGACGAGTGTAACGAGCTGGTCGTATGACAACGACGCGGCGTGGGGTGAACGGCCTCCACCCACGTACGTGGTGAGCGCGGCGCCCGCCCGCGGAGCCCTCCCGGCAAATACCGCCGAGTTCCACAGCGTTCCGAGGATTCCACGGCGTTCTTTTGCCGGCACGAGAAAGCCGAACCCGTTGAGCCCGTTCGGCACCGGATCGCGGTGATACCCAAAGAAGACGACCGTCACCGGGGGGTACGGAACGCGTTTGAGCACATCGTGGACCGGTGGGTCGAAATCGAGGTGGACGCCGTCGTAGGCGTACGCGGGGATGGTGAGAACGACGGCCCGGCACCGGAGCGTGCGTTCGCCTCCACGCGACTGCAGGTGGAGCGCGAAGTCTTCGCCTTCCTTGCGTACCGATCGCACCCGCGTGCCGGTTGCGATCGCCTCGTGCAAACGCCCGGCCAGGGCGTCGATGAGGGTTTGCATGCCGCCCTTGAAAGAGAGCATTCCACCCCCGGCGGCCGGTCCCCCGTGACGCTGCCGCCGCTGCCGCCGACCCAACACCGCACCGCTGATGAGACTGCCGTAGCGCTGTTCCAGTTCGTAGAGTTTCGGAAAGGCCGCTCGCACGCTGAGGTCCTGGGCGACCCCCGCGTACACGCCCGCCACGAAGGGGTCGATGGCGTAGTCGAGCATCTCCTGCCCCAGGCGTCGTTTGACGAAGCCCGCAAGCGATTCATCGCGATCGGGGTCGCCGCGTTTGACAAAGGGCTCGAGCAGAACTCGAAGTTTGGAACGCAGCGAGAAGAGGTCCGTCCGTAGCGCCGAAACGGGGCCGAGTGGTAGTTGCCGGAGGCGACCGCCGCGAACGATGTAACGCCGCTTCGCCCCGGGCCTGGCGTATTCCAGCGATTGCGAGATCCCGAGCTCGCCGAGCAGCTCATCCACCGCAGCCGTGGTCTTCAACGCGCTGGTGGGCCCGTGCTCGAAAAGAAATTCGTCGACGCGCTCCGAGTGGATGACGCCGCCGGGCTTGTCGTTCGCCTCGACCACCGCGGCGTCCACACCCCGTTGTCTCAGAAAGTGTGCGAGGCACAGACCCGTGATCCCGGCCCCGACGATGCCCACCTCGATACGGCCTGGAGCGTTCATACGTACGCGCCTCCGGCGGCTAGTATCCCGCCAATAGTCCTTCGTCGAGCAGCTGGGGCTCGTCCTGGCGGCACCAGCCCGAGAGGGTGTCCACCCACCGCGGATGGTCGTTGAGGCACGGGATCATCTCGAATTGCCGGCCGCCGGCCGAGAGAAACGCTTCCCTGCCGGCGATGGCGATCTCTTCGAGCGTCTCCAGGCAGTCGGTGACGAAGGCCGGGCAGATGACTTTCAAGTGCCGGACACCACACCGTGCCAGGCGCAGCAGCTCTTCTGACGTCGCTGGTTTGAGCCACGGGTCTCTCCCGAGCCGGGATTGAAACGACACCGAGTACTTCCCGCGCGGGATCTGAGCTCGTTGAGCGAGGAGCTCGGTGGTCCTCAGCACCTGGTGCCGGTAACACGTGCGATGCGCCGGCGATCTGCGCTCGCAGCACTGCGCTTCCCGCAGGCAGTGGCTACCGGTGGGATCGCTCTTGCGAAGATGCCGCTCCGGCAAACCGTGGTAACTGAACAGCAGGTGATCCATGTCATCTTCGATCCGCTCGCGCGCGCTCATCCACAACGCGTCGATGTAATCCGGGTGCTCGTAGAACGGTGCCATCACGTTCAGTTTAATCGGCCTTCGCGTCTTGTCGACCGCCTTTTTCACCTCGACCACCGAGCTCTCGTAACTGGACATGGCGTAGTGCGGATACAGAGGGACCATGAGGATCTCTCCGGGCATCCGCTCGTTCGCGATACGGTCGACGACGTCCGGGATGGACGGGTTGCCGTAGCGCATCGCCAGCTCGACCGGCTGTGACAACTTCTCGGACAGGAGTGCCTGCACCCTGCGGCTGGTAGTGATGAGCGGCGAGCCCGCTGGGGACCAGATCGACCGGTAGGCGGCCGCCGACCGCGCGGGCCTGAAGGGGAGAATCGTGCACGTCACGATGAACTTCCGCAGGGGCCACGGGACGTCGATCACCCGGCCGTCCATCAAGAACTGGTGAAGGTATCGACGAAGGTCGCGTGGCGTGGGTGCGTCCGGCGAGCCGAGGTTGACCAGCAGCACGCAGCGCGCCGGTGTCGGTTGCACGGGCTTGCTCGCGGTCGTGCCCATCAAACGGTTCGGGAATAGATCTGCTGGCCGCCGTCGCTGCCTTCCTGCAGGTAGCGGTCGAATTCCATGGCGATGTTGCGGATAACCAGGCGGCCGTTCTCGTGGACCTGCAGCCGGTCGGGCAGGCGGGACACCAGTCCGTCATCGACGAACTTGTCGAGCCGGGCGAGCGAGTCGGCAAAGTAATCGTCGAAGTCGACTCCGTATCGACCCTCGACGTGTGACTTGACGACGCGGCTGTTGCACATCAGTTCCGTGATCACGTAGCGACGGAGCTGGTCGTCATCGTCGAGCCGGCAGCCGGCAAAGATCGGGAGGTTTCCGTTGCTGATTTCGGTCTTGTATTCCTTGATCGTCTTCCGGTTCTGCGCGTAGACGTTTCTCAACTGACTGATCGACGACACGCCCATGGCGTAGATCTCCAGTTCGGCGTGCGTACTGTACCCCTGGAAGTTGCGGTGGAGTGAGTGGTCCTCCAGCGCTGCCGACAACTCGTCGCCCGGCTTGGCGAAATGGTCCATGCCGATATAGACGTACCCGGCACCGGTGAGGCGGTCGATCACCATCTTGAGGATACGGAGGCGATCGCTCGCATCCGGCAGCGACCTTTCGGCAAAGACCCGCTGATGCTTCTTCAACCACGGCACGTGGGCGTAGTTAAAGACGGCCAGCCGGTCCGGGGAGATATCGACGATCTTATCGACCGTCGACTCGTACGACCGCAGAGTTTGATACGGCAGGCCGTAGATCAAATCGACGTTGACCGAGTCGAACTCCAATTCGCGGCTCTTCTCCACCACGGCGCGGGTCAGCGCTTCCGGCTGTATGCGGTTGATCGTCTCCTGGACCTTGTCATCGAAATCCTGCACCCCGTAGCTAACGCGGTTGAAGCCCACCTCGCGGATCACCGGCAGGTGGTCGTCCTCGAGCCGCCGCGGGTCGATTTCGATGCTCACCTCCGCATCGCCGGCGAAATGGAATCTCTTGCGAATGTGGGCGACGGTCTCCTGTATCTGTACCGGGGTCAGAAACGTAGGCGTACCGCCTCCCCAGTGCATCTGGACGACACGCCGATCCGCTCCCATGAGCCCGGCGACGAGATCGATTTCCTTGCGCAGGTGCGATAGATAGTCCGAGATCTGGTTGCGATCGTGGGTGATCGTCATGTTGCAGCCGCAGAAGTAACAGAGCGACTGGCAAAACGGAAAGTGAAAATAGAGGGAGAGCCCGGGAAGGTCGCCGCCCCGGTTGGACGCCACGATCTCTTCCCTGTACTGGTCGGGCCCCAACGCCCCACTGAAATGCGGCGCGGTCGGGTAGCTGGTATACCTCGGCCCCGGGCGGTCGTATTTCTGCAGCAGCTCGAGGTCAACGCTCATGCCGTGAGTACCATGCGCCATGCGGCTCCTGTTAGTGTATTGTATTTGGTTGCAAGGGATTACGCGATGTAAAATCGCACGCTCGCGCTCTGATTAGACACGAAACGCGCGAACACTTCAATAGGTATATAACGCCCGCCGCGGCCCCCGGGCAAGGCCTATCGACGCGGCGTCGCCGCCCGCGTTGCCGAAGATATTGTTGCACAAGAGCGTCGGCGCGGCGGTTCCGAGACACCGTATGCCCTCACCGTTGACGTTGCCCGCCCCACTGTAGGGGCCCGCAGCGACGAGCACGGTGTCGCCGTCCGCCGCCAGATGGATACCGGCCTGGATGGTTGCGGCGTGGCCGGTCACTGCCCGAGGCTTGGCTGCCCCGGGAGCGCCCATAATGGAGCAGATGAAAAGATGCTCGTTATGTGTTGTGATATAATCACTTAGACAGCGACAACTTCACGGCACGGTGCCCCCCCGGGGGCCCGCCCACACTCGGGCGGGCCTCGGGAACGCCGCCAAACGGCCGTGGCGATTGTGGGATTTTTTTCGTAGCTTCGGTACCCTCAATTACGTCATTTCCCCAGCGATACACGGCCGGAGGCGGCAAGGGAGAGATTCACGGGCCACACCTCCCCCGGATGCCTCGTGGCACCCGTGGCACACCGGTTGTGTCGCCATGGCAGCTCGCTGCTGGAGGTGTACCGCTTCCTTCCGCGACCGCGTACGCATGCTGGCAAAAAGCCAGGGTGGCCCGTTCAGAAGCGGTAGCCCACTGTCGCCGTGAAGGTGGGCACCACTGCCGTGGCTTCTCCCGGTGCACTGAACACGAAGAAGGTCGGTATCTGAGCGCGGACGTCGAGTTGCTCCGTGAAGCGGTGACCGATACCGAAGTTCACGATCGTGCCGCCCGAGGTCGCATCTTCCGCCTGCATACTTCCTCCGCCCGGTAGCGCAGTGCCGAGCGAGGTATCGGTCAGGCTGCGTTCTTCCCAATCGACGGAGATGGCGCCCACACCGACACCCGCGACGAAGTACGGGCCGGGTTTCTCGAGCGAGTACAGAAAAAGGTAATTGGCGATGGCGCCGACGACGAAAATGTCCGTCGTCTCGTCGTAGGTGTGAATGCCTTCATTGGTCGATTCGTCAAAACTGCCACCGAAGAAGGCAAGGCTCAGCTCGACGCCGTTGAATCCCAGCGCTCTCGTGTAGTTGATCTCGGCTCCGAATGCCAGCCCTCCCGATATGTCGGTACCGATACCACCGCGCAGCCCGACCCCGTCCGCCAGTTGGGCGTACGCGGTGCCCCCTACCGCAAAGACGAGGCACATCACGATCGATCCGCATCGCATCAGCCTTTTCATACAAACTCCTCTCTCCCCCGGCCTCGGGGGCAATGGTGTTGGACGAACCCCTACGGAAGCGACCGGGCCGGAATGGTGTCCATTCGCCAGGCCACGGCAGGGGTGCAGCACAGCCCATTATCCTCGCGCAGCGTATCAGGGGTGTGAAACGATGTCAAAGGGTACACCGGGCGTACGCGCGCCACAAACAGTAGGACACCGTCAATCGACACTTATCACAGACGAATTAGCGTCGATGCGTCCAAAACAGGAATCGCGGGGTCAGCGGGCCGGGCACCGGAACGGGGGCACTCCGGCTTTAGACAATCCCCGCCGTCGACCCCCATTCCCGCGCGCCGGCCCAAACGGTCGTATGCCGGCCTTGACGCATTGAGGTCCGTCCGCCCACGGCAGAACGTCTTTGCCCTCGATCCGCGACCGCTGAAATATTATGATCGTCCGATGATAAACCGGCTCCTCAGACGCGAGTTCGTCGCCCGCCTCGTCCTCGTCGCCGTGGGCCTCCTCCTGGCTCCGGTGTCTGGAGAGATCGCCCTGCGCATCGTATACGCCGACAAGTTCGGAAAACGCCCGTTGTTCTACGTCGCGGATGACACGCTGGGATACAAGCCGAATGCGGACCTCGACCACACCTTTTACGGGCGTGATTTCCGCATCACGATGCGAACCGACGCAGAGGGATACCGGCTCGGCAGCCTCGGCGAGGTGGGCTTCGACAAGCGGCTGGTGCTGTTGTCCGGCGACTCGAACGTATTCGGCTGGGGCGTATCCACAGACGAGACCTGCGCGTCCTTCCTCGACGAATATCTCTCCGAGATATCGCACGGCGGCACCCGCGTTGTGAATCTGGGTGTGGGCGGCTATGGTACCTTGCAATACTACGTGCGGCTGGCCCGCTTTCTCGAACGCCATGCAGAGGCCCAAATCCCCGCGCTGTTCGTCGTCCATGCGCCAAACGACGCCACAGACAACGTAGAAGCAACGGCGTACCACGCGGGGTACCGGCAAACACGCGACAAGGCGCCTCGATCGAGAAGCTCGTTTCACATGGTCAACTTCGTCGGGTATCTTTTGCGCGCCCGCACACACGCGGATTCGCTACGCGAGTCCCCCGGCAAGCAGGGCGTTATCGACCCGTATCTCCAGGATATGCTGTTCGGATTCGAGCACTCCCATTCCCGGCGCTTCCCTGCACGCATTCGGGTGGGTCGAAGGTCTTTGGACCTCACGGGCGTCACCGCCAGGGACTGGGACGTCATCATGACCTACAAGCGCAAGCAGCTGACCCGGATCCAGCGCCAGCTTGCGTTGCTGTCCGTCAACCTGATACACGATGCGCTTGCCGGTCGCAATACGACGATCTTTCATGTCATTCTCCCCGTCGCCGAGGACTGGTACGCTCTGGAGTGGTCGCGGATATTGAAACGGGCGGCGCCCAGCGAGGGCAATCGGGTCGTGCTGCTGGGCCGATACCCCGACGTCGCCTCGTACGAAGGAGAGCTGCGAAACGCCCACAGCGGTGGCCATTTCACACCTGCGTTCAACCGTTACTGGGCCGAGAGGCTCGCCGAGGTCCTGCGGGAACACGAGATCGTCGCGGTCCCGTAGCCTCCTCTATCGGACGCGCACGACCTGGCGCGCAAGCGCGCTTGCGCGTCCCGCGTATGTCACGTGTCATTGATACAGCCCCACGGACGGCGAGGCGCTCTCTACAACAGTGGGCCCCTGCCTAGCGGGATCGGCCCCTGACCTCGCTCAGCGTATAGACGTGTCCTTCCCGATCCACCATCAGCACGCGCGTTCCCGGTGATTCCCCCCTGGATATCCACTGGCGGTCCGGCTCGAGGACGACGTTTATGGACGGATCGCCGAGAGCCATCGCGACCAACGCACCATTGCCCAGAGCCCAAAACAGATCCCGCTTTCGTCCCCCGGTATCCACCTGTTGCCAATCGTAATAAACCATGTGCACGGTTCGAATCCCCTGCCCGTTGCCGACCTTTGAGACGATGTCGTCATGAATGGTACGGCCGAGCCGCGACCGGCGGATGACGAAGCTGGCATCGGCCCACACACGAGGATCCGATGCCCGCCGCAACTGGGTATGGACGGACACGAGGGATGTGCCAAACAATCCCGCCACGAGGACCGACGCCGTGACGACGCGGGCCCGCGGCGCGCGCAGAGCGCGGATGCGAAAGAGATCGCTCAGTGCCAGCGCCGAGAGGTAAAAGACGCCCAGCGCCGCCGGGTAGGTGTGGTAGTAGAACTCGTGCTCGCGGAGGAACAACGTGGGAAACAACGTGGCCAGTACGAACGCGCCGGCGAAGACCACCGGCGTGACGCGGCGCCGTACGAGATGATACCCGACGAGTGCGACGAGAATCACGTGCGTCACCCGGGGGGCCAGGGGCGCCGCGGTGATCCGGTTCGACACGGCCGGCCAGGGGTTGGTCATAGCGCCGAGGTAGGCGGCGAGGTTCTCGAGCACGTTCCTGCCGTACGCAAACCCCGCATAACCGGAGTCGGGCACGCCCTTGAACACGCGGGCGAGTGTGTACACGCTGAAAACCAGCACGTGGGGCCACAGCGTCCGCAGGATTTCGGAGGGCGAGCGGCGCCGGCCTCCGATACCGAGCGCAGCCAGCACGACGAGCAGCGGGCCGGCGGCGAACGTCTGTTCGAGGCTCAGGACGGCGAGCACGTAGGCCAGCGCCGATACGAACCCCAGAGGGCGGGATCGCTCCTGCACGGCACGAATCCCCGTCCACAGACAAGTGAGGAAAAAAAGCGTGCCGGCGAGCTGCTGGATGCAGGCGACCCATGCCACGGCGTTCAGGAAGGCGACGTTCATCCCGAACAACGCGCTCGCCAGTACCGCCGGCAGCCGGCGGACTCCCAGCCGGCCGATCACCTTGAAAACCAGCCACGTATTGGCAACGTGGACGAGGAGGGAGACGAGGTGGTAGGCGAACGGCTTGAGGCCGAAGGCCGCGTACATGACAGCGAAGTAGAGGTATTTCGTCAGCGGGCGGTAGTGGTGCTTGGTAAACGCGAACCCCCAGCCCGGCTCGTTCACGGCACGCTGCATCAACATGAAGTCGTCCTGCGCGAAGAACAGGACCAGCACGGGCAGGAATGTCACCGCGGTGAGCACCAGCGTCGAGGCCAGCAAGGCCCGCACCGGACCGCGCCGGCCATCGGGGAATTCGTCGCGTAAAGTGTCGCTGGACGTCATGATCGCGTCAGGGCGGGCAAGCGCCGCTTTCCCCGCTGGCCGCATCGTACCACAACCAGCGGCGATGCGATTTCATTTTCCTTGAGAATGGTAAAGGCGCCGTTCGTCCGTTCGACACGTGCCCGGGAGGCTTGGGCCGTGGTATGCTCGTCCGGCTCCCGGGCGCGGGCCTCCCGCGTGCCGACGAGCACGCTCGGCACGTGATGCTTTCGAAGGGGTTTGTGTTGACACGAAGTTGTTATACGAATGGCTGCTAGCGCCGCACGGCTGCGAACGACGATCCTGACCGGGTTGGCTCTGGTGGCGTTCGCCGGGAACTCCGTCCTGTGCCGTCTGGCCTTGGGTGATGCGGCCATCGACGCGTCCAGCTTCTCGACCCTCCGCCTGGTGTCGGGCGCGTTGACACTGTCGCTGATCGCCGTCGTACCGGGGAGAAAGACGACCGTACGGCACGGCGGTGGCTGGCTCCCGGCAACGATGCTGTTTCTCTACGCGGTCGCCTTTTCGTTCGCGTACATGAGTCTAAGCACGGCCACGGGTGCTCTTATCCTGTTTGGTGCCGTACAGGCCACCATGATTCTGTCGGCCCTGGCCTTCGGAGAGCGACCACGTCCATTGGAGTGGATCGGACTCGGGCTCGCCCTCTGCGGACTGGTTTACCTCGTGCTCCCCGGGCTGGCCGCGCCCTCCCCCGCCGGGTCCGCACTGATGACGGTTGCCGGTATCGCGTGGGGCGCCTATTCACTCAGGGGCCGGGGCGCCGGCGATCCCACCGCGGCAACGACCGGCAATTTCGTGCGCTCCGTACCGCTGGTTGTCGCGGTTAGCGTAATCATGCTAAAACACATCCACATTTCACCGCGGGGCGCGCTGCTCGCGGCTTCATCCGGCGCCATCGCTTCGGGGTTGGGCTACGTGGCCTGGTACGCCGCACTCCGTGGGCTCACCGCGACACGGGCTGCGATGGTGCAACTTGCCGTACCCGTGCTGGCAGCGCTGGGAGGCGTAGCCGTGCTCTCCGAGGAAGTCTCCTTGCGCCTGCTCATGTCGGCGATTCTCATACTGGGCGGGATCGGTCTGTCCGTAACGGGTGGCAGGACGTCCCGGGAGCGGGGATCGTAACCGGTCGGACGGCATGCCATCCAACCGGCAGCTTGACATACGGCAACTCCGGCGCCCGGAAGGAAGGGTTCATTCGCCGGGAAGCTGCCGGCGGGCCCTCATCTCCTCTACGGTGTAACAATGGCCGAGGTAATCGAAGAAAAAGACCGCCGAACCGGCCCCATGATCCGGCATGCCTTCCTTGGCCTCTTGAAACCTTACATCCAGTCCCGGAGCCGAGAAAAACAACCGAAAGGCGTCTCCATCCGCCAGCGCCGACATCACGTTCTTTCCCTGCCAGCCCATCTCGCCGGGATATACCATGAGAAGTCTCCCATGCCGGTAGATGTTCGCGGCGTTGCGCATCATGTCGTCGTAGGCGTTCCTGGCGATCACGGCTCTCCGGAAGACGACGTGCCTGCGCATCTCGCCGCTCGATCCCAACGTGCTGGTCTCGTTCGCCCGGACTTTTGTATAGGAGATGACCGAGAGCATGATTACGATGGCCGCCGCAGACAAGCGTGCGAACCGCGGACCCGCCGCGCGCAGGACCGAATACAAATCCTCGACCACCGGCGCCACCAGGTAGAGCATGCCGAAGGCCGGCACATAGTTGTGCGTGAACGCCTTGTGTTGCTGCAGGAAGAGAACGGGAAGAAGGGCGAGGAGATAGAAGGAAACACCGAGAATCACCGTGTCCCCGCGTCCCCGCGAGAGGTTATAGACGATGACCAGCAACAGGATAAAATGAGCCGACGTGATTCCAGGCGAATATGCATTGAACGCGAAGGGGACCTCAATCGCCAGATCGAACATCCAATCCACGTAGGTCAGGACGTTGGAGAGGACGTTCCAACCGGCGGCGAACTCGTACGGGCCGGATCTGGGTATCCCGCGCCGGATGAATACGAACAGAAGATAAACCGCCATGGCGGTGAGAAGAGGCCACGTGCGGCGCAGGGCCGATGCGAGGCGTTCACGGAGCGGTCTCGCCTTGTCCTGCAGAAGAAAAAACACCACGAGAAAGAGCGGAATGGCGCAGGTTTGCTCCATGGCTGCGAGCGCGAGCACGTAGGTCACGGCACTCGCCGTTGTGAAAAACAATCGGCTCCGTCCCTGTGTGCGCAGGGCAAGGTGGAGCGTACTCAGCGCCAGCAGCGCTGATAACAGTTGCTGTATGCAGGAAATCCAGGCGATGACGCTCAGAAAGCCGACGTGCAAGGCGAAGAACAACGTCACGACGAGAGCCGGCACCCGGCTGATTCTCAAACGCCTCAGCAGCAGAAAGATCAACACGGAGTTCAAGAAATGCAGTACCAGGGACACGATGTGATACGGCAGTGGATTGAGTCCGAACAGCGGGTACATGAGCCGAAAGTAGATGTATTTGGTAAGCGGTCGAAACTGCCCCGGCGCCGAACCGAACGTAATGGCCATCGATGATTTCATCGAAAAGTTCGCCGCGTACATGAGCCCGAAATCGTCCTGGGCAAAGAAATAGCCCGTCGTAGGCAAGAAGCAAACCACGATCAGCAACGCAATACCGGCGAGCGCCAGGACGGTGGCGCCCCTGCGATTCCGTGCTTCGTTCATAGTCTCTGCTGTCATAACGGAGGGCGCCGCGCGGCGATAATATGGTGCCCCCGAGACGATTCGAACGTCCGACACCCGGTTTAGGAAACCGGTGCTCTATCCAACTGAGCTACGGGGGCACGTTGTTTAGAAGGTAACCGGATCAGTCGTACTGGATCAACGAAAACACGGGGGTGCCGTCGAGCTTCGCACGCCCGCCGAGTCCCTCAAGCTCGATGACGAAGCCCACTTCGATCACTTCCCCACCGAGTTTGTTCACCAGGGCCACGGACGCCGCGGCGGTGCCACCGGTCGCGAGCAGGTCATCGAACAACAGCACGCGGTCCCCGGGGGATACCGCGTCCTTGTGGATCTCGAGTGTCGATTCGCCGTACTCGAGCAGATAGGATTCGGCTACCGTCTCATAAGGCAGCTTGCCGGGTTTGCGCAGCGGCACGAACGCGGCTCCCAGGCTGTAGGACAGCGGCGCGGCAAAAAGAAACCCACGCGACTCGATGGCGACGATCTTGTCGATGCGACTGCCCTCATAGCGCTCGCGCAGCAGGTCGATCGTGCTTCGAAACGCGTCCGGGTTCATCAACAGCGGCGTGATGTCCCTGAAGAGGATCCCCGGCTTCGGAAAATCGGGGATGTCTCGGATATGCGATTTCAATTGCTCGGTGTTCATTTACTGTACCTTGCCTCCGGATAGCATCAGCTTGAGTTTCTGCAACGCCCGTTTCTCTATCTGACGGATGCGCTCCCGCGACACACCGATCATCTTGCCCGTCTCGGCCAGCGTGCGCGGATGCCCGTCCGCCAGGCCGTAGCGGGTTCGCAAAATCTGTTGTTCCCGTTCACTGAGGTATTTCTCCATATATTCCGTAATCTGTTCGTTCTCCAGTTGGATCGATATGATCTTCTCGGGGCTTGGCGTATCCTGCTGCGCCGCGTCGGTGGACAGCTTCTGCAGGGCTTCGGCCGTTACGCTGAACTCCTCCGAGCGGATGCCGTGGATCAGGCTCTTGACCAGGCGGATCTTCTTGACGTTGACCCCGAGGTCTGTAGCGGCCCGTTCCTCGTCGGGCGCACGATCCGCGTACCGCTCCTCGAGTCGCAGGTAACGATTGATCAGTTGGTAGATGTGAATCGGGATCCGGATTGATTTCGACTGGTTGGCGATGGCCCGCGTCATCGACTGCTTGATCCACAACGAAGCGTAGGTACTGAAACGAAATCCCTTTGAGTAATCAAACTTACCGGCGGCGCGGATCAGACCGATATTGCCCTCCTCGACGAGGTCGAGAAAACTGAGGCCCTGACCGAGGTAGCGCTTGGCGATGGTGACGACCAGGCGCAGGTTGGAAATGATCAGAGTGCGCTTGGCCTCCTCGTCACCGCCCTCCATCACCGCCTTGCCGAGCGTCTGCTCCTCTTCGGCGCTCAGGAGCGGGTGTCGATTTATTTCGGAAAGGTAGCGGGTCTGAATATCATAGTCCCCGCCCGCCTGGGATGTGGTGCGTGCCGCTCCGGACTCCTTTTTCCTTGGCATACTCGATCCCATGGAAGCCCCGGGGGGTTCCCCGGGGCGGTTCAATGGTCGGGGCGAGAGGATTTGAACCTCCGACCTCCTGCTCCCGAAGCAGGCGCGCTAACCGGGCTGCGCTACGCCCCGACATCGATGATTTCCGGGATCGAGAGCCGGAGACGCCCGTGCCGCCCGACCTGAACCCAACCTAAGTCTTTAGAATGTAACATCTATTCGAATTCATTCAACCACATCTTTCGGCGCTCCCGGGCGGCGATCCCCGAGGACGGCCGCCGGCTTTCGGGCGGGCCCGCCTGCGGTGTGGGTCGGAGGCCACGCCGCCCCATCTACAGCGGCTTGACCCGGGCGCGGGTACGGCATTACAATACATCCAATTACACACGCCCCCCGCCACCTGCGCGGGCCCGTAAACGCTTCCGCTCCAGACACGCATCCAGGAATGGGAAAATGACCGTAGCCGGCGGCACGACACCGTACGAGATCGTCGATCTTAGCAAAACTCTGGAAGCTATTCTAGAGAAAAGAATTATGGTCCTCGATGGGGCGATGGGGACCATGGTGCAGTCGTACGGGCTCACGGAGGCGGATTTCCGGGGTACGCGTTTCCAGGACCACCCCAAGGACGTTCGGGGCGACAACGACCTCCTCTCGCTCACCCAGCCCGCGATCATCGAGGAGATTCACCGCAAGTTCCTCGAGGCCGGCGCCGACCTGGTTGGCACCAACAGTTTTACGGCCAACGCCATTTCGCAGTCCGACTACGGGACGGAGGGCCGGGTCTACGAGATCAATTACGCCGCCGCCCGCATCGCGCGCCGGGCGTGCGACGATTTTACGCGCAGAACTCCCGACCAGCCGCGTTTCGTGGCCGGATCGCTCGGCCCGACCAATCGGACCGCTTCCCTCTCCCCCGACGTCAACGACCCCGGTTTCCGCAACGTGACGTTCGACGAGTTGGTGGCCGCCTATACCGAAAACGCCCGCGGACTGCTCGATGGTGGCGCGCATATTCTGCTCGTCGAGACGGTATTCGATACGCTGAACGGCAAGGCGGCGCTCTATGCGATCGAAGGGCTCTTCGAGAAGACCGGCAAGCGCGTGCCGGTCATGATGTCGGGGACCATCACCGACCTGAGCGGCCGTACCCTCTCCGGCCAGACGCCGGAGGCGTTTTACGTATCGGTGTCCCATGCGCCCCTGCTCGCGGTCGGGATCAACTGCTCCCTGGGCAGCGCCGAGTTGAGCCGATTTATCGGCGCCCTGAGCGCGATCTCGTCGCATTTTGTGAGCTGTCATCCCAACGCCGGCCTGCCCAACGAATTCGGCGGCTACGACGAGACGCCGGAGTTCATGGCGTCTCAGGTGCGCGGCTACGCGGAGAAGGGTCATGTCAATATCGTCGGGTCGTGTTGCGGGTCGACGCCCGAACACACGCGCGCCATCCGCGAGGCGGTCGCCGGCCTGCCACCCCGCAAGCGCCCCCGGCCCCGCAGCAACACCCTGCTCAGCGGTCTCGAAGCGATGGAGATCCGCCCGGATTCCAATTTTATCAATATCGGCGAACGCACCAACGTCACCGGTTCGGCGCGTTTCCGCAAGCTCATCACCGGCGGCCACTTCGAGGATGCGCTCTCCGTCGCCCGCCAGCAGGTGGAGGACGGCGCACAGATCATCGACGTCAACATGGACGAAGGCATGCTCGACTCGGAAGACGCCATGCGGCGTTTTCTGCTCCAGGTCGCGTCCGATCCCGACATAAGCCGCGTGCCGGTGATGGTCGACAGCTCGAAGTTCGAGGTCATCGAAGCGGGTCTGCAATCGGTGCAGGGCAAGTGTGTCGTCAACTCGATCTCCCTGAAGGAGGGAGAGAAGACTTTTGTGCAACACGCGAAGACCGTGCGCCGCTACGGTGCGGCGGTTGTGGTCATGGCCTTTGACGAAGAAGGCCAGGCGGACAACGCAGAGCGCAAGGTCGGCATATGCGAGCGCTCCTACCGCATTCTCGTCGACGACGTGGGCTTTCCCCCCCAGGACATCATCTTCGACCCCAACATCTTTGCGATCGCCACCGGCATCGAGGAGCACAACAACTACGCGCTCGACTACATCTCGGCCTGCCGGCGGATCAAGGAGCGCTGCCCTGGATCACACGTCAGCGGTGGCGTCAGCAACATCTCGTTTTCCTTCCGTGGCAACAACGCGGTCCGCGAAGCCATTCACTCGGTCTTTCTCTACCACGCCACGCACGCCGGCATGGACATGGGCATCGTCAACGCCGGCCAGCTCGCCGTCTACGAAGAGATCCCCCCTGCCCTGCTCGAGCGCGTCGAGGACGTCGTACTCAACCGCCGTCCCGACGCGACGGAACGGCTGGTGGAGGCGGCCGAGTCGGTCAAGGGCACGGGCCGGGCGCGAAAGGTCGACGACGAGTGGCGCAAGGCCCCCGTGGCCGACCGCATCCAGCACGCGCTCGTTCGGGGTATCGACGAGCACATCGTAGCCGACGTCGAGGAGGCGCGGCAGGGCGCAAGACGTCCGATCGAGGTCATCGAGGGACCGCTCATGGATGGAATGAACGTCGTAGGCGACCTGTTTGGCACCGGCAAGATGTTTCTGCCGCAAGTCGTCAAGAGCGCGCGCGTGATGAAAAGGCGGTCGCACACCTGGTGCCGTTCATCGAGGCCGAAAAGAAGGCGGCGGGGAGCCTGGGTGCCAGGGGCAAGATGATCATCGCAACGGTCAAGGGAGACGTGCACGATATCGGCAAGAACATCGTCGCCGTCGTGCTGCGGTGCAACAACTACGACGTCGTCGACCTCGGGGTCATGGTGCCGTTCCAGGACATCCTCGATGCCGCCGTGGAGCAGAAGGCCGATATCATCGGGCTCAGCGGACTCATCACCCCGTCCCTGGACGAGATGGTGATGGTAGCCGGCGAGATGGCCCGCCAGAGCTTCGACATTCCGCTCCTCATCGGCGGCGCGACGACCTCGCGCGCCCATACGGCAGTGAAAATCGAGCCGCAGTACGAGAGCCCCGTCGTCCACGTCCCGGACGCGTCCCGGGCGGTATCGGTCATGAACACCCTGCTCGCCGAGGACAGGCGCGAGGCGTTCGCCGCCGCGACCCGCAGCGAATACGCGGACATCCGTGCCGAGCGCGAGCAGCGTGGCGGCCGCACCCGCCTCCTCTCCATCGAGGATGCGCGCGCGCGACGCGAGACGTTCGACTGGACGCAATCCGTGTGCCCGGCACCCGTCGCGACGGCCCCCCTCGTTTTCAGCCGTTTCCCCTTGTCTGAGCTCGTGGACCGCATCGACTGGACACCGTTCTTTCACACATGGGAGCTAAAGGGGCGCTACCCGGCGATCCTCGGCCACCCCCGACTGGGTGAGGAGGCGACGCGCCTTTTCGACGACGCCCGGGCGATGCTCGAACGCATCGTGGCCGAGGAGATCCTCGAGGCGCGCGCCGTCGTCGGCTTCTATGGAGCCGCCGCGGTGGGCGACGACGTCGAATTGTACGGGGACGCGGCTCGCCGCAATACCATAGCGACGTTTCATTTTCTGCGCCAGCAGGGCGACAAAGCGCAGGGGCGCCACGCGTACTGCCTGGCCGATTTCATCGCACCCAGGGAGTCGGCGGTGCGCGATCATATCGGCGCCTTCGTCGTCACGGCCGGCATCGGCCTCGACGAATTCACGCAGGCCCTCGAGAAGGATCACGACGACTACGGGAGCATCCTCGCCAAGGCACTCGCCGACCGCCTGGCCGAGGCCTTCGCGGAGCGGATGCACGAGCGGGTGCGCACCGAGCACTGGGGCTATGCACCGGCTGAGGCGCTGGACAACGAGGAGCTCATCAAGGGGTCATACCAGGGAATCCGCCCCGCTCCGGGGTATCCAGCCTGTCCGGACCATAGCGAGAAGGGGACGTTGTTCGCCCTGCTGGATGTGGAGAAACGGATCGGCGTACGGCTCACAGAGAACTTTGCCATGTGGCCCGCGGCGACGGTCAGCGGTTATTATTTCTCCCACCCCGCGTCGCACTACTTCGGCACGGGCAGAATCGGCCGCGATCAGGTCGCCGACTACGCCCGCCGCAAGGGTATCGACGTCGCAAGCGCGGAGAAGTGGCTGTCCCCGGTCCTCGGCTACGACCGCTGAGCGCACGAGCTCGTACGCGCTTCTGCGACACGCCCCTCACGGTGTCCCGCTCGAAACTCCCCACACCGAAATCAATCCCAGCGCCGCCAGCGTGACTACGACACCGGCGATACAGATGCCGGCGAAGACGGCCGGCAGTGCCACGCGTTTCTTGACACCGAAGAGGAATGCGGCCACGGTTCCGGTCCATGCTCCGGTGACCGGCAGCGGTATCGCGACGAACAGGACGAGTCCCAGGATCTCGAATCGCTCGATCAAGCGGCCCTTGCGACGCGTGCGGGCGAAGAGCCAGTCGAAAAACCGGTCGAACGTCTTGTAGCGCCGAAGATACTCCGACACCGGACCGATCAAGTACAGAATCGGAATGACGGGAATGAAATTTGCGATGACGGCAATCGAGTACGCCTCCTGCCACGGCATCTTGCCCACGGCAATCGCGTATGGAATGGCCCCTCGCAATTCTGAAATCGGGAGCATGGCCAGCACGGCGGTCGTCACCTCGTGCGGCGAGCTGGACATGAGGTCGATCAGTTTTTCTCGCATCGTGGGATCGCAGGTGGTTGGGGGGCGCCCGGGTGCTCCGCCGTACCGCGGACCAGGGGCACGAAGGAACAGTCCCTGAGTTTCTCGAGGTGGAACGAGTTGTGCCGGCGCGTGAGCTTGACGATGTGCTGTTTTGTCTTACCGTCGGCGACCGGCCCCAACAGAAACCCTCCCTCGGCCAACTGGGTCACGAGTGCCTCCGGCACCCCCGCGGCCGCCGCCGTCAACAGGATGCGGTCGAACGGGGCCCGCTCGCACCAGCCTCGGGCGCCGTCGCCGGTCTTTACAAAAACCGACTCGATACGCAGCCTGTCGAAGATCGCTTCCGCCCGCCGCGCCAGCCCGGGAATCCGCTCGATGGAACACACGTTCGACGCAAGCCGCGACAACACCGCGGCCTGGTAACCGGAACCCGTCCCGATTTCCAGTATATTCTCGTTTCCCTGCAGTTCGAGTTCCTGGGCCAGGTAGGCCACCATGTACGGCTGTGACATGGTCTGCGCATGACCGATCGGGAACGCGTGGTTGCTGTACGCTTCTGAACCCGCCTCGTGGTCGAGAAAAAGGTGCCTCGGAACGGCTTGCATCGCGTCGAGCACGCGAGGGTCGGTGATGCCACCCGGGATGATCTGCTCGCGCACCATCCGCGCCCGCGCCACGGGGTAGTCCTGGAAGCTCATAGGTCGAAGCGCCACCTCTCCATTTCCACGATGGATTTGTAGTGCGTCAGATCGAGATGCAGCGGCGTGATCGACACGTAGCCGCTGCGGATCGCGGCGATGTCAGTTCCCTCTTCGTCCTTCCACACGGGCTCGTCTTCTCCGCCGATTACGAAGCCCTTCTCACCCGTCTGGTCCCTTTGTTCCCGCAACAAATTGTCATACGCCCTCGAACCCAGGCGCGTGACCCGCGCACCCTTTATGGCGGAGATCTCGGGGTTCGGGATGTTGACATTCAGCAGCGAACCCTCCGGCAGGCCGTGCTTGAGTGCCGCTTCCACTATCGTCCGGGCCACGCGGCCGATCTCCTCAGTGCTCGAAACGCTCTTTTGCAGGGAGGAAAAGGCGATCGACGGCACGCCAAGTATGGTGCCCTCTATGGCGGCGGCGACCGTGCCGCTGTAGGTTACGTCTTCGCCCATGTTGGGACCGTGGTTCACGCCGGAAATTACCAGGTCCGGCTTGCGGTCCAGCAGTACCTCGATCGCCAGCAGCACGCAGTCCGTCGGTGTACCGTCGACCGTGTGGCGGTTGTCGCCCAGGCAGCGGGTGGCGATCTGCTTGCGCAGCGTCAAGGAGTGGCTGCTGGCGCTTTGCTGGTTGAGAGGCGCCACGACGGAGATATCGCCCAGAGCTTCCATGGCGTCTACCAGCACCTGCAGGCCGGCCGCGTCGTGGCCGTCATCGTTGGTGAGCAGGATTGCGAGGGACATGATTTCAACCTTTCGCGCGACAAAGTTCGCCCGAGCCTACCAGAAGAGGCTCTTTAGCACCAGCCGCAAAAATCGCAGCGTATCGACCAGCGGGTTGACCCCGCTCTTTTCCGTGCCGTAGATCGTCTCGACCGGGACGGAATCGATTTTCGCCCCGGCCCGGCCCGCCTTGATCAAGATTTCGGACTCGGTATCGTAGCGCGTCGTCTCCAGTCGCAAACGGTCGAAAAGAGAGGTCCTCAGCATCCGGTAGCCGTTTTGCGAATCGGGGACGCGGGCGTGGGCCCGCAGCGACACAAAGGCGGAGGTCACGCGGTTGGCGAAAACCCGCAGGGGTGGCATGTCGCCCCGCTCGCCCATGCGGTTGCCGACGATGACGTCGGCGCCGGTTGCTGCTTGCCGCTCGATGAAACGCGGTATTTCATCCGGATTGTGTTGCCCATCGGCGTCGAGTGTGATTACGAATTGCATGTCGAGCGACCGTGCCTTGTCGATCCCGGAGGCAAGCGCCGCCCCCTTGCCCAAGTTGCGCGGATGAACGACCACGTGCACGCCGTGCGCGCGGGCGAGTGCCCCGCTGCCATCGTCAGAACCGTCGTCGACCACGATTACCGGCAGCTTGAAGACCGCCACGCGCTCCAGGACACCGGCGAGATGACGGGCAGCGTTCCACGCGGGAATCACCACCGCGGTGGCACCCAGGGCTGCCTTAGATGCGATCAAAGTTGAACCACTGGTCGGGGTGCCGGGAGATGAAGGTTTCCATGTCGCCGCGGCAGTCTTCCTGCAGCCGCACCATCGCCCCCTCGTACCCGAGACTCCGGTCCGGAAAATGAGGACCGTTGTGGACGAATCGAAAACCGTTGCGCCCGTTGAAGAGGCAGGCCGTCGTCACTACGGGCACGCCGCAACGCACGGCCAGCGCCGCGTGTCCGATCGGCAGTTCGAACCGATGACCGAACATGCGCGAGACGCGTTTGCGCCCGCCGTACGGTCGGTCGATGAGGAGGACGATGCTCTTGCCTTCACGAAGCACCCGCTGCAACGAGCCTGCCGATGCACGGCCCATGGACACCCCCTCGATCCCCGCGTGGGAGCGTCGTTCATCAAAGAAACGCGTGACGTGACGGGAAGGATGCGGAAACGCGATGGTGGCCAGCTCGATGCCGAGCGCGGCCAGACAGGCTCCGCCCACCTCCCAGGCACCCAGGTGGGGCCCGGCGAGGATGAACGCGCCCTTGCGGCGCAGGTCTCGCGTCACTTCGTCGAGGCCGTCGTAATCGCAGTTCGCCCTGAGTTCTTCCGGGTCGATAAAAGGCAGTCGCAGGAAATAACAGATGCTCCGCGCAAAGTTCGAGAAGACGGCCCGCGTTACCCTGCGGCGCTCCATCTCCGTCGCCTCCGGGATGATCCGGCGCAGGTTGTGCATGACGTTCCCCCGCGAACGGCGGCGGAACACGTATTGGGTCTTGAGGATCGCTTCGGTAATAGATTCTGAGACTTCGGGAGGCAGACGCCGCGCAAAAAATGCGCCGAGCTTATAACAGGCGACACTGATCATTCACTCGCTACACCCACCTGACACCGTCACCGGCGATTGAGGTGCATTCCGGTTCAGGTCGCCGCATGCGGATACGGGTCAACGAACGCAAAAAAATGGTCGGGGCGACTGGATTTGAACCAGCGACCACTTGTCCCCCAGACAAGTGCGCTAACCGGGCTGCGCTACGCCCCGACCTACGTATCTTACAATAACACTGGAACTTGACGGATTCAAGCGGAATCGACCTCTTCCTGCTTCTTCACACCCTTTTCCACCATGCCGCGCAGCTCTTCCAGTTCGTCCTTGATCGTCGATAAGATCGCCCGCGCGTGCGGGTCGGCAAACGGGATCTGCAGCTGGTCGATCAAGGGGTCGGGGTTGCCGTAGTGCTCCTGGAGCTTCTTGCGCGCGCCGCTTATGGTGAACTTCTCCCGGTAGAGCAGGTCCTTGATGACCAGAACCGCCTTGATTTCCTTCGGGCGGTAGTTGCGATTCCCCGCGCGATTCTTCTTCGGGCGCAGACTGGGAAATTCCGTTTCCCAATAGCGCAGCACGTGTGCCTTGACACCGGTCATAGCGGCAACTTCGCTGATGGAGTAGTACATCTTGGCCGAACCGGTCTTGTACCTCATACCTACCCCCTTTCTGGATCACCTGTCGCCATCCAACTCATCTCTTTCTGCGGAGGCCGGTTCATCAGCTCGTTTATGGCCTGCCGCGGATCTTTCCCAGCGTACAGCACCTCATGAATACTCTCGATGATGGGTAGCTCCAGCCCCAGTCTCTCGCCGACCGAGACGGCGGCCCGCGTGGTGCGCACACCCTCGGCAACCATCACCATCTCCCCGAGAATTTTTTCCAGGGACTCGCCGCGACCGATCTTTTCGCCGACGTGGCGGTTGCGGCTGTGCTTGCTCAGACAGGTCGCGATCATATCGCCGACACCGGCGAGCCCGAAAAACGTTTCCCGTCGTGCGCCCAGCGCCGTGCCCAGCCGGCTGATCTCGACCAGGCCGCGCGTCAACAGGGCCGCCTTGGTGTTGTCACCGTAGCCGAGCCCGTCGCAGACCCCCGCCGCGATCGCGATAATGTTCTTTAGCGCCACTCCGATCTCGACGCCTGCCAGGTCACCGTTGGTGTACACCCGAAAATAGGGCCCGAAGAACGTCTCCTGCACGGTCTTGACGACCGTCTCGTCGACGCCGGCCACCACCACCGACGTCGGCATCTTGCGGCTGACTTCCTCCGCGTGGCTCGGCCCACTTATCGTACAGACCCTACCTGCTTCTACGGGCAGCTCGTCCAGCAACACTTCGCTCATGCGCTTGAGCGTTTTTTCCTCCAGGCCCTTCGCCGCGTTTACGACGATCGCCCGCGGATCGAGCTTGCCGCTCGCCGCAACCTCTGATGCCACGGCACGCACGATGTGGCTCGGCACCACGAACAAGACGAGGCTCGCACCTTCGAGGGCTGCACCAAGGCTGGCCTCGATGGTGACCGTTTCGGGCAGCGGGACGCCGGGCAGGAACTTCTTGTTCTCCCCGTCGCGTTTCATTGCCGAGGCCTGCGCGCGGTCGAACTCCCACATCGTCACCCCGTGTCCGTTTTCGTGGAGCAGAATGCCGAGCGTCGTCCCCCAACTTCCCGCCCCAAGAACCGCAATGGTCATCGGTATTCCCTTTCCCTATTTCCTTTGGCGTTGCAGCGCCGGTTCCTGACCCGCCACGAGACGACGGATGTTGCTGCGGTGCTTTGTCAGCACCACGGCCGTGATGGCGGCCGCCAACGCGAGCAGCGACCAGTGATACGATGCAAAACCAAACCAGTCGAGAACAAATACCACGACCGGCAGCGCCACCGCTGCGCTCATGCTCGCCACCGAGACGATGCGCGTGGCGCCCAGGACGATTGCAAACACCACGAAGGCCCACAGCAATACGAGGGGGGCCAGGGCCATAAAAGCTCCCGCCGTCGTCGCTACGCCCTTGCCACCCTTGAAACCGACGAAAAGCGAGAACATATGTCCGATCACCGCGGAGAAACCGGCTGCGAGCATCAGCCAGTGTCCGGGGACCTCGCTCGCGGCGGCGAGGTCCGGCGCAAAATAGGCCGGCGCAAAGCCCTTGGCGACGTCCGCAACCAGTACGAGAATCGCGACCCACGGCCCCAGGTAGCGAAACGAGTTGGACGCTCCGAGGTTACCACTGCCGTGTTCCCTCAGATCGATGCCGGCGAATGCCTTTCCCGCCATATAACTGAAAGGCACGGCACCGGCGATGTAGCCGACCGCAATTACAATGAGCAAACCCATCATGAGCGGTCCCGTTTCTATTGCTTGTCCACCAGTTTTATGCGAATCACCGTGCCCTCGAACGAATAACGGTCACGCAGGCGATTGTTGAGAAACCTCACGTAGGCCCTCCCGAAGTAGGCCCGTTTGTTGACAAAACAACTGAACGTCGGTGGCGAGACATCCACCTGCGTGACGTAATAAATCTTGCCGTTTCCACCTCCGTATGACGGCGGCGGGTTTCTCTCGATCACTTCTTCCAGGAAGCGGTTGACTTCGCTCGTCGGGAGCCGGGTTTCCCGCGCCTCCTTGACCCGCCACACGATTTCCAGGATACGGCTCACCCGCTGGCCGGTCACCGCCGAGGTGAAAAGAACCGGCGCGTACGACGCAAACTTGAATGCCCGGCGGACCTTCTTCTCGAATTGCGGCACGGTCGAGTTGTCTTTGTCGGCGACGAGGTCCCACTTGTTGACGCAGAATATCAGTCCTTTGCCGGCACGGTGCGCGTAACTCGTGACCTTCATGTCCTGATTGGCGATGTCCCGCGACGCGTCGACGACCATGACCACGACGTCCGCCCGTGAAATGGCATCGATGCTCTTTAACGCCGAGAGCGACGTGAGACCGTCTTTGCTGCGCGACTGGCGCCGGATCCCCGCCGTGTCCACCAGTGTCACCTGCTTCGAGAACCAGCGCATCGTAACGTCCACGCTGTCCCTTGTCGTGCCCGGCCGCGAATCGACGATCGTGGTCTCCTTGCCGAGCATTGCATTGATCAGGCTCGACTTGCCCACGTTGGGCCGCCCAACGATCGCCAACTTCACGTCCTCATGATTCGAGCTCGGTCCTCGCCGGGGCAGCTCCGCGACGACCTCGTCCAGCAGATCGCCCACTCCCTGTCCGTGAAGCGCGCTGATCGCGTGAATCCGCTCGAAGCCCAATTCAAAGAACTCGGCCTCCGAATGGCGATTCTTCTCGGACTTGTTCACCACCAGAAACACCGGCGCCTCGATTTCGCGCAGGCGATTGGCCACGTCGATATCGGGCCCGGTGATCCCCGTCTCGGCGTCGGTGACGAATATCATGACATCGGAGCCCAAGGCTTCCTGCCAGGCCCTCTTTTCCACTTCGTGGACTAACTCATCGGCGATCCCGGAGAAGAGTCCGCCGGTGTCGATCAACTCGAACGCCACACCCGTCCACTCGGTCTCGATACGCTGCACGTCCCGCGTCACCCCGGGCGTCGGATGAACCAGCGCCCGCCGTTTGCGGGTAATACGGTTGAACAGAGTCGACTTTCCCACGTTGGGTCTGCCGACGATTGCCACCCGCGAAGGCCGTTTCATTCCCGCCCCACCTGCTCCGATCAATTGCGCGAGGGGTCAGAAGCCGACGCAACGGCCTGCAGCACGCGAACCACGTCGTTGCCGGCGACCGGCCGGTCACCGGCCGCGGGATCCGGCCCGCCCGTCGTGGTTACGGCACTTCTAACTCCTTGTGGATACAACAGTTGCTCGAACACTGCCCGCCTGACGCCGACGCGCAGAGCCAGGCGTCGCAACACGAAATAGAAAGCGGCACGGGTGACCACGCGCTCGGAATGAAAACCACCGTCGGCGAGGCGCGCCATCACGCCCGAGGCCAGCGCGCTGCGGATGGGGACGGCAAGCGGCGGCTGCCCCTGCACGCGCTCTCTCGAGCGCGGGTCTGGTGGAAGCTTCTCACCGAAAAAGGAGTGAATCAACGATGCAAGGTCCCCCCTCGACACGGTGGATTGCGCGCGGACGGTCCGGGGGGAGACGCCGGCGTGTTGCGCCGCCGCGGCGAGATACTCGTCGAATCGAAGGCCGCCGCCCAGGCGCTTGCCCGCGGCGAACGCTTCCAGGGCACGCGGGTAATCCGAAACTGCCATATACGTTCGCCCCAGGTAGAGATAAGCGGTCCGGCGCTCTTCGTCGTTATCCAGGCTGGAGGTCAAACGGCTCAGGACGCGCTCCGCGTCCACGTAATCACCTTCGATATAGAGGGCGATGGCACCATCCACTGCCCTACCGCCCTTGTGCGAGCGGGCGCAGCCCGTCACGGCGAGCGCGACCGCAACGCTGACGTATAACGGTTTTTCGAAACAGCCAATCAACGATATCGTCTCATTTTTGGAGCGGGCAACGGGACTCGAACCCGCGACCCTCAGCTTGGGAAGCTGATACTCTACCAACTGAGTTATGCCCGCCCGGTTAACGAGTGTTTTTTTATCATCTTAGCTTACTTATGTCAAGTGAGATTTAAAGTCGTCATTCCCTCGAATCAACCCGGCGATCACCGACACGGGTTCCGTTGCCGTGACATCTACCCAATGCGCGCCGCCGACGCTGCGAAAAAACGTTTCCTGTCGCTTGGCGTACTGCTGCGTCTGGGTTATCACCTCATCCACGCATGCGTCCGGCGCACCACCTGCGATGATGGCGCGGGCAATCACGGCGTACCCGAGGCTGCCCATGGCGGGTGCGTCGGGCCGAACCCCCGAGGCAAGGAGTCCCCGCACCTCCTCCACCCATCCGGACTCGAACATCTCGCGCGTGCGGTCCGCGATGCGGCGGCGAAGCCTCGCCCGCGGCAGCGTCAGGACGATTCGCAGTCCGCACCACGGGTGTCTGCGTTTCTGCTCCTTGATCAGGCGGCTGTGCGGTTTGCCCGTGTAGTCGTGGATTTCCAGGGCGCGCATGATGCGTACGCGATCGTTGCGAGAGAGCTCGCCCGCGCGTTCCGGATCGCGACGGAGCAGTTCCGCGTAGAGCGCCCCGGTCGCCCAATCGCCGAGCCGCCCGCGAATGGCTTCGAGGTCCGCTTCCGGTATGCGGACGTGAATGAGTCCTTCGAAGAGCACCCGGAAATAGAAGCCGGTGCCCCCGACAAAGAAAGGAATCCCTCCAGCAGCCGCGATTCCCTCCGCCACGTCCAGCGCGCGCGCCACATGCCGCCCCGCGTTGTTCGCCTCGTCGGGGTCCAGAACGTCTATTAAGTGGTGGGCGACGCGGTCGCGGTCCGCCTCGGCGACCTTCGCCGTACCGATGTCGAGACCACGGTAGACCTGGCGCGAGTCCATGGAGATGATCTCGCCGCCAAACGACCGTGCCAGTTCGATCGCCACGCGCGACTTGCCGCTGGCCGTCGCTCCCATGATTGCGACGCCGGGGTACGAGGTCATTATCGTCTCAAGAACCAGCCCTCGATCTCTTCTATCGATATTCTCTGGATGGTTGGGCGCCCGTGGGGGCAGGAGTACGGATTGGCAACGGCGAAGAGCTGGTCGGCCAGCATCTTCATCTCTTCGGTGGCCAGCTGCTGTCCGGCTTTGACCGCGCTGCGGCACGCGAAACTTGCAATGATCCGATCCGCGTGCGAGTTCCCCGGGACGCGGTCCTCGGCGATGTCGTCAAAGATCTGCAGCAGGAGCTTGCCCTCCTCCCAGTTCTTCAACCCCTGGGGAGTGCCTCGAACGAGAATACTCTTACCACCGAAGGGCTCCAGGTGAAACCCGAGCTTGCGGAATACCTCACCCGAAGATCGAAACACCTCGAGCTCACCGATGGACAGTTCCAGGTGTATCGGGAACAACATCTGTTGTGACAGGGGAATCTCGCTTTCGAAACGGTTCTTGCTCGTGTCAAAAATGATGCGTTCGTGTGCGGCGTGCTGGTCGATGACCACGATACCGCCGCGTACCTGGATGAATATGTACGCGTTGTTGAACTGCCAGAAGAGCGCGTCGTCTCCGCCCACTTCTTCCTTCAGCTCCTCGACGGCCGCCGGCTCCGGCGGGGCTTTTCGAGCGACGTTCTTCAAAGACAGTTGCGGATTGAATGCCTTGCGCGAGGCACTGCCCTCCATGTATGAGGCGTAGGCGTCCTTGATTCGAGAGCGATACCGGTCAGCCGGCACGCCAGGCGCCATCGCACCCTTTCTCTCACCGGACTCCGTCCCGGTGGACGCAAGACCTGCCGGGCCGAACGGGGATGGGGCCGGCGTCACCGGCGGAGTGCCGATCCGGTCGTAGCGCACGCGCAGCGTCGATTCGGAATGGGCCGACAACGCCTGTTTGAGCGCCCGCTGCACCAGCTCAAAGACGCCGCGCTCGTTTCGAAGCCGAACCTCCAGCTTGTTCGGATGGACGTTCACATCCACTTGCTCGCACGGCACCTCGAGAGAGAGCACGATGACGGGAAAGCGTTTGTACGGGATCACGCTGCGGTAGGCCAACTGCACCGCCTGCTGGATGGTTTTTTCACGCACGAGCCGGCGGTTGACGTAGATGAACTGCTGGTTGCGATTGGCGCGAGTGTGTGCCGGTAGACTGGTGAATCCCTTCAAACGCAGCGGATCGACACCGGCGTCCAGATCCACGATGTGTTTCATCACGTCACCGCTGAGAATGGCGGCTACGCGGTCACGCCACGACGGCGCCGGAATCAGATCCAGTTCGCTCCGCCCGTCGACGGCATAATGAAACTCCAGGTCCGGGAAAATGAGGGCGAAAGCGAGCACCGTCTCAAGCATTCTGCGCCGTTCGGTCGTGCCCGATTTCAGAAACTTCCTGCGTGCCGGTGTGTTGAAGAACAGTTCCCGCACCCGAACCGTGGTGCCGCGCTCGCGCGGCGCCGGCGAGCCCGACACTTCGCCGCCGCAGGCGAAACGCCACCCCTCCCCACCCGCGGTGTCCGCGGAGACAATCTCGAAACGGGACACCGCCGAGATACTCGCCAGTGCCTCTCCCCGGAAACCGAACGTCGCGATGCGGTCGAGGTCCCCCGAGTGCGCGATCTTGCTCGTCGAGAAACTACGCGCCGCGAGCTCCACGTCATCCGCCGCCATGCCGTGCCCGTCGTCTCTGACCTCGATCAAGCCGACACCGGCCCCCTCGACGCGGATCGATATCACGCCCGCGCCCGAATCGATCGCGTTCTCGATCAGTTCCTTGACAACGGACGCCGGCCGTTCCACGACCTCTCCCGCGGCGATCTGCCGCGCCACATCTTCTGGCAGGACCTTGATTTTCGCCATTCTTCTCCCCTTCTTCCTCAAGAACCGGGGACAACATAGCACGGACCCGAAGCCGCTGGCAATCAAAGCATGCCCCGCGGGGCGCCTGGCAACGCTGTTTTCTGTTGAAAACTATTCCTGGCTGGGAACCTGCAGGTCCTTCTCCGCCTCGGCCAAAAGCTCGGCGGCCGTGCGGGAGGCTCCCGGGTAGACGGCGGAGCCGACGAGGATGTCGTTCTTGCCAACCTTGAGGTCCTCGACACCGGAGAGGTCCTTCATGAGGTAGAGCACAACCCGAGACAAGAGAAACCGGATGCGGCGCCCGCCCTCCAGGGACAGCATGGCGTACGTCGCTCGATCTACCCACGCCCCATAGTCCGTCTCTCGGGTGCGCGTGCGAATGCCCTGGGTGATCTCGTCGACCAGCCCGAAAGCTGCTTTGTAATCGTCATCGAACAACTCATCCAGTGGGTTGATTCGGAAGAGGATCAACGCGAACGAGTGGTGGTAGCGGTCGGATCGGGATATCTCGCTCACGCACACCTTCTGGAACCGTGTCAGATTGCTCTCCAGCACCGTCTCGTAGGCGTCGGGCTCGGCGTCGGCGGCACCCGGCGACGTTTGCTGGATGGTGTCGAGTACCGGCAAAATCAGACGGGCGAGGTTTTCGAGGATATTGCGATCGAGGTCGGAGAAAACGACGTCCTCCATGGGGTCGCCGGGCTGCTTGCCGTACGCGATGATTCCCCCGTGAAACGCCTCCTTGCCCGCGATCGGCGAGGCCAGCAGCGACGCGCACCCGCCGCCATCCTCGCGCACCTCGGCGTCGAAGTCCAGGAGGGCCAGTGTGAAGGCCTTGCCGGTTTCTACGAGACGCTCGAACCGTTTGCTGTCCTCATCGGCCCAGGCGGCATCCGGCTCACCGGGCGGCTCCAGGAGGCTCACGTGGTAGGCAAGGTCGTCCGCGGACGGTCGCAGCCTCACCGAAACCTGCCGGCATTCGAGCACGTCGGCCACGACACGCCCGAGCACATCGGCCAGTTCGTCGACCGTCCGGCACCCGAGGAGGGTCGCCGCCGCGTCGGACACTTTGGAGAAGGCGTCCAGCTCCCTTTTCAGTTTGCGTTCGCGCATTTCGGAGAACATAAATCGCGCGAGCTCGAGCTCGATCGCCTCGCGAATGATGAGAAACTCATCGAGGCGGTAGCGTTCCTTGAATTCGAGGACGAGAACCCCGCCGCTGTCGTCCACGCCGAGATGGCAGTACACGCTAGAGGACAGCGCCTCGAGGGCGTCCGCCGTCGGATCGGCGCTTTCCGTGAGAACGATACACCGTCGTTCCAGGAAGGCGCGGCTCAATGTGCCTTTTTGAAACCGCAGCCTCTCGCTTCGTGGCGTAAGCAGCCGGTTGGACCCACCGAGGATGAACCAGTCACCCTCCGCTGTGTGCATGAACACCTCGACGGTTTCGGCGCCCAGCAGCTCGGAGAGATACCGGCACACGATCGAGAACTTCTCCACCGTCGAAACCGGTTTTACCGCGACTTCGCCCATTGTAGAACGAATCTTGGCCTCCCGGTGCCGCATTTGCGTTTCCTGGAGCTTCAGCGATTCGAATAAGACCCTCGACAGGCGCCGTGACAGTTCCTTCAAACGCGTCAGGTCGTGCTCGTCGTGCACGTGTCCCTTTTTGCCCGACGACACGTTGACCACGCCAAGCAGGCGGCCCTCCCACATCAGCGGCACCGATATGGCGGATGCGATGTCGAGACGTTCACGGTCGCGTGCGTACAACGACCTGTCGGATGTCGTGGTCAGAAGCTGGGCCTCCTTGCGAAGGGCAACGGCACCGGCGACCCCCTCGCCGAGCTTTTGCCGCGTGTTCTTGACGATGCGCTCGCTGAGGCCCGTGGCGTAGGCGATGTAGAGCTCCTTCGCTTCCGTCGAGTAGAGCATCACCGAACCGGCGCTCGAGGACGTCGCGCGCACCGCGACCTCCAGCAGGAACTTGAGGAGCTGCTTGCGGTCGAGTAGCTTTTCAAGCGCCTGCAACGTGTCCTCAACCGTGTACGGCGTGTCGATGTCTCTCGCCTCCGGCGGGGCCGGGGGCGTGCTGGCGCACAGCGAAGTGGTGGCTGCGCTCGGAGTCAGCACCTTCGCCCCGCTGCCCGTCAGGGCGGTGAGCTCCTCGCTGAAACGTGCCCGGGGCTCGGAGACCACGACGTGGTCGATCTTGCGAAGGTCCTTCAACTGGTCGGGTTTGTGGAACCGCGGCAGCCCGAGGATCTCCGCAATCTCCAACCCGACGGCCCCTTCATGGGTATCGTAGACGAAGGCCACCTCGACGTCGGGCTGGCGATGCAGCTCGCTGAGCACGGCGAGGTCACGCTCTTGCGCGCCGAGGATCCCACATCTTAGTCTCCGCTTGTGCATAGGGTTACATGATCCTGCTGATGTAATACTCGAAATACGGCGTTTCCGCCGGGTATACGGACCGCTTCCATTAGATGCAAATCCCAGACCATACGGCGGATTATCGCGAGATCGGGGTGGCGGGCCGTGCGGCCGGCGTTGCGGATCAGCGAGGTGGAGCCAGGGAGTCCTTGAGACCCTGCAAGAACTTCATGGCGTCCAGGGGGGTGGAACCATCGATGTCAAAATCGCGAATACGGCCCGCCAGGTCATCGGAGGGTACTCCGGTGGCGGGCGGCCGCGCGTTCGACGGCGCTCCGAACAGCGGTATCTGGCCCTGGTGACGCGCGTCATGCGACAACCCCTGCCGCAGCAGGTCCCGCCGCAGTTCGAGCGAGTGCAGGATTTCCTCCGCACGCTTGAGCACCGCCGCCGGCAACCCGGCAACCCGTGCCGCGTGGATTCCGTAGCTCCGGTCGCTGGTACCGGTGACGATCTTGCGCAGAAACATGATGCCGCCCTCCCATTCCCGAATCGAGATCTTGAGATTGACCAGGCGCGGGTAGGTTCGGCGAAGTTGCGTCAACTCGTGGAAGTGGGTTGCAAAGAGCGTCTTGGGCCTCGCCTTGAAACCCTGCAGCAGGTACTCGGTGACGGCCCACGCAATGCTGAGCCCGTCGTAGGTGCTTGTGCCCCTGCCCACCTCGTCCAGCAGCACCAGACTGCGGTCCGTCATATTGTCGAGAATGTAAGAGGTCTCCTTCATCTCGACGAGAAAGGTCGATTCCCCCCGGCTCAGACGCTCACCCGCTCCCACTCTCGTGAAGATCTGGTCGACCAGGCCGATTCGCGCGCGTTGCGCAGGGACAAACGAGCCTGCCTGCGCCAATAACACGTTCAGCGCCACCTGGCGCAGAAACGTGCTCTTGCCGGACATGTTGGGCCCGGTGATCAGCGCGAACTGCCTGCGGTCCACATCGAGGTGGAGATCGTTGGGGACAAATGGCTCCTTGCCGACGTCCTCCAGAACCGGGTGGCGGCTGGCAACCAGTTCGATGACTTTCGATCCGTCGACCACCGGACGCCGCAGCGCGTGTCGTCGTGCCGCCGCCGCAATGGATTGAGCAACATCGATGCGCGCCACGGCGAGCGACGTTCTCAGCAGCGACGGCAGCGCGCCGGCAACCCGGGCACACAATTTCGAATAGTTCTCCTGCTCGCAGGCGATGCGTTTCTCTTCGCTCGCCAGGATCAGTTCCTCCCTGTCCTTGAGTTGCCGCGTGAAGTACCGCTCGGCGTTGACGAGCGTTTGCTTGCCGACGTAATCTTCCGGGACCGATTTGGCGTGCGCCTTGGACACCTCTATGAAATAGCCGAAGACTTTGTTGTACCCCACCTTCAACGTCGGGATCCCCGTACGTTGCCTCTCGCGTCGTTCGAGGTTTGCAATCCACACTTTCGCCGATTCACTGTCCTCGATCAGCGCGTCGAGGTCGGCGCTGAATCCTTTGCGAATGACACCACCGTCGCGCAGGTGCCCCGGCGGGTCCTCGACAATTGCCCTGCCAATCTCCCCGGCCAGCTCCTCGTGGTCACCGATGTCGCCGCCGTCCCGCCTCAACAGCACCGACTTCCTCCCCACCACCGCCTCTTTCAATTCCGGGAGTCTCTCGAGCGATTCGCGCAAACTGTGAAATTCCCGCGGCACGGCCTTGCGCGAGGCGATACGTGTGGCGATGCGGGGCATATCCTGTATGCCCTTGAGAACTGAGGAGAGAGTTTCTTGCAGGGAGGTGTCACCGTACACCTCTGAAACGGCATCCAGCCTCTCATCGATACTCTCCACGTCGCAAAGTGGTCTCTGGAGACGGGACCGCAATTCCCTTGCCCCCATCGGCGTCGCGGTGCGGTCGACCAACCGTATGAGGGTGGCCTTGGCGTCCCCGCCGTAGAGCGGCTTGAAGATCTCCAGGTTGCGGATGGTTTCATCGTCCAGCGCCAGGAAATTCGTTGCGGCGAGTTGCCTCGCCTCCACGACCTGCGGCAGCGATCCGCCTTTGAGGGTGCGGCAGTGCGCGAGCAGCGCGCCCGAAGCGGTGCGGGCGAGTGGAAGCTGCTCGAGCGCCTCCACGTCTCCACGGCCGGCGAACTGCCCCTGCAACACAGCGGCTACAGAGTCGTCGTCAAAGAGCTCCGGTTCAACCTCCGTCGCGAACGGTTGCCCGATGACGTCCAGCAACGGCGCGAGCATATTCGGCGGGGTGCCTTTGCGGTACAGCACCTCCCGGATGTGCTTTCCCTGCAGGAGACGCTGCACGTGGAGGGCGTCTTCTTCGCCAAAGAAGAAATCTCCGGTGCTGACATCCACCAGCGAGATACCCGCCCGCGGGCCGTCGACCAGGACCAGAAGACAGTAGTTGTGTTCCTTCGCTTCGAGAAGCTTGCCGCTGAGCGACGTCCCCGGTGTCAACACTTCCACCACTTCGCGGCGTACCAACCCCTTCGCCTGTGCGGCGTCTTCGACCTGCTCGCAAATGGCGACGCTTCTCCCCGCCGAAAGCAGGCGTGTGATGTAGTTCTCCGCCGAATGAAACGGCACACCGGCAAGAGGCACCGGATTGGGCTTGTTCTTGTCTCGGGTGGTCAGAGCGATGTTGAGAATACGCGATATGTCAACTGCATCTTCGTAAAACGTTTCGTAGAAATCCCCAACACGGAACAGCAACACGCAATCGCCGTACTCGGATTTGATATCTCTATACTGCGCCATGAGTGGCGAGGAATTATTTATCATGTTATGGCAGGGGTAAGATAGATACCCGTTCATCAATCTTGGTGGCAATCTGTTCCGCTGTTCTCTCGGCGGCTTCTCGTGTCTCGAAATACCCGTACCGAACCCGGTGGATCTCCCTGTTGTTTACCAGCCCGCTGTCGACGCGGATGCCCGGCAGGTCCCTCTTGAGGCTCGCCGCCAGTTTGATCGCGTTCGTTCGGTCATGAAACGCGCCGAACTGGATCGTATAGCCCGCCTTTGGGCGTGTGCGCCCCTCGTCGGCTGCCTTCTCCTGGGAGCGATCGTCGAAGTGCTCCGTCATTCGCTCCAACTTCTGCCCGGCGAGCAGCGCCTCGGGCGTGTTCTTGAACTCCGCGATGACTTCTTCGAACGCCCTTCTGGCGTCTCGGCCGCTGCCCTGTTTTTCCAGGCACTCCGCGTACCGATACATCGCGGTCGGGCTGATCGCCGTGCGGGCGATCGCGCGGTACCTTCGGCATGCCTCCTCGACGTTGTGCGTGTTCATCTCGATATCGGCCAGGGATAGATAGGCCCACGGCCGGTACTTTCCGCGTCGCACGCGCTGCAGCGCGGTACGCGCCCTCGCGTAGCTCTTCGACATCACCGCCGACATGCCCTGAAAAAAGCAGGCCTCCTCGGAAACGCCGCAGGCTTGTGATGATTCGAGGATCTCGAACGCCTTGCCGTAGTTCCCGAGTGCGTATTGAATCTTGGCGAGCTCGACCCGGGCCGCGGCAGCCCATTCGCCCCCCGTATGGAGGCGTATGACTTCCTGGTAGATGATTTCGGCTTCCGACGCCGAACTCTTGAGACCGGCCAGCAGATACAGCGCTTCCTGCCGGCGCTCGCCGGAGAGCGTCTTCGCGATGTCCACCAGCTTGCTTTCCGCCAGGTCATAGCGCAGGCGCGTGATATCCCGTCTCGCGCTCTGGATACTCGCCGCTACCGCGGAATCGGCGAACCAGGCCGGCACGAGGACGTGCGCGGCGCACAGCGCTACAATGACTCTACGTTTCATTGTTGGAGGAGAAAGAATCGAAGCTGTTGCAGTTCGGGCAATGCCAGCGCATGGTAGCGGATTGATACTCGCACCGGTTGCAGGAGTACTGGCGCGCGTGCGATACCTCTCGTATCGACTTGTCCAGAAAGCCCTCGACGGTCTCGGCGTCACGAAGCCGGCTGTAGAACGACGTCAACATCAGGGAGGCGCGTATCGATTGTGGGCGCGCCGCGACGTAGCTCTCCAGCAGCTCGATGGCCTCCTCCCCCCTTCCCTGCTTCTTGTAGAAACGCGCGAGCGCGAGATTCGCAGCTTCATCCTCGGCACGAGCCGACCTCACCTGGTCGTACACCTTCTCGATCTCGCTGAAGCGGCCTTCGTCGAACAACGTGCTTTCCAGCTTCGGCAAGACCGCGCCCGAGAGCTCCGGCGAGAGCACGGCGACACGTTTCCAGTGGTCGATGGCGTTGTCGAGATCGTTTGAGTCTCTTGCGAGATCGCCGAGGGCCAACAGGCAGGGCGCGCACTCCGGGTCGTGCTTGAGCGCGCGCTGCAGGAGCTTCCTCGCCTCGCGCGGCTCGTTCTTTTCCACCAGGGTCTCCGCCGCCGACGTCAGGAAAAGGGCCAACTCGCGCTCCCCCACACCGCCGAGTTTGCGAGCCTCTCTGAGCACTTCGTATGCCTTTTCATCATCACCGGTCTCCCGATGGCGCGCGGCGAGAGTGAGGAGGACGTCTGGCTCCTTGATACCGAGGTTTCGCACCGCGGCGTCGAGCACGCGTATCGATTTCTCCGGACTGCCCATCCGCGCGTAATCTGCGGCCAGGTTCAAGTACAACTCGACCTTTTCACTCTTCGAAAGGTCTGTCTTTACCGTCAGGCTTTGATGGATCTGTAACGCCTTCGAGACGTCACCACGGTCCCGCAGCAGTGAGCCCAGCTTGATATACGCGTCGGTGGGAGCGGTCCCGCCCTTCACCGATTCCTGCAGCCTCGCAAACGCCGCCTCACTGTCACCGTCTACAAGCAGTTTCAGTGCGTCGATATACGGGTCATGGCGGGCGGGTCCGCGGCGTCTGCCGCGGTAGACAAAGAAGAGGGCGCCGAGCACGGCAATCACGGCCGCGGCGAGAAGATAAAGATAAACGGGTATGCCCATAAGCGTACGGGGGCCCTACAGGCTCATCGTCGATTCTTCGCCGCCGCTGTCGCCTTCCTCCAGCGGCAGATTGCGCAGCGCGGCGAGCTCGCGCTCGAGCCTGTAGACCTCTCTCTGTTTTTGACTCACCGTGTGCCGCAACTGAAATTCGCTGAAAATGAAGATGAGAAACGAGAAGACCATGCCGGCGGCAAATACGACGAGCAGCAGCAGGTTCAACGTCATCTGGGGAAACACCTTAGTGAAAAACGTGAAATCCACCCTCTGATCGGCATTGTTCATACCGATCCACAGAAATGCGATCACGCCGACAAGGATTATCACGCTACGAATCAGCCACACGTCCGTTGCCTCCTTCGCTTTCGGGCTAGATCATGAGTCGTTTCGCCGTACCGGTCAATCAAAATTCGGGCCAACAGAAGACACCAACGCCCGGCGATCTCAAAAAAAAGCCGTCTCCACCGAAGCCGGGAGCGCACTGGGCACCCCCCATTGGGCTCGGATGGAGACAGCGGAAAAAAAGCCGGACTCGGCGTCTATCAGGCTTCCTTCTCGTCCCCTTCGTCAGGGGCCTTCTCCGGCTCGGTGTCCCCTTCGCCACGGGCCTTCTCCAGCGCCGCGTCCCCTTCTTCGTCAGGGCCCTTCTCCCGTGCGGCGTCCTCCGCCTCTTCGGGTTCCGCAGGCGGCGCTGGCGAGTCCTCTGCAACCGCCGCGGCAAGAGATGGCTCCGTTGCCGGCCCTGCTTCGGGGGCCGGTGTCGCGACGGTCTCCTCACCGGCAACGACGGCTTTGGGAGCCGGCGCTTCGACCGCCTCCGCAACGGTGGTCTCCGACGCGGCGCCATCTCCCGCCCCGCCCGTAGACGTTCCATCGGTTTTGGCGCTGTCATCGTGGCCGGCAGCATCGGCCGCCCGTTGCTCGCTCGGCAGGGGTTCCTTGATCGGAAACCGCGCGTGAAACCCCTGGACCTCGTCGTCGTCCTTGCCTTTCAAGAAGGCCGCTATACTGAGGACGATGCGCTTGTTCTTCGGATCGATCTTGATCACCTTCAACGGTAGCCGATCTCCATCCGAGAAACAATCCTCTGGGTGCTTCAAATCCGGCTTGGCCATCTGCCCCACAGGTACGAAACCTTCGACGTCGGGGCGAAGCTCCACGACCGCTCCACGCTCCAGGATTCGAGTCACCGTGCCTTCCGCCACCGTGTCGATCGCGTAATCGATCGCGAGCGACTCCCACGGATTCTCGGACAGCTGTTTCATCCCCAGGCTGATGCGCTTCTTTTCCTGGCTGATGTCCAGCACGACTATCTGGATTTCATCGCCTTTCTTTACCATCTCGCTGGGATGCCGCACTCGTTTGGCCCACGACATGTCTGAAATGTGAAGCAACCCGTCTATTCCGTCTTCGATCTCGACGAACGCGCCGAAGTTGGTCAGGTTGCGAACCTTGCCGTCGAGCAGCGTGCCGACAGGGTATTTCTTCTCTATCTGACTCCACGGATCGGGTTCAACCTGTTTGAGCCCAAGTGAGATTTTTTGGTGTTCCTTGTCAACCTTCAACACCATCGCCTCGACGGTTTCGCCGATCGAGAGCACCTTCGACGGGTGGCGGACGTGACGCGTCCAGGACATTTCCGATATGTGGATCAGTCCCTCCACGCCCCGCTCCAACTCGATGAACGCACCGTAGTCGGTAATGCTCACGACCTTGCCGTTCACCTTCTCGCCGACAATGTAGCGGTCCTCGACGCCGTCCCACGGGTGGGGCGTCAACTGCTTGAGACCGAGAGAGATCTTCTCCCGCTCCTTGTCAAAATCGAGGATCTTGACCTCGATCGTGTCACCGATCGACACGACCTCCGACGGGTGGCCGATCCGTCCCCACGTCATATCGGTCAGGTGCAGTAAACCGTCGATGCCACCGAGATCGACAAACGCGCCGAAGTCAGTGATGTTCTTGACGATGCCCTCGCGGACCTCTCCGTTTTCCAGTTCGCTGAGGAGCGTCTTCTTTTGAGCCTCCCGCTGCTGCTCCAGCACCGTGCGGCGGGAAATGACGATGTTCCGTCGTCGCTTGTTGATCTTTATAATCTTGAATTGCAGGGTCTGGCCGATTAGATCGTCCAGGTTGGGTACCTGCCGCAGGGCGATCTGGCTGCCGGGCAGAAACGCGTCGACCCCCAGGAGATCGACGACCAGCCCTCCCTTGATGCGGCGCGACACACGGCCTTCCATTATCTGGGAGGCGTCGTGTCCGTTCTTGATTTCGTCCCATACCTTGAAGAAGTCGGCTTTTTCCTTGGAGAGGACGACGAGGCCGTCCTGGTTCTCCAGTTTCTCGAGGTACACGTCGATCTCGTCGCCGGTGTTGATCTGGGCAAAATCCCTGAACTCGGAAACGGGTATCGTCCCCTCGCTCTTGAAACCAACGTCGACGATTATCTCGTTCTCCCGGATCTCGGTCACCGCGCCCTTTACGATTTGGCCCTCCTCGAAAATGTTTACCGTTTTCTCGAGTTCTTCACTGAGGGTTGCAATGGCCGTATCGTCGAACGGGTTGGCCTCGCGCTCGGCCTCTACCGCGTCCAGTTGCTCGAACTGCGCGTACACTGGCGAGCGGCGTGACGCCCCGCCCGAGTGTTTGCGGCCCGGCGTCTGTTCCGCGCCGCCGTTTGAGTTTGTGTCTTCTCCCGGCGTCTCTCTCGCGCCGAGCTGTCCGTCTACCATGTGTAAATTCCCCCTTTATATGGATTTGTCAAAAAAATTGACCCGTGAATGATACGGTCCGAACGTGATAAATGCAAGCGGAAAGTCAATATAGCCGGCCCGCGCCCGCCTGGCGGCCCCCCCCTGGCGGCCGCTAGCAGGTCCCCGCCCCCGGCGGGCGCTGGTGCTCGTCCTGGAGCGCCTCGATCGCGCACATCACCATGGCCCCGAAGTCACGGTAGTGCTCCGGGTCCTGGTATTTCGACAGATCGGTGTCCGTCAGCCGCATGGGGCGGCCGTGGATGACTGTGAGATGAGGTTTTCGAAAGAGGGATCGTTTCAGACTCAACGTGCCGTCGACGTACATGGGGTAGACAGGTTTGCCCGACTTGAGAGCGAGGTAGCCCGCGCCCGCCTTGGGAGGCCGCAGCCGGGCGCTCCTCGATCGTCCGCCCTCTGGAAAGATGAGGATCGAGTGTCCCTGTTCCAGCAGATCGAGGAAGGTATCCAGTGCGGCGCGGTCGAACGCCCCGCGCCGGATCGGCACGGCGTTGACCTTCGATATCACCCACCCGAAAGGCCTGAACCGGAACAGCGCCCGCTTCGCCACAAAAAACAGGTTGCGCTGAATGGTCGAGCCGACGATCGGCGGATCACCATTCGAGCGGTGGTTGCAGGCATAGATATAGTTTTCCGCGTATTGGCGATGATCCCTGTGCACCACGCGCATGCCCCAGAACACCTTCGCAATCAGAAAAAAGAACCATTGCCCGGCGCGCAGGGCCGGATTGCGCTTCCGCAGGAGCCGCACACGGCCTGGATTGTCCAGCAGGCCGACAATCCGCGCCGCCGCCACCTCTGCCGTCGCGACTACCTGTTCGATCTGTTCCTCGATCGTGAGGCGCGACGTGTCGACGATACGAGCGCCGATGGGGATTCTCAGGGGACTCAGCGAGCGGGTGCTGTCATAGTGATCCCGCGCTTGCAACTCCGAGCGCACTGCCTCGAGGGACGTCGCGGTGCCGCGCGCTTCGAGTTCGGCACGCCGGCGCGCGGCCCGCACGTCGATCGACGCGTCGAGGTAGATTTTAACGTGCGCGCTGGGCAACACGACGCTCCCGATGTCGCGTCCTTCGAGCACGACACCGCCCTGGTCCGAGAAAGCCCTCTGCCTCCGCACCATCGCGTGACGGACTTCCGCATGGGTGCTCACCAGTGACACCTGCCGCGTGATTTCCGGCGAGCGAATGGCCTGGGTAACATCCTCTCCGTCCATGACCACGGCCTGCCCCGCCTCACCATCCACGAAGTCGATGTCCGCGCCTGCGGCGACCCTTCCCACCGCCCCCGCGTTCCCGAGGTCCACACCCTCGCCCATCGCCTTCAAGGTTATGGCCCGGTACATCGCGCCGGTGTCCACGTGCCGTAAGCCCAGCCGGCGCGCGACGCCCCTCGCCGTCGTCGTCTTGCCGGAGGCGGACGGTCCGTCGATCGCGATGACCATTTCGCGCACGATGTCTTCTCTGGTTGTGGGAGGGCTCATATCGACCGCCCGGTCTGCGGTAGCGCTCGCACCCCCACTACCGGTCCTGCGCGAGTAGGGCTTCGATCGCGTCCATGAAACGCGTATTTTCGTCGGGTGTCCCCATGTTGACGCGGAACGAGTTCTCCGGTGCTCCGAACGGAGCCATGGGACGAACGATGATGCCTTGTTCCTCGAGCCTTCCGCAAATATCCCCGGAAAAACTGTCGGGAACCACGAACAAGAAGTTTGTCTGGGACGCGGGACACGTGCAACCCAGGGAGAGAATTGCCTCGCGCATGCGCTGGCGCTCCGCGACGATCTCCGAGATCACACCGGATAGCTCAGCTCTGCAGTCGAGGGCGGTCATGGCTGCCGCCTGCGCGAGCCGGTTGACGTTGAACGGCTGCCGCATTTTGTGCAGGATACCCACTACCCGCGGGTCGGCCAGTGCGTAGCCGATGCGCAGGCCGGCGAGCGAATAGAACTTTGAAAACGTCCGCAGGACAATCAGGTTCTCTTGCAGCCTGCGCAACGCGAGACTGTCCGGATAGTCGGGAGCCGTGACGAATTCATGATAGGCCTCGTCGAGAACGACCAGCGTGTGGTCGGGCACCTCCCGCAGGAAGGCCTCCACCTGCCGGGTGTCGTTATAGGTCGCCGTGGGGTTGTTCGGATTACAGATCCATACGATCCGCGTCTTGTCATTTATCGCCGCAGCCATCGCGGGCAGGTCATGCGTGTAATCCCGGCACGGCACTGCAACCCTGCCGACGCCGCACTGCTGGCAAACGAGATCGTAAATAAGGAAACTCAATTGTGAAAACACGCAATTCTCGCCGGTGTCGACGTAGGCGCGGACCAGCAGGTCGAGGATCTCGTTGGTGCCGTTTGCAACAAACACTTCCTCCATCTCCACGCCGTGGGCCTTCGCTAGCTTTCGCGTGAGTTCGGGCGCACCGGACTCGGGGTAACGGTTACCGCTCTCGATCGCCTCTACGAGTGCCTGCTTGATCCTTGCGGCCGGTGGGTACGGGTTTTCGTTCGACGCCAGTTTGATGACGGGCTGGCTGGACCTGCCCTCCCGCTGCGCCTGTTCGATCGGCTTTCCCGGTTTGTACGGAATGATGCCGCGGAGAAACGGCCTGGCCAGCTTGTCAAGATCCACGTTCATCACTTCCCCGTTGCAAGACCCGGTTCAGGCGTTCGAGTTCCTTGTGCTCCAGGGGTCGAACCGCACCGAGGGGCAGGTTGCGGACCGAGAGCGGGCCGAAGCGAATGCGCCTGAGCTTGACCACGCGCAGTCCCATCGATTCGCACATCTTGCGAACCTGGCGGTTTCTGCCCTCCTTGAGGGTTATCTGCAGGATGGTTTCGCGGTTCATCTGCCGGACGAGCTGAACCGACGCTTTCGTCCGCTTGCGTGAACGCTGCCGGGGCGCGGCAAGTTTATCGAGTTCAACGAGCTTTCTGTCGTTCATCGTTCCTCGCACGCGGACGTGATACGTTCGGGGAATCTGGTACCTCGGATGCGTCAGACGGTAGCACAGCATTCCGTCGTTGGTCAAAAGGATTAAGCCGGTTGTGTTTACGTCGAGGCGGCCGACGGGAAACAGGCGTCGCCTGCGCGTGTACTTCCTGCAGAGTTCCAGCACGGTCGGACGACCGTAGGGATCGGTTACCGTGGAAACGACACCGGCGGGTTTGTTCAAGATGAGTACCAGCGGGCTTCCCTGCGAAGACAGCGGCCTGCCGTCCACGCTCACCTTGCTGACACCCGGTACCACGCGCGTCGAAGGATCGGTAACGCGCCGGCCGTCGACCGTGACCCGCCCTTCCGAGATCATCTGGTCACACGTTCTTCTGGCGCCGGCACCCAACATGGCAATCAGCCGGTTCAGCCGTATCGGATCCTTGTCGCTGGCCTTCTCCATGGAGACCGGGCTCAATCGGGGTTGTCGGCACGCGGTATGTGATCAGCAGCGTCCGCCCCATGGTTGGCCGTGTCCGGGCTGTCCAGAGCGGCGGCCGTGTCCGTCGTCATCGTAAAGTCCTCGAGCGTCGGCCCCGCCTCCTCGTCGCCGTCCTCTTTCTCCTCGGCCGGGCTCTCTTCCTGCGCCAGCATCTCTTCTAGCACTTCCATCGAGGGCAGGTCCTTGAGCCGGTCCAGCCCGAGGTATTCGAGAAACTCGGGCGTCGTTCCGTACAGGAACGGAGCTCCGAGCACCCTGGCCTTGCCCGCGATGCGGATCAGATTGCGCTCCATCAACGTTGTCAGCACACCACCGCACCCGACGCCACGGAGATTCTCGATATCCGCGCGCGTAATCGGCTGCTTGTACGCGATGATGGCCAGCGTTTCCATAGCGGCCCGCGACAGCCGCTGTTTGCGTCTTCCCGAGTAGAGTCGTGAGACGTAGTCGGCAAATTCGGGGTTGGTCGCCAACTGCAACCCGCCGGCGACACGCTCGAGGACGATACTCGGATAGTCGCGCGAGATGTTCTTCTGCAAGCGCGTGACTGCGTCCTTCAAGTCGTCGAGTTCGACCGCGTCGACGATGGCGGAAATGCGTTTCATGGAAATCGGCTCGTCCGACGCAAAAAGCAGGGCGAGCACGATGCTGTCTATCCGGGATGGTTCCATGGTCTCTTCCTTGCGCCGGCTGCCTACGCCCCGGACGGGCCTGCCCCGCTATCATCCGCCGGAACCGGTTCGTCCGCCGCGCGGCTCTCCCCGGCCGCGTAGATCCAGATCTCACCGAAAGCGCCCTCCTGCCTGGCCTTGATCCGCAAACGTTTTATTAGCTCCAGGACGGCCATGAACGTCACGACCACCTCGAGCCGGCTCGAGGTGCCTTCGAACAACTCGCGGAATCGCACCTGCTCCCGCTCGCCCAGCCTGGAATCGATGACGGCGATCTTCTCCTCGATGGTGAACGCCTCGGGCTCGATCTCCGAGACCTCCGCCGCGTCCATTTCCGCCATCACCTGGCGAAACACCCGCATGATCTCGAACACGTTGAGATCTAGCACCGCCTCGCCGCGATACTCTTTTTCCCGCTGGGGCACGGGGCGGCTGAAGACCTTGAAGCGATCATCCTCCATCTCCCGAAAGGACCGTGCCGCCTCTACCATCTTCTTGTATTCCAGGAGGTTCCGTACCAGTTCCTCCCGCGGGTCCTCCGAGTCATCGTCCCGCCGCAGGAGCATCTGGACTTTGATACGCATCAGCGTCGCGGCCAGCACGAAGAACTCGCCGGCCAGGTCGATGTGGAGCCGTTCCATGAGATCGACGTACTCGAGATAATCGCTGGTGATCTTGGCGATCGGGATATCATAGATATCCAGGTTGTCGCGCTTGATCAGGTAGAGGATCACTTCGAGCGGCGCCTTGACGCCTTCGAGCTCGGCCTTGTATCGCGGTTCCTGGGCGTGGTTCACAGACTGGCTCCCGTAAGGGTGAAACCCGGTTTGAGGGCGATATTATGCGGAGTTCTCGATATGTGTCAAGCGCTGTTGCCCCTTCTCAGCGGTCCCTCCTCGCGCGCGGGTGGAACGCGCGGTGGACCTCGATCAGGTGCCTCGTGTCGACCGTCGTATAGATTTGGGTGGTGGAGATGTCCGAGTGACCGAGCAGTTCCTGAACGTACCGCAGGTCTGCCCCGCCTTCGAGCAGGTGGGTGGCGAAGGTGTGACGAAGCACGTGCGGGCTGACCCTGCGCTGGATACCGGCGGACCGCGCATGCTGGCCGAGGCGCTTGAAAAACCCCACGCGCGAGATCTTGTCCCCGCGGCAGTTCAGAAAGACCGCCGCCGACTGCCGCCCGCGGGCCAGGAAGGGGCGGCTCGAGGTCAAGTACCGGTGGAGCGCCGTGGCGGCGGGCTCGCCGAACGGCACGATGCGTTGCCTGCCCCCCTTTCCGCGCACCATGAGGATGCGCTCCTTCTCCTGGACCTGTTCGAACGTCAAATCGCAAAGCTCCGAGACACGGAGCCCCGATGCGTACGCCACCTCGAGCATTGCGCGATCTCGCATTCCTAAGTAACTGTCATCCGGTGCTTTCAGTAGACGCTCCATCTGCTGGATGGTCAGCACCCCGGGCACGTGCCGCCCCCGCTTCGGGCTCGGAATTTCCCCCCCCTCCACCCGCCGCACAACCCCGTCCCGCAGCAGAAAGCGGTGAAAATGGCGAACGGCGGACAGGGCGCGAGCCCGCGAGGCGGCCCCCAGCCCACGGCGGCTCAGGCGGGTGAGATGGAGCTCCAGCGCCGTGGCCGGGATGGCGTTCTCCTTCCCCCATATCTTGCCCAGGATATCGAGGTATCCCCGCAGATCACTGCGGTAGGCTTCGACGGTCCGGGGACGGAGCCCCCGTTCGCTCACCAGGTAATCAAAAAACTGTTCAACGACCGTATCGAGCTTATTTTCCATACGATTTGCTTGACTCCGCGGCCCGGGGATGGTAGATTTCCACAGGATTTTATTCGTAAGGAGAATCATGCCACAACATAAATCGGCGAAGAAACGCCTGAGGAACGCCGCCAAGAACCAGGCGCGCAACCGGGCGGCCCGTAGCACGCTGAGGCGGTCGATGAAGGCGCTTCGCGAGCTGCCCGCGGACAAGGCAGGCGATGCGATAAAGGCGATGCACTCGCTCCTGGACAGGGCAGCGAACCACGGTCTGTTTCACAGGAACAAGGCGGCCCGTTTGAAGTCGCGCTTTAAGCCCGGCGCCTGAACGCGCCCGCCCCATGGACGGCCCCAACGGCAGCGCCTCGCAGGCGCCGCCGTTTTTTTTATGCGGAATCGCCGTAGAAGCGCGTGAGAACGTCCACAACGGCGGAAGGCTCGACCAGTTCCTGCCGGTCCTCATGGCGATAGTAGATCTCCACCTTGCCATCCTTGAGGTTCCGCTCGCCCAGGGTGACCCTCAGCGGCACCCCGACCAGCTCGGAGTCCTTGAACTTGAACCCGGCCCGCACGTCGCGGTCGTCGAGCAGGACGTCCCACCCGGCCGCCCGCAGTTCCTCGTAGAGCGCCTCCGCCGCCGACGTCGTGTGGTCCTCGTTCATGTTGACGGGCAGGATAATGGCGTGGAACGGCGTGATGGATTTGGGCCAGCGGATGCCACGCCCGTCGTGGTGCGCCTCGATCGCCGCGGCGACAGCCCGCGACACGCCGAAACCATAGCAGCCCATGATGAAGTGGCGGTCTTTTCCGTCGCGGTCGAGGTAGGTGGCGTTCATCGCCTTGCTGTACTTGTCGTCGAGTTTGAAGATGTGTCCCAGCTCGACTCCGCGATGCGCCCTCAGTTCCGACTTCTCGCACCGCGCACAACGGTCCCCGGCCTCGGTGAGACTGATGTTCCGAAACTCCGTCGCTTCGAAATCGCGTCCCAGCCGTACGCCGCGCAGGTGCGCATCCGTGACGTTCGCCCCCACGATCATGCCTTCGTAGTTTTTCAAGGATGTATCAGCCACGATGCGGGTCCCCGCCGGCAAGCCCACCGGACCGGCGAAACCGACGTCGGCACCCGTTAGCTCCTTAACCGCCGTTTCGTCCAGCGGTTCTACGTACGGGTCGCCCAATACCTTCATGAAGCGTGCCTCGTTCAGTGTGCGGTCCCCCGGAATGAGCGCGGCCACCACTTCGCCCTCAGAACGAAACAGCAGCGTCTTGACCAGCTGCGACGCGTTCACCGCGAGGAAAGCAGTGACCTCGTCGACCGTCCGGCTCCCCGGCGTGGCCGCCGTCTCCGGGGAGTCGAGCACTCGTTCCTTCTTCGCCGGCGGCTTGCCGAGGCTCTCGGCGCCCTCGAGCGCGGCGGCGTATCCGCACTCGCAACTCAAGATCTCACTCTCGCCCTCCTCGGCGAGGACCACAAACTCGTGGTTGACGTCGCCGCCGATTTTTCCAGCGTCGGCCTCCACCATCACGTGCTCGAGCTCGCATCGATCCAGAATGCGGGAGTACGCCCCCGCCATCTTCCGGTAGGTCTCCTCGAGTGACTCCGGTGAGCCGTGGAAACTATACGCGTCCTTCATGATAAATTCACGTGCGCGCATGACGCCGAACCGCGGGCGGATCTCGTCGCGAAACTTGGTCAGCACCTGGTAAAGGCACTGCGGCAGCTGGCGGTAACTGCGCAGTTCGCTGCGTGCGAGGTCGGTTACGACTTCTTCGTGCGTCGGCCCGAGCGCGAAGACGCGGCCCTTTCGGTCCTCGAGCTTGAACAGCTCGGGACCGAACTGCTTGAACCGCCCGCTCTCCTCGTACAACTGCGACGGGTGCAGGATGGGCATGAGAATCTCCTGGCACCCGATGCCGTCCATTTCTTCGCGGACGATGCGCTCGACCTTTTTGAGGACTTTGAAGCCGAGCGGCAGGAACGTATAGACTCCGGATGTGAGTTTCTTTATCACGCCGGCGCGGATCATGAGCTTGTGGCTCGGAATCTCCGCGTCGCTCGGGCTCTCCTTATAGGTCGGCAGATAGTAGCGGGACCACCTCATCGCGCCCTCCGTTTCTGTGTCCTTCGAATATGAAGACTAGTAGTTGAGACCGATGAAGAATTCGACGTCGGTATTGTTGGATATACTACTGAAATCAGTGGCCCGTGTAAAGTTGACACGGATAACCGGTGCGAACCCGAGGTTGAGCTCGGTGCCGACGCCCACCGTGCCGAGCCAGTCGGTATCCGCGATGAAACGCCCTACCTTGCCGGCATCGACGAAGAAGGCGCCGCGGATGAGGGGAAATTCGATTGCTCCGAAGGGGAGGCTGAGGGCGAAACGGTCGATCAGCGGAAAGCGGATCTCGCTGTTGATCAGGTAGCTGCTGCGGCCGAAGAACTCGCGGAAGTCGTAGCCCCTCAGGTCCCAGGGACCTCCGAGGTAGAAGATCTGGAAATCACTGCCGAAGCTGTGGCGCGTGACGAAACGCTCGGCGATTACGACGCGCCGCCCCAGCTTGAAGTACTTGCGGATGTCAAAGTGTACCGTGGTGTTGTCGAACCCGCGGCCCCTGAAATCAATCGTTTGACCGATCGTCGTGTGGTATCGCAAGCCCTTGAGCGGGCCGCCCACCGTCCACAACGTGTTGTCGGAGACGTAGGTCAGAAATGTCGATCCCAGGAAGCTCTTCTGGTCGGCCAGCTCCGTGAAGTCGGATTCGCGGTCGACGAAGCGGAGCACGAACGACCCGTCGATGCGTGAAAACTTGCTAAACGGATAACTCACGCCAGTGGCAACGCCGAATCGCCTCTCGGAGCGAAACACGGTGAAAAAGTCACCGGTAAAGCTGGTCAAGTGAAAGACACCTACCGTGTAGTTCAGCCGGCGCGTCAGGTTCGCGTAGTTCAATCCGAAGTTCAAGCGCTTGAAGAAATTCCCCTCTTGTTCGGAGTCGCTGGTCGTACCAAAGAACACCTGGTACTGGTGGTTGCCGAGGATGTCGGAAAACACGACCGCTCCCCCGTTCCCAAGCGTGCCGAAGTCCGGGTCGATGGACAGGCCCGTGCCCGCAAAATCCAGTCCCAGTTTTTGCTTGTAGTCCTGGGTCGTGTACGTCACCCGCGTCGGCCGGGTGCTGGTCCACGTCGACTGCGTGGTGTCCACGGAGGCCGCCACGACATCGCCCACGGCTCCCCCGTTCTTCAACGGGAACTCGAAGAGGTGAAACTCGCCCTGGTAGTAGCCGCTGGCGATGAACCCAGAACGATCCGGCATGAATGCCGGTGTCGTCACACCTCCGATAACCGCCGTTTGACGGATGACCAGTCGTTCGTCGAGCTCGAAGAGATAAATGTTGAACACACCGTCGCGGTCCGACGTAAAGAGGAACGACTCGCCGTCCGGCGACCAGTCGGGGTGCGCGTCGGAGTTGTCTCCACACGTCAGGGCCTCGATCTCCCTCGTATCGATGTCGATCATGTAAATGCCCTGGCGCTTGCGCTCGCCGGCCTCGCAGCGGTCGGAGCTGAAGAGGACCAGGTCTTTCATGGGATGAAAATCGGGGTCTTCCTCGGCGTACCTGTCATGGGTAAGGCGCTCCAGCCGGGCGTCATCGCGCCGGTAGAGAAAGAGGTCCATGCTGCCCGTGCTGTCGATGGCGCTGAAGACGATCTTGTCGCCCTGTGCGGAGATCGTCGGCGAGGAGATGACGCTCAGCCCGGCGAAGCTCACGTGCTCGACTTCCCTGTTCCGTAGGGTGTCCCACAGGTAGATGGCGTCCCGTTCCTGTCTCTTGGCGACGAAGAGGATCATGTCGCCGTGGGTTTCGATTTTGCTGCGGAACGCGGGGATGGTCTCGAACGCAGAGGAACGGCTTCCTTCCACCAGGGTCTTTCGGGTCACCAGGCCGCCCGCGCCCTTGCTCAGACTGAGTATGTTGAGGACCCCGTCCTGCGCTCCGAGGGCGTACAGGTTTATCTCCCCATCGCTGCCGCGGCCCACCGCCGGGCGCGAGTGAAACGTGTGCGGGCGGGTAAGCTGCTTGCCGGCGTCCGTGGCGAAAGTGGTATGCAGAATTGAGGGATAGTAGCGACGCTTGACGCTCTTCATGAACGCGTCGTTGAGCTCCAGCAGGTTCAAGCCGATCGTCTTCTTCAGCACCACCGGGAACTTGTCCGACATCCACCAGTTCTCCAGAATCTTGATGATCGCCTCGACGCCGAAATTGTTGCCGATGTAGAGAAGGACCGCCTCACCTTCCTTGTACATCATGAACGATCCTTCGATCCTCCAGATGTTGACGAGGTCGAGCAAACGCCCGTGGATGAGGGCGTCGCGCACGAACATGTGGCTCTGCGTATCCGCCTCGCGTCCGGCGAGGAATTCGGCCATGCCTTCGACAAACCACAGCGGCGGCTGCGTGTAATTGAAGCGGCTTTTCTCACTCATCACCACGGCCAGCTTCTCCAGCATGAAGGCGTGCACCATTTCATGGCGGATCACATGGCGCAACTGCCACAAGGACCCCGTCATCGGGATCGCGATCCGACCCTTGATCAAATCCGTGAAACCGCCCGTGTACTCGGAAATCAGCGATGGAACGATGTTGGTCTGTTGAAAATCATAGTGCGAGCTGTAGAAGACGAGCGGCAGGCGGTCTCGAAACTCGAGGTTGAAGACCTCGGAATATTCCACGAACGTCTCTTCGACGATCGGCGCGACAAAGGCGACCAGGTTGTGCTCGTTCGGGTAATAATAGATATCGACGTGGTCGGTCTGCATGACCTTCCAGTCCTTCTTGGTGTAGTTGACCTTGTTTTTTCCGAAGGGATACTGTGCGAAGCCGGACGTGGGAGCCGCAAGTGCTGCGGCGCAGACGAGCAGGAACAGGATCGATCTCCGTCTAATCATGATGTATCCCCGAGGATGTCCTCCATGCGGAAGAGACCGCGCTCTTTGGAGGAGATGAAGCGGGCGGCTCGTATGGCGCCGCGCGCGAACACCTGTCGGGAGATGGCGCGGTGCGAGAGCGTAACGACTTCTTCGTGGTTGGCAAACAGCACATGGTGCTCGCCGGGAATTCCTCCGAGCCGCAGGGAATGGATGTGGACCGGCCCACGGCGACCATCCCCCCGCCCGGAAATCGGCTTGGCTTCGGGTGATATGAGTCGTGACAGGGCAAGTGCCGTACCACTCGGGTGATCCTGCTTGTCCGCGTGATGCGTTTCGACGATTTCCACATCATAGTCCCCGAGCAAAGGTACGGCCGCCTCTACAAGCGCTCTTACAGCGGAAACACCATAACTCATGTTTTCATCGTACAATACGGCAGTTTCTTTAGAATATCCCTTCAATAGCGCCCTTTCTTTTGCCCCTATACCCGTCGTTCCAGACACGAGCGGAACGCCGGATCCCGCCATCGCTGCGATGAGCCGTGCCAGCCCCTGCGGGTGGCTGAAGTCCACGACGACGGTCGCGCGCCCCTCGTTCTGGGGCACCTGGCCAAGAATGGTAGCGTCTTCTGCGCCAACTGGCCCACTCACCGGCTGAACGTCTCGCAGCTCCAGGACGCCACCCAGGGTCACATCGTCCGTCTGCCGCACCAGCGACAGTACTTCACGGCCCATCCGGCCCCAGGCGCCGTGCACGAGAAGCACTGTCGCTCCCCCCACGTCACTCGCTCCCCGAGGCGCCGAATCGCTCCAGCGCCGCCTGGATCCGTTCCCGCCCCTCCCGGCCCACAACCGCCAGCGGCGCCCGCACCTCTTCCGACATGAACTCTCGCGAAGCGAGCATGGTCTTGATCGGCGATGGATTCGACTCGACGAAGGCGGCGCGCATCACCGGCAGCAGGCGAAAGTGCCACTTGCACGCCCTGCTGAAATCTCCGTCGAGGGCGGCCGCTACCATATCTCGCACGGCTTGAGGCAGCAGGTTCGAGACCACAGACACCACACCGCGTGCGCCCAGCGCGAGCATGGCCACGGTCAACGAATCGTCTCCCGACAGAACGGGGATGTCGCTGCTCTCGCGGATATCGGAAACGGCGTCGATACTCCCGCCGGCTTCCTTCACGGCTGCGTAGCGCCCCGTCTCGTAGAGACGCGCAATGGTGTCGGGGGCAAGGGTAACGCCGGTACGGCCTGGCACGTTGTAGAGAACGAGTGGCAGCGTGGTGGCGTCGGCCACGCGCCGGTAGTGGTCCAGCAGACCCGCCTGCGACGGCTTGTTATAGTAAGGTGTGATAAGCATTGCGGCGTGTACACCGGCGGCCTGCGCCTCGCGCGTGATGCGAATCGTCGATTCGGTGGCGTTGGTCCCGGTGCCGGCCATGACCTGCATGTCGCCGCCGACCTCCTCGAGAGTGGTGTGCAGCAGCGTCATGCGCTCGGCTTCGGTGAGTGTGGCCGCCTCTCCCGTGCACCCGCACGGGACCACCCCCACCACGGCGGCATCCCGCTGTGCGGCGAGCAATCTCTTGTAGGCACCCAGGTCGAGTTCGCCGCCCTTGAACGGCGTTACGAGCGCGGTGTATGTTCCCGCAAACTCCATATCGGTCATTCCTCCCCGCTCAAGCGAACGGTGCCTTCGAACGTAACGGCCGTGGGGCCCTCCAGGATCACGCCACTCGCCCCCCCCACTTCCGCTTCGAACCGCACCGCCAGGACGTCGCCGCCGCGCGCCACCAGCCGTACGGGACTCGCAGCCAGCCCGAGGTGCGACAGCACCACAGCCGCCGCCACGGCACCGGTCCCGCAAGCCTCCGTCTCGGCCTCGACCCCCCGTTCGTAGGTCCGAATGGCGATCTCTCCGCCGGCGAGCGGGGTGACGAAATCCACGTTCGCCCCGTCGGGGGCGAACGTCTTGTGCTCGCGAATTGCACGGCCCCGGAGGGCGATCTCGTCGTCGCCGAGCGCCCGCGCCCCGTCCACTACGACGACGGCGTGGGGAACCCCCGTGTTGACAAAATGCACAATTTCTTCGCCCGCCGCAACCTTCACGGAAACGTCTTTTCGAAAACCGGTTGCGTCGGCCATGGATATGGCGACCTTGCGGCCGTCGACCTCGCCCGCCAGGACACCCGACCCGGCGACGAAGCGCAGCCTCACCGTCTGCCCCCGCTTTTCCCCCAGCCCGAGCCCGGCCGCGTGAAAAACGGCGCACCTCGCCCCGTTCCCGCACATCTCCGCCTCTCCCCCGTCACTATTATAATAGCGCATTCGGAATGCCGCCTCCTCCGCCGCCTCGAGTAGAATCACACCGTCCGCCCCAACCCCTCGCCTGCGATCGCAAACGGCGCGAATCGCATTGCGACCGAGTGCCAATCCCGCCGCGCGGTTGTCGATCACGATGAAGTCGTTACCGGCGCCATGCATCTTGACGAAGCGGAACTCCACGGTGCTATCCCCCATTGGCGTCCTCCAGCAGCAGCTCGCCCACCCGGACCTTGTCCCCCGGCTCTATACGAAGCGTATCCGGATACATTACGCATGGCTCCCGGCAGGCGCGAGAAGAATCGTCCGCGCACGGATAGGTCCCACACAGGCTGTCGTCCCTGAAATCCAGGAAGCTCCACAAGACGTAGGTTCCCGCGAGCACCTCCAGGTCGAACGACCCGTCGGCGCTGCAGCGCACGTAGTACGCCGGCGGCAGGCTGTCCGACCGTTCGTGCATGGTCACGACCACGGGCACGCTGTCCACGCCGGTCCGGTTGTCGACCGTGCCGGTCACCGACGCGGGCTCTGTGGGGTCCACGACATAAAAACTGATTCCCTCCCGCTGCGGGACCTCCGGGGACAGGGACAGGGTATCGCCGGGCGCGGCCGCCTCCCGCTCCCGGTTGTAGTCGAGATTCCCGTTCTGGTCCTGAAACGCCCAAAGGAGGAACGCCTCGCCGCTGGTCGGCAGGTAATCGAACCGGAACGTGCCGTCGGCCGCGCACGCCGCCTCCCGCTCCGGCCGCGCCGCCTCCGCGGAGAATGCACTGTCCTTTGGAAGCACGAAGAGACGGACGACGCCCTTGTCACTGGGCTTGCGCCGAAACAGCACCCGGCCCGCAATGACACCGCTGTCAATGGCGGCCGAGGTCGCGAACGCGAACCGGAAACCGCTCTTGTTGGCCACGCCGTGCGCGTCGCTAAAACCCGGCCTCAGCTCGACGACGTAGGTGGTGTCCGCGTGGAGCGGTTCTTCGAGCTCGAGCCTCAACGCATCCCCTTTCCACCTCGCCTTCTTGATCGTCACCGGCGGGTGGAGGTCCAGCAGGCGTTCCATACGGGGCTTGCGCATACTCTCATCGAAGGTAATCTCGATCGGCGTGTCCACCGCCACCCCGGCCGAGCCGTCTCTCGGCAGGGTCGCCGAAACCTCCGGCGCCCGCGTGTCCTCCGGCCCCCCCGGCGGCGGCTCGGGGATCGCGCACGCCGCCGAGAGAACTACGACCGCCGCCACCCATATGCGGCGGGTCATCAACCCGCATCCCCCGTCGGTGGAATGAGCAGCGAGAGGAGCGCACGTTGCACGTGCAGGCGGTTTTCGGCCTCGTCGAATACCAGGCTCCGATCGGATTCGATGACTTCATCCGTAATCTCTTCGCCGCGATGGGCGGGCAGGCAGTGCAGCACCACCGCGTGGGAAGGCGCTCGTTCGACGAGGGCGCGGTTGACCTGGAATCCCGCGAAATCCGATCGGCGTTTCGCCGCCTGCTCCTCCTGCCCCATCGACGCCCACACGTCCGTGTAGACAACGTCCGCCCCTGTCACCGCTCGTTCGGGATCGTTTACTTCGCTGTACAGTTCCGCGTCCCGCCCGAGCGCGTCATCGACGAACTCCCGTTCGACGCCGTAACCCTTGGGACAGCCCAACACGAAGCGGAATGACAACCGCGCTGCGGCGTTGACCCAGCTGCGTGCGACGTTGTTTCCGTCACCCAGAAAGGCCACGGTGAGGTTGTCGAGGTTGCCGCGGTGCTCCTGGATCGTCATCAGGTCTGCGAGTATCTGGCACGGGTGTAACAGGTCGGTCAAACCGTTAATCACGGGCACCGAGGCGAACTCGGCCAGCCTCTCTACGATGCCGTGGTCGAAAGTCCTGATCATAACACCGCTGACGTACCGCGAGAGCACCCGCGCTACGTCCTGCGGTGCCTCACGGCTCCCGACACCGATTTCCTTGTCGGTCAGGTAGAGCGAATCGCCTCCGAGGTGATGCATGGCTACCTCGAAACTCACCCGCGTTCTCAAGGAGGGCTTGTGAAAAATGCACGCGAGGGTCTTGCCGGCGTGCGTTTGTGGAAGCGCTCCCGTGGCGAGCCGTTCCTTTTGCTGGAGCGCGAGCGCGATGATTTCCCGGATTCCCTCAGCATTGTAGTCGGCGATCGAAATGAAATCCTTGTGGCGCAGCGCCATTTCCTCTCCTTTGGAACTCACAATATATAGCGCGTCAAATCCTCATCGGCGAGAATATCATCGAGCTTGCCCTTTACGTGCTTGCCCGTGAACTCGACACGTTTTTGGCCCGATTCGGGAAGATCGAAGAGTACTTTTTCCAGCAGCGTGGCGAGAACGGTCTGCAGGCGGCGCGCGCCGATGTTCTCGGAGCGTTCGTTCGCCAGGCCGGCCACGCGCGCGATTTCGACCAGAGCATCATCGGTGAAAACCAGCTGGCAGTCCTCGGCGAGTAGAAGGGCCTGGTACTGTTTGACCAATGAATTAGCCGGCTCCTTTAGAATGCGCACGAAATCTTCCGGCCCGAGCGAAGACAATTCGACCCGGATGGGAAACCTGCCCTGGAACTCGGGGATCAAGTCGGAAGGTTTCGACATGTTGAACGCACCCGCCGCCACGAACAAGACGTGGTCCGTTTTCACCACCCCGTGACGCGTGTTGATCGAACATCCTTCCACAATCGGCAGCAGGTCGCGCTGCACGCCCTCGCGCGACACGTCGGGTCCCGAGTGCGCCGTGCCACCGGCGATCTTGTCGATCTCGTCTATGAAGACGATCCCGTTGGTTTCCACCCGGCGTTTTGCCTCGGTGACGACCTTTTCCATATCGATCGCCTTGCCCGTCTCTTCGGCACGCAGGTGCTCACGGGCGCGGTCGATAGTGAGCTCCCGTTCACCGGTGCTCTGCGGGGCGAACGGATTGATGTTGCCCGGAAACTGAACGCCCATTTCCTCCGTCCCGCCGCGCGAGAAGATTTCGATCATGGGACCGGCCGTCGCTGCCGTTTTGACCCGGACCTTTCGGGCCTCGAGATCCCCGTCACGGAGCTTGCGGCGAAGTTTCTCGCGGGTCCGTTCCCGTCGCTCGTGGGCCTCGTCCTCGTCATCGGCGAGCGGGACCGACGGGTCCGGCATCAACAGATCTATCAGCCGCTCCTCGACGGCTTCCTCGACGCGCGCCGCGACTTGCTCGCGATGCTCCTCCTTGACGAGGCCGATCGAGATCTCGACGAGATCGCGGATCATGCCCTCCACGTCCCGTCCCACATAGCCTACCTCGGTGTAGTTGCTTGCCTCCACCTTGACGAAGGGCGCCCTTACCAGGCGCGCGAGGCGTCGCGCAATCTCCGTCTTGCCGACCCCCGTCGGTCCGATCATGATGATGTTGTTGGGGAGGATCTCGTCTCGCATATCCTCTGCGGCGTGCTGCCTTCGCCAGCGGTTGCGCAAGGCGATCGCCACCGCGTGTTTCGCACCGTCCTGTCCTATGATATAGCGATCGAGTTCCCCAACGATCTGGCTAGGCGTCAAATGGGCCATGACCCGCCTCCCCGGCATCCCGTTTCATCTGCTTCTCCTCATTCAAAGTGTTTCCAACGTAATGTGGCTGTTTGTATAGAGACAAATCCGGCTCGTAATGAGGAGCGCCTCCCGTACGATTTCCCGTGGATCATCGTATCCCGCCTTGACGAACGCCCTGGCGGCGGCCAGTGCGTACGGGCCGCCCGAACCCAGCGCGACGATGTTGTCCTCGGGTTCCACCACGTCACCGGTTCCCGATATCAACAGCGAGGATTCCTTGTCCATAACGGCCAGCATCGCCTCGAGCCTCCGCAGCACGCGGTCGCTTCTCCAGTCCTTGGCAAGCTCCACCGACGCGCGGCGCAGGTTGCCGCTGAATTTCTCCAGTTTCTCCTCGAATCGCTCAAAAAGCGTGAAGGCGTCCGCCGTGCTGCCGGCGAAGCCGGCCACTATCTTGCCGCCGCCGAGCGTCCGTATCTTGGTGGCGTTTTGTTTCACGATTGTCGTCCCCAGAGTCACCTGCCCGTCGCCGCCGATGGCGACACGGCTGCCCGCGCGGACACCGAGTATTGTCGTTCCCTTGATTTTCAACTCGTCCCCCCCTTTACGACCGCGGGTGCGCCTTGCTGTATACAGCCCGCAGCCGTTTGGCCGTTACGTGCGTGTACGTCTGCGTCGTAGAGAGGCTCTCGTGCCCCAATAGCTCCTGGACCGCGCGAAGATCCGCCCCGTTATCCAGCAGGTGCGTCGCGAACGCGTGCCGCAGCTTGTGAGGACTGAGCGACGAAGCCAGCGACACACGTCGCAGGTATTTCTCGACGACGCGTTGTACCGTGCGGTCGCTGATGCGCCGGTGCCCTCGCGCCGAAAACGCGGCCAGACCCGCGTAGCCGGACAGCGAAGACCAACCCGCGGCCGCCGGCAGGCCGAAGCGGGCCTTCTGGTAGCGCAGGAACCACCGCTTGGCCTCCCCACCCCACGGCACCAATCGCTCCTTGCTGCCCTTGCCGAGAACGCGCAACGTCTCCCCACCCTTCAGAAAATCGGCAACGTCGAGACCGACCATTTCGCTCAAGCGAACGCCGGTTCCGTAGAGAAACTCCAGCAGCGCCCGGTCGCGGCAGCCGACGAGCGTAGAGGTGTCGGGCAGCGACATCATCTCGGCGATCCGGTCCTCACCTACGATGAACGGCAGGTCCCGGCGTGCCCTGGGCAGCGTCAGGTGCAATGTCGGGTCTCCCCCGATATGCCCACGCTGGAGCAGCCAGCCGAAAAAGGCGCGCAACGACGAAATCTTCCGCATTATCGTCGAAGAGGCAAGCCTCGCCTCGGCCAACTCGCGCACGAACGCCCGCACGTCGCGGAGGGTTACCCCCACCACCCGCGAGGCCTTGCCCTTGCGTTCGGCGAAGGCCGCGAACTGGGCGAGATCCGTCACGTAGGCCTGCAGCGTGTTCTGCGCCAGGGCTTTTTCCACGCGCAAAAAACTCTCGAATCTCTCGATGGCTCGGTCGATGGTCATGGCGGGTCCGTCTGCGGCCGGCACGAATTCCAGCTAAATATAGTGAAAAGCAATGACTTGGTTAAAGTAAAATCTGGGCGGCCGCGGCCGGTAGAGCCCACGGCGCCCGGTGTTCACGCGGACCGGGCGGCCGCCTCCTCGAAGAGCCACGGGTGATCCTCCCGATATGCCGTCATCGTCGCGCAGGCGCGTTCGGAAATTCTCCGGTACCGCTCCCGGCGGGAGCCCCGTGATTGCTCGACCCGCGGCACGATACCCATGTTGGCGTTCATCGGTTGGAAATTGCGTGTGGGCGTATGTATGTGCGTCATCAGCGATCCGACCATGGTCCCGGCCGGCAGCGGTGGCACGACACGGCCGCGCAGGCCGGCGTAGACGGAGAGTGCCGCGACCAGGCCACTCATAATGCACTCGACGTAGCCCTCCACGCCGCAGATCTGGCCCGCGTAGTGGAGACCCGGCCGAACGCGGTCTCTCTGGTACGGTTCGCACAGCGTTGGGATGTTGAGGAAGATGTTGCGGTGAATAGAGCCGTAGCGCAGGATCCGCGCCCGCCGCAGGCCGGGCAGTGAACGCAGCACTTCCTTCTGCGCCAGGTACGTCATCCGGGTCTGAAACCCGACCAGGCCGAGGAGCGTACCGCCGTGACTTTCCTGGCGCAGCTGGACGACCGCGTAGGGCTCGCGCCCGCTGCGGGGATCGATGAGACCTTTCGGTTTGAGCGGGCCGTAGCGCAGCGTGTCCTCGCCGCGCTCGACCATCACTTCGACCGGCAGGCAGGATTCGAAGTATTTGCGGTCTTCGAACGCGTGCGGTGTTACGACGTCGGCCCCACGGATGCGTCCGACGAGCGCGGCGTACTTCGCTCGATCGAGGGGTATGTTGAAGTAATCCGCCGTGCCCTTTCCGTACCGACTCGCCCAGTACCCCTCGCCCTCGTCGATCGAGTCGGCATCGACGGATGGAGCGATGGCATCGTAGAAATACAGGTGCTCGCTCGAGCAATGGTCCCGCAGCGCGCCTGACAATGCCCCCGCCGTGAGCGGCCCCGTGGCGACGATCGCGGGCAGAGGCAGGTCGAGATCGTCCTGCCGCTTCCGGTCGACGGTGATATTCGGCTGGCCCTCGATGGCCTCCGTCACCGCCCCCGCGAAGAGGTCGCGGTCGACGGCCAGCGCGTGGCCGGCGGGCACGCGCACCGACTGCGCCACAGCCAGCAGGCGGCACCCCAGAATATCCAACTCGGCTTTGAGCAGGCCGGACGCATTCTCGATCAAGGTGGACTTGAATGAATTCGTGCAGACGATCTCGGCCAGGTGGGGGGAGCGGTGGGCGCCGGTCGCGGTGTGCGGGCGCATTTCGAGCAGCCGCACCGGAATTCCGCGCACGGCGAGCTGCCAGGCGGCCTCCGATCCGGCGAGACCGCCTCCGATGATGTGAACGGCTTGCATGGATTAATCGAGGGTGACTTCCTCTTTGCACTCGGGGCATTTCCAGTACGTGCCCCGGCGCGTCGACGTCTTCTCGAGCATGTAGGAATTTTCGCACGCCGGGCACGGAGATGCAATCGGCTTGTCCCACGCGGCAAACGTGCAATCCGGGTACCTCGCGCACCCGTAAAAGCGCTTGCCGCGACGGGTCACTTTCTCCACGACGTGCCCATCGCAATCTTCCAGCGGGCAGTCCATACCGATGGGAAAGGCCTCTGTATGCTTGCACTCGGGGTAGTTGCTGCAGGCCGCGAATCGACCATAGCGCCCCACTTTCGCGATCAGATCACCGCTGCACTTCGGGCACTTCCGGTCCAGGTGGATCGATTCGGCCTCTCCCTCGAGCGGACGTGAAAACTTGCACTCGGGATAGGCCGGGCAGGCCAGGAACTGGCCGTTCCGGCCCCACTTTTTGATCAGTTTGCGGCCGCACTTGTCGCACGTGCGGTCGGTCTCCTCCTGTAGCTCACTCTTTATCCGGTCCTTCTTGTCATCGATGTGATCCAGGGCTTCCTTGAAGGGCCCGTAGAAATCGTTCACCACTTGCTGCCAGGAATCCTCCCCGCCCTCTATCTTGTCCAGCTCCTCCTCCATGAGCGCGGTAAACGACGTGTCGAACAGGTCCGGGAAAAAGCCCTCGAGCGTCAGCCATACCTGCTGCCCGAGCGTCGTCGGACGGAGCTTGTTCTCCTCTTTCACCACGTACTCGCGGTCCTGAATAATCGACACGATACTCGCATACGTGCTGGGACGGCCGATCCCTTTGTCCTCCAGCTCCTTGATGAGCGTCGCCTCGCTGTAACGAGGCGGGGGCTCCGTGAAATGCTGGGTACCGTCTATGGTCTTCAAATCCAGTTTGTCGCCCACCTTCATATCGGGAAGCTCGGTTTCCTTATCGGATGAGTTCTCGTCGTACACACTGAGGAAACCTCGGAACGTCATCACGCGGCCGTTGGCCTTGAGCGTGTATTCATCGGCCGCAATCGTAACTTCGGTTGTGTCGTAGCGCGCGCTTGCCATCTGCGACGCAACGAAACGCTGCCAGATGAGACCGTAGAGAGCGGTCTGGTCCTTGCTCAGGTGCTTGCCAACGGAATCGGGGGTCCTCATTACGTCGGTCGGCCGAATGGCTTCGTGAGCATCCTGTGCCCCCTTCTTTTGCTTGTAGGTGTGGGGTTTGTCGGGCGTGTGGTCTTTGCCGAAGGTCGATTCTATGTACTCCGCCGTACCCTGGGCGGCTTGCGGTGATATACGTACCGAATCCGTCCGCATATAGGTAATGAGACCGACACGTTCGTCCTTTCCCAGATCGATACCCTCGTAGAGCTGCTGGGCGAGCATCATGATCTTCTTCGGTGAGAAGCGAAGGCGCCGCGCAGCGTCGCGCTGGAGCGTGCTGGTGATGAACGGGGGCTGTGGGTTGCGTTTCCTTTCCTTCTTGACCACGTTGCTAACCCCGAACTCGCTCTTTCTGAGCGCCGCAAGTATCGGGTCTACGTTTTCTTTGCACTTCAAATCAATCTTCTCGCCACCCTTGTGCGTAAGCCGCGCCGGCACCTCTTCACCCTTGCCCGTCAGCAGCACGGATTCTATCGTCCAGTACTCCACGGGATTGAACGCGACAACCTCGGCTTCCCGCTCGCACACCAGACGCAGGCCCACGGTTTGCACGCGGCCGGCGCTCAGGCCGTAGTAGAAGATCTGCCACAACACGGGGCTGATCTGGTATCCCACGATACGATCGAGAATGCGGCGCGCCTGTTGCGCGTCGACCTTGCGCTGGTCGACCTTGCCGGGGCTGGCGATCGCCTCCTTGATGGCGGCGCGTGTAATCTCGTTGAATACGATGCGCTGGATGGCTACCTTGCTGCGGCTCTTGGCCAGCGCCTGTTCGAGATGCCAGGCGATGGCTTCGCCCTCCCTGTCCATATCGAGCGCGAGCAGGACGACGTCCACGTCCTTGGCGTCCTTCTTGATCTGGGTCAGGACCTTCTGCTTACCCTTCGACACCACGTACTTGGGTGAAAAACCGTTGTCGACGTCGACGCCAAGCTCGTTCTTGGGCAGGTCCATGACGTGCCCCACTGAGGCAATGACCTTGTAGCCTTTGCCCAGGAACTTCTTGATCGTGTTCGCCTTGGCGGGCGACTCCACTATAACCAGCGATCGTTTGCTCATGGCTTTCTATACAAAAATGCAAAGCCCGGAGGTTTTGCTCAGAGTAACCAATGGCGATCGAACCCGGCACCTGGAAGCCGGCACCAACCGCCACTCGCTTCGCAGCCCTGCGACTCGCGTAGCGACTATGTATTAATCGTCGAGTCTGGCCCTAGATCACAAGCATCTCGTCGTCGAGCACCTGATAGAGCGTCTCCTCGATGTCCTCGGCGTCGACGTTGAACAGCACGCGGCCGGCCAGCGCCTTCACGTCGGAGACGTGCATTCTCTCACCGGCATACGGGACCATCCGCTTCATGATACGCTCGAACTGAACCTCGTCCAACAGGCCAAGGTTCTGCAGCCGCAGCAGATAGCCATGGGCGCCACTGTCGAGGGTCATTGCTTCCCACGGCGCCAGGATCCGAAAAACCGGCCGCTCCCCGCCGGTGCCGCCACCGTGCTCGATGGGCCGCCACAGCGACGTAATCCACGAGAGAGCTTCCTGGATCTCCTCCGTGGAATAGCCCAGGTGGATGAGCTCTTTGTCCAATTCTTTCAAAGACTTACCCTTGTGTTGGCTGAATTCCGCGACCAGCACCACGAGGTCCATCAGTCGGTCTACCATATGTCGGCCTCCCCTGTGCGTACGGCCTGTCGATGCAAGTTGCGTGCTAGCCCGTTACGGCATAGAAACATAACGCCACCCGCCCGAACGATGCAATCGTTATTTTTCCGGAAGCGATCGGCCTGAATCCTCAAGCAGAGGCAGTCACGGGGCTCATGCGGCGCCGCAGCATTTCTTGTATTTCTTACCACTTCCACAGGGGCAGGGGTCGTTGCGGCCGACCTTCTCCGCTCCCCGCACCACGGGGCGCGTGGGTGCCGGCTGCTTGAGCGCCTGGTCGGTCGCCTGTGATGCGCCCATGCTGCTCTTTTGCATTGCGTAGACGTCCGACTCCCGGTGAATAGCCCGGGCGGACGCCAGATCGTGGCGGGTTCGCTCCCGGGCCGCGATCCGGGCGTGGAAGAAGGCGTGGAGGGCATTGCTGTCGATGGACGCGTTGAGCTCGGAGAAAAGCGCGAACGCCTCCTTCTTGTACTCGACGAGCGGGTCCTTCTGGGCATACGCCCGGAAATGGATGCCTTCCTTGAGGTAGTCCAGCTCGTGAAGATGGTCCATCCACTGCTCGTCGATCGTCTGCAGCAGAACATACTTCTCGAATTCCCGGACGACGTCGGGGCTCCCGAGCTCTTCGTCCAGAAAGCGTTCACGAGTCTCGAGAGCCTCGAGGGCGTGCCGCCGGGCGTGCTCTGTGATGTCGTCCTCCCCGACCTTCTCGATATCGCCCTCCAGCGGCGGGAACGCGTGCATGAAACTGGACCCCAGGTCGGCGAGCAGATCGGCCACCGGCCATTCCTCGGGGTGCTGCGCCGGGTTAATGTATTGTGTAACCTTATCCAGCACAACATCATCAATCATTTCTTTAATAATATCCTTTACCTCTTCGGCCTCGATGATCTCGTCGCGGCGCGCATAGATCGCCTCGCGCTGCCGGTTCATCACGTCGTCATAGTCGATCAGGCGCTTTCGGATCTCGAAGTTGTAGTTCTCGACCTTTTGCTGCGCCCTGGAGATCGCCCGCGTCACCAGCCGATGCGTGATCACCTCGCCCTCTTCGAGTCCGATACGGTCCATGAGGCTCGAAATGCGCCCTGACCCTCCAAAGAGCCTCATCAGATCATCTTCCAGCGACAGGAAGAACAGCGATGCCCCCGGGTCGCCCTGGCGGCCGGCGCGACCCCGCAGCTGGCGATCGATACGGCGCGCCTCGTGGCGCTCCGTACCGATGATGTGCAGGCCGCACGGGACGTCCTGCGCACACTCGGCCGGGTTCACCGTTTCGCCGTTCCGGGTCTTCCACTCGGTCCGTCCGGAGTGGATCCCGCATTCGTCGCAGCGCACGACCGAGGGCTCCAGTTTGATATCCGTTCCCCTCCCCGCCATGTTGGTCGCGATGGTGACCGCGCCCGCCTTGCCCGCGTTGGACACGATCCCGGCCTCCTGCTGGTGGTATTTCGCGTTGAGAACGTTGTGGCCGATGCCTCGCCGTTTGAGCAGGCGGCTGATCAACTCCGATACCTCGACGGTGACCGTCCCGACCAGCACCGGGAGCCGCTTCTCATTGAGGCGCGCGATCTCGTCCACGATCGCGTTGTACTTTTCGCGCTTCGTGCGGTAGATACGATCGTCATAATCCATCCTGCGCACAGGTTCGTTGGTCGGTATCTCCGCAACACCCAGGGTGTAAATCTTGTGAAACTCCGCGGCCTCGGTGACCGCCGTGCCCGTCATGCCGGCCAGCTTCTCGTACATCCGGAAATAATTTTGCAGGGTAATCGTCGCCAGCGTCTGCGTTTCGCCTTCAATTTTGACACGTTCTTTCGCCTCGAGTGCCTGGTGCAGTCCGTCCGAAAAACGGCGCCCGGGCATCAAACGGCCTGTAAACTCGTCGACGATGATGACCCGGTCATCCTGCACGACGTATTCCACGTCCCGCTCGAACAGCGTATAGGCTTTCAGCAGCTGGTTGAAGTTGTGGATCGCGTCCGATTTTTCCGCGTACCGGCGATGGAGCTGGTCCTTTGCCTTGATCCGCTCGCGTGCATCCAGGGACGCGTCGTCCTCTATGCGCTTTACCTCCTCGCTCATATCCGGAAGCACGAACTGGTCGCGGTCATCGGGGTTCAGCGCGTTCCGTCCCTTGTCGGTCAGGTTGATGGTGTTGCCCTTCTCGTCGACCGCGTAGTACAACTCCTCGTCGAGCAGATGGAGCTTTTTGTCGCGCATGAAGTCGGCCTCGACCCTTGCAATGAGACGATCCATGCCGGGTTCCTTCTTGATCTTCAGAAATCGCGTGTTCTTCGGGTCCCCGCGGCTGACCTTGAGCAGCGCGCGGCCAACCTCGTCCTCCTCCTCATCGTTGTGCAGTTTCTTTTCCGCCTGCGAGAGCAGGCTGTTGATCAGGCGATCCTGCAGGGACACGACCCGTTCGACTTCGGGGCGGAGGGCCGCGAAGAGCTCCGAAGACCGGCTTGCAGTGACCGGGCCCGAGATGATGAGCGGAGTCCGTGCTTCGTCGATGAGCACGCTGTCGACCTCGTCGACAATCGCGTAGAAATGCGGCCGCTGCACCTTGGCTTCCACCCGCGTCTTCATGTTGTCCCGGAGATAATCGAACCCGAACTCGTTATTGGTGCCGTAGGTGATGTCCTTGCAATACGCTTCCTTGCGCTGTTCGTTCGAATCGTCGTTCTGGATGCAACCGATGCTCAATCCCAACAAGCTGTATAGACGCCCCATCCACTGGGCGTCGCGCCGGGCGAGATAATCGTTGACCGTGATCAGGTGAACGCCTTTTCCGGC
>JBHHVD010000003.1:0-67609 GCA_046754105.1 Candidatus Krumholzibacteriia bacterium
GCCCGGCCGCGCGCAGCCTTCGAGCACGGGCGGGCTGTTCGCTGACAGGACCCGCGGGGGCCGAGTCTGATGCGCACGCGGCGGGGCGGAGCCGATCCAAACGGGGCACCGGCGCAGCTCGCCGGCAGCAGGTCAGTACATCTTCTCGACCGTACACCCCGGGTAGTAGTGGGAGAGGATCATCTGGTACGTGTACCCTTTCCTGGCCATCGCGATCGCCCCGTTCTGGCACATACCCACCCCGTGCCCGTTCCCGCCTCCCGCGACGCTTACCAGCGCGATCCGGTCCCTCTCCATGGCCTTGTCCAGCCGGAACAGAACACTCGGCAGAATCCGGCCCTTATCCACGTCGGCCATCAGGACCCACCGGATCGCATCGCCTTCCACGGTAAAGGTGTTCTTTGTCGTCTCGATGGCGAGCGTAATCACCCGCCCCGAGTCACTGCGCTTTTCGACCCGCATGTCACGCAGCGCCCCCACATCGTCTGCGGCGACACCGAGCTGCCGCGGCAGAGTCACGCGCAGCACCTCGCCCATTTCCCGGCCCGTAAAGGAGTAGCGCCAGCGAAAGTACTTGTAGTTACGGCAGAACGCGCCCCGCTCGCTCCGGGTCCGGTCACGGACCCCGTGCAGGTAGTCTTTCGGTTCCCGATCCGGCCACACGAGACGGATATCGGACGTGTGCCCCCCGCAACACGCGCTGTAGTACGTCTTCGCCGTCTCTCCCCCGGAACTCAGAATCCGGCCGCGGGTATCCCCCACGGCCGCGGTGGTCACCCGGCTGTTGTCCTCGAGCCCGTTGTAGACCTGGTCCTGCACGCTCGCGTAGACGTCGAAGGTCCCGTCGCGCCGCTCCCGCATCTTGCCTACGGCGTACGTACGCGCGGCCACCGCCTGGGACTTGAGCGCGTCGTAGCCCTCGGCTCCGGGGTTACCCATCTCGTGTGGCAAGACGCCCTCCAGGTAGGTCTCGAGGGGCAGGACGTTTAGCACCGACAACCCGCCGCCATCGAGGGCGATCTTGATGACGCCCGCATACGGCACCCCCTCGTGGGTGAGGGTGGCGTTTCGCGCGGGCACGATGGCCGCCGCCCCGTCCGCGGTCGCGACAATGTTGCCCGGTTCTACGACGACGTTGATCGAGGGGCTGCGGGCGCTGACGCGAGCGGTGCCGTGGCCGGGGACCTCCAGAAGGAGCACGCCGGCCGGCGTCTGGACGCTGAAACCCTTGTCCGCGGTAATGACGACCTCTTCGCGTCCCTCGCCGAGCAGGACGCGGATATCGGGTTCCTTTCCGCGCGCCTCCCCGGAACGGAGGCCCGGCGCCGCGAAGGAGCCGATCAGCAGAAAACCGCACGCGATCGCCGCGAATCGTTTCATCACGCATTTCCTATTGAAATAGTCCCGAGCACCGCGCCACGCGAGGCGCCCGTGACCCGCGGGATGACGTTTTGCCGTGCCATGAGCGCTTCGCGGGCCAGCACGGCGAAATCCACCGCCTCTTTCGCGTCGGCGGGAACCCCCAGCTCATCGATCGAGTGCAGGGAGGCCGGTTCGACGAGCATCCTCAACTCTTCCATCATGGCCGGGTTTCGAGAGCCGCCGCCCGTTACAAAGACTTCGTCCACATTGCCGTCGATGCGCACGAACCGGTCCAGCGCCGCGGCGATGCTGCGCGTGGTCAGCCGGACCGCTGACGCCAGTGTATCCGCTGGCTTGAGCCCCTCCGCCTGCGCCTTCGACAAGAATTCCCACGCGAATCGGCCCCCGAACTCGCGATGTCCGGCCGACTTCGGCGGCTTCTCGTCAAAAAAAGAAAATCCCAGGAACGCGTCCACCAGCGACGTGGATGCGGTGCCCGCGAGCGAGCGCTCGCCCAGCTTTTCGGGGACCGCATCGTTCGGATACAGGGCCCGGTGCAACTCGTCGAGAATCATGTTGCCCGGCCCCGTGTCGAACGCCACGACCTCTTCGATGGCGCAGTTCTTGGGGAGATAGGTCACGTTGGCGATACCGCCCAGGTTGAGGATGACCCGGTCCTTCGACCTGCTCCTGCGGAGCAGGAAGTCTATGTAGGGGGCGAGCGGCGCGCCCTGGCCACCGAGGGCGAGATCGGCGACGCGAAAATCACCGACCGTGGTCACGCCGGTCAGCGCGGCGATCATGCCCGGGGGACCGAGCTGCAACGTGCCGGCGATCAGACGCATCCCATCGCGGCTGGGCGGCGCGTGGGCCACGGTCTGCCCGTGCGAACCGATGAAATCCACGTCATGCGCTTCGACGCCCGACATGCGGCACGTCGTATGAAACGCGTTGGCAAAGGCCACGGCGACGCTGGTGTGCAGCACCGCAATGTCCTCTGCGGTGCACTGCTCGCCGAACGCCAGCTCCATCAGGGAATCCTTGAGCTCTCCGGGATACGGCGAGGAATGGAACCCGGCCAGCTCGATCCCGTGCCCTTCCGCGGGCATCCGCACGAGAACGGCGTCGACACCGTCCATCGACGTGCCCGACATGAGTCCCCCGGCGAGAAACGTTTTTCTGGACAACAATTGTTGAAGTCGTGTTGACATCCTGCCACCCTCACCGCGACATACCCGACGTTAGCCCGCTGATGATCTGGCGCTGGAAAATCAGGAACGCGACCACGACCGGCGCCGAAGCAATCACCGCCCCCGCCATCAAGTGTCCCCAATCGATACTGTGCGCTCCCTGCGAGAGCAGCGCGAGCCCCACCGGCAGCGTGCGCATCGACGTCGTGCTGGTCAGTATAAAGGGAAAGAGAAAGGAATTCCAGTTGATAAGGCAGGTATGGATCGCAACTACGGCGAGCGCGGGCTTGAGCATCGGCATCACCACTCGAAAGAGAACCGTCATCTCACCCGCGCCCTCCAACCGCGCCGCTTCTTCGCAATCCGGCGGGATCGACACGAGAAACTGGCGGATCAAGAAGATATTAAAGGGGTCCGCCGTGAAGGGCAGGGTCAGCGCCGCATAGGTATCCAGCAGTTGCAGCTTCTGCATGAGGATGTAGAGCGGCACCAGGATGACCTGCTTGGGCACCATGATCATGGATATCACGAGAAAGAACAGGACGCGGTTGCCCCGAAACCGGTAGCGGGCGAACGCGTACCCTGCCATCGAGCAGATTAGAATGTTGCCGATGAGAACGACGACGACGACGACGAGGCTGTTGACGAAATAGCGGTCGAACGGCCCGGCACGCCACACTTCCGTGTAGAAACGGGCGCTAAGACCTTCCCCGCTGCGGAGCGAGATGCCCACCATCCACACCAGCGGGTAGGCCATGACGGCGAAGATCGCCAGCAGCAGCGCAGCTTGCAGGATTCGTTTCACGGGCTACTTCCTCGCGGTGCCGTCAACCGGCAGCCGCGCCGAACCGGGGTCGAAAACGCTTCACGGCGAAAATCGAAAATAATCCGGACAGAACGAAGACGACATATGCAACCGCGCTCGCGTAACCGTAGTCCAGTTGACGGAACGCCGTTTCGTACAGGGTCAGTACCAGCGTATCGGTGGAACCCAGCGGGCCGCCCTGCGTCATTACAAAGACTTCGATAAAGATCTGAAAAGAGCGAATCGTGTTGATGACAAGGACGAAGCTGATCACCGGTCGCAGCATCGGCACCGTCACGTATCTCAAGGTGGCACGAAAGCCGGCGCCCTCGAGTGTTGCGGCTTCGTAGAGTTCCCTGGGGATACCGGCAAAAGCCGCGTCGAAAATGATGGCGTAGTACCCCATCGCCGCCCACACGTCCATCACCATGATCGCGGGCAGGGCCGTCCTCGGGTCGGTCAGCCAGCCGTGACCGCCGAGGCCGAGCGCCGAGAGGGCGTGGTTGAGCCCGCCGTCCGGGGCGTAGAACAATTTGAAGAGCAGGGAGATGACGACCATGGAGATGATCGAGGGCAGAAAGAACCCTGCCTTGAGCAGGCCCTTCCCCGGAATCCGCCCGCGGAGCAGCACGGCCAGGCCGAGCGCGCCGGCGGTCGTCAGCGGCACGGTGCCGAGCACGAAGAGCAGCGTATTGCGAAGGGCGCCGAGAAAGCGCGGGTCGCCGAAGAGCCGCGCGAAGTTGTCGAGCCCTACCCACGAGGTCGTGTGGACGTTGAGCGGATTGAACGAGAGAAAACCGAGCGCGAACGAGAAGACGAACGGAAACACGTAGAAAGCCGCGTAGACGATCGCCCACGGCAGCAGCAAGATCAAGACGGGTCGTGTAGAACGCATAATCATATCGCCGTCCCGTCGCGGGTGGCAGCGAACGGGCGCCCACCCGCGCGCAGCCTTCGAACTCGGGTGGGTTGTAGTGCCTGGAGGCGGGTGGCGCCCGCCGACTACTGTCTGAACTTCTCGACGATCCGCTCGAGCGCCGCGGACGCGTCCTGCAGCGACTCCTTCGCATCCTTGCGGCCGTACAGCACTTCCTCGACGGAGCGGTTGATAATATCCTCCATTTCGATCCAGCCGGGGTGTGCCGGCGGCGTGTGGCTGCTCATCGACTGCAGCACGAATATCTGCATCTTCGGGTTGCCGACGAAGGACGGGTCGCCCAGGGCCGCCTTGGAGGCGGGAAAAACGCTCTTTACGGCCTTGCAAAGCACCTTCGCCTGGGGATAGGCCTGCAGGTAGCGGGCGAGGGCGAGCGCGGCCTGCTTTTTCTCCGAGTTCTTGAACACGACCAGCATTTCCGCGCCGGTGAAACTGCCGTGGTGGCCCTTCTTGCGCGACGGCCGGGGGACGCGGGTGACACGGTAGCTCAGTTCGGGGGCTTCTTCGGCGTAGTTGCGGATGTTCCAGGCCCCCGATATCTGCATTCCCAACCGCCCGCTCTTGAAATGGTGATCTAAGACCTCTTGTTTTTCCTTCAGCGAGTACTCCGCGAGCGAGCGGTAGAACTCCATCGCCTCCAGGTTTTCCAGACTGTAGTAGATCACATTGCCGTCGGCGTCGAGGATGCCCCCATCGTTGCCCCATGCGAACGCCATGAACTTCTTGTAGAGAACGTATCGTTCCCCGAGGTTGAGACCGAACCCGCTGATGTCTTCACCGAGGGCATCGATGCGCGCGGCCGCTTCGAGAAGCTCATCCCACGTCACCGGAGGACGCTGGGGATCGAGCCCCGCCTCCACGAACAGGTCCACGTTGAAGAACAGAACGCGCGTTCCCTGCACCCACGGCAGTCCGTACACGCCGCCCTGCCACAAGGCGCTTTCCCAACCCATGAAGTCGTCCTTGATCTCGGCGTGTACCGCGCTGAGGTCTTCGAGTACGCCCTCATAGCTGAACCGCGGCAGCCACGTCGAGCCCAGCTCGCACACGTCGGGTTGTGTCCCGGCCGCGATCGCCGCCTGGATCTTCTCCAGGCCGCTTTGCCACGTGAGCTGCTCCACCTCGACTTTGACGCCGGGGTTTTGCTTTTCGAACTCGCGCACCATCGGTTCGATCACGTCGTTGTCCCAGAAATGCCAGAAGCGCACTGCCTGGCCCGAATCGCCACCGCCACAACCACCACTGAGCGTGGCGATCACCGCCCCTGCCACGGCCAAGAAACGCTTTACGTTCATCCGTTCATCACTCCCCCAGCGCGCGTTTGAGAAACCCGCCGGCCCGCGCCAGTGTTTGCTCGGCGTCTTTCTTGGTCACGCCCATCTTGGCCATGACGACGCCGATTTTGACGTTCTTGCCCGACCGCCGGTAGACGTCGGCCGCTTCGTCGTAGTCGATGCCAGCGAGGAGACCGATGATGCCCTTCGCCCGTTCTTCGAGCTTGTGGCTCGCCGGCTTCAAATCGACCATAAGGTTGCCGTAGACCTTGCCCAGCCGGATCATGCTCGCAGTCGAGATCATGTTGAGCACCATCTTCTGCGCCGTACCCGCCTTGAGACGCGTGGAGCCCGTCACCGCTTCGGGGCCGACCACCACGTTGATCTCCACGTCGACGTCCGCGTGCGAGGCCGGGTTACAGGTGAGAAACACGGTACTCGCGCCGACGCGCCGTGCCGAGGCGAGCGCGGCGATCACGTACGGGGTTCGGCGGCTGGCCGTGATCCCGACCACCGTATCCTTCGCCTTGACCCTGTGCCGCTCCATATCGGCCACCGCCGCGGCCTCGTCGTCTTCCACTCCCTCCCGGGACAGAAACACCGTCTCGCGCCCTCCCGCGATCACACCGACGACCATTTCCGGCGCAACACCGAACGTCGGCGGGCACTCCGACGAATCCAGGACACCCAAACGTCCGCTCGTGCCCGCTCCCACGTAGATCAGCCGCCCGCCGCCTTGAAACGACGCCACTACCTGCTCCACCGCCGCGGCGATTTGCGGGATCGCGCCACCGACCACTTCGGCGACGCGCAGGTCCTCTCCGTTCATCAGTTGGAGGATCTCCTCGGTCGCGGCCAGGTCGATATCCGCGGTCCGCGGGTTGCGCTGCTCGGTGGCGAGGAGTTTGAGCTCTTCGAAGATCTGTTTTGCGTCGGACATGATTCTCCCGCAAGGGGGCGGCGGCCCGTTTCGTGCAAAGCCACGGCAGAGTCTATCAGAATCACGCGGGGATGGAAAAGGTTTTGCAGGGTGGTGCCGGGACCTTCAACTACTTGACGTGTACCAACTTGCCTCGAAACGTGGACTGCTGGCCGCCCTGGTTGACATTAATGACGAAGAGATAAACACCGTTCGCAATCTCATCGCCGTTGAACGTGCGGCCGTCCCAGGCGACGGCGTTCTGCCCGACCGCCCGGGCGCTCGGCGGTATCTGTAGCTTTGCGATCCGACGGCCCCTGGTCGTAAAAATATCGATCGTGCCGCCGGAGATCGCCACCTCGGCCGTGTACACGAACTGCGTCCGGTCGCTGAACGGATTGGGATAGGCAACGACATCGAGTACCCCCAACCGTGACGAGACCACGATCTGATAATCGAAACTGGCGTTGTCGATGAATACGGAGAGCGTATGCGGCCCCTGCGGCAGATCCGCAGAGAATGCGACGAGCCACGTGGAATCCCCCCGTGCCGGCTGCGTTACGTTGGCGGGGACGGCGGTGCCGTCGATTTTGACCCGGATGAGAGACGTATCGAGGGCGACGGGCGACGTCAGCTCGAAGACGTAGTCCGCCCTGGGCGGCACCACGTCACCGCTCACCAGCGGGCGGCCGCCGGCCTTGAGGACGACGCCCAGGTCGACCTTGAGCACGAACTCTCCGGTCATCAGGAAATTGGTTCCCGTCGTGTCCACCGCCTGATGGGCGCGCAGGATGATGTCGTACTCGCCCGGCACGATCTTCGTCCGGAAGGTCACCTCGTACTGGCGGGCGGCGTCCAGCCCCTGGTCGACCAGCGGCGTGACGGTTAACTGGTTCGATGCGTCCACGCCCGCGATATCCAGCGTGATGTCCTCGATCGCCACCTCGTCGGTGATGATCGCCCGCACGGCGACGGAATCGCTGGCCCCGATCGTGGTGAGCGACGAGCCTGACTGCACCGGATTGCCGTCTACCGTCACCTCGAACCGCGGCGGCCCGGCGTCGATACGCAGCAGCGGGTCACCCAGGATATGGTAACGGAGGATCATTCCCACCGCGCCCTTGCCCGGACCCGAACTTCCCCGCCTGGAGAGGTTCACGAGCTCCGCGTCGGTCATGATCTCGCCGAAGATCCAGCGCGCCTGCGAGCGGCCGCTCGCCAGGTCGGGATCGGTCCGCGGATTCTCGTAGAACTGCTTCGCGATGATATCGGTGTACATCTCGTTCGTGCTGAGGTACTCGAAGCCCGTGCTGCCGTAGGTGCTCACCGCACCTCTGTTTTCCAGAAGGAGCAGCAGCTCGGAGAGGCTATCGCCGTTGGGGCCGTTGTTGGCAAATCGATTGCGTTCCCGGTGAACCGCATAATCGCTCAGGTGGCACCCCATTCCAAACAGGAGGTAGGGGCGGCCGACGTTGAAGCCCCGCGGATTCAGGTAGTCGGGTGTCTCGCCGAGGTTCACCGTGCTCGTGAAGAGAAACTCGTGGCAGATCGCGTACCGGTTCATGTGCGCCTGGAAACTGACGATGGTGGCGCCCCTGGCAAGCTCGTCGAGCAGCGCTGGAACGGCGTTGCTGCGCGTGTCCTGCTGCTGGACAAAGGGCGACACACACGTCCCCACGGGTGGGTGCTGGATACGGTTCGACAGGAAGAAACGCACCACGTCGAAGCCGTTGGGTATCGAGTTCTCCGTCGTCACCGCCGCCGCCTGCTCGGCCCTTTCGAAACCGGCTTCCGCGGGCTGGTTGCACGTGATGGAGAGGGACTGGAACGACCACGCGTCATCGGCGATTCGGATCATACGCCGCCGCCAGAAATCGCCCGCCGCCGGCCTTTCGAAGGCGAGGATCTTATCGATCATGCGGCGTATTTCGGTGTCGTTGCCCGCGGGGAGCCTGCCGACGATGAGGCTGGGAATGAAATTCAGGGGGTTTGCCCCGCTGACCGGCGGCTGGTTCTTGATGAAATCGTGGTCGAGCATCACGTACCACTTGTCCGAAGTGACGACTTCGTCCTCGTTGAAACCGGCACCGACGAACTCTGTGAACGACTCGGTCGGGACGAAATTAACTCCCGACTGGCCGACGTGCACGCCCTTGTTGTCCTCGCTGGCGTCCCCGACCAGCACCACGAAACTGGCGTTCCCCTTCTCGAAGAAGTGGCGCACGAAGCGGCGAATGGCCCGGGGATGATTCACGCCTCCGTTGAACTCGTCGAAGATCTCCTCCACGTCCGCCATCAGCACCCGGTACCCCTGCGCCTTGCGGTAGTCGACCCATCGCTGCATGCGCCCGAGGTAATTCTTGTGGGACACCACGACGACGTCCACGCCGGCCTCGGCCGGGTTGCCGATCAGGCCGCTCGGCACGTCCGCGATGACGTCGCCCCCCGTTATCTCTTTGATCTTGTCCAGCGGCGTTGCGATGTAGCGTCTCTGGGAAGACAGTGTTTCCCGAAACGACAGCACCTGGCCGCCGCCGGCCGGCGTGAAGTGACCCGCGGTGAGCTGGCAATCCAGCGGCGCCAGGGGATCGGTTATGTCGAAGAGCATCACGTCGGTACGACTGAGCCCTGTCACGACGAGGCTCGTGTCGCCGGCGAGCGCGGCGGAGTGGAAATCCAGCACGTTGCCCTTTGCGCGGTATGGCGAGCGGTACTCGACATCGAACCAGTTGAGGAGCACGTCGAGGGACGATACCTGGTTACCGGGGTTCGGTTCGATACGGAAGGTGTTGATGCCCTCGACCAGGGCGCTTGCCGGTATCAGCCCCGAATCGTAGTCCACCAGGCTGTTCGTGGGCACGGAAACGCTGTTCAGGACCGTGGTCCCTCGGGTGTTGATAATCTTGAGGTCGATGCCGCGCGTACTAATCTGCAGGTTGGCGCCCAGGAAGCGGGCCTTGAGCCGAAACTGGCTGCCGCCTCGGACCGCATCGAGCGAGAATGGCGCTGAGAAGGACTGCAGAAACTCGCCGTGGTAGTAGTAGAAATCCCGTTCGAAAGGCGGCGTTTTCTCGCGGAACCAGAGGTCCTTTTCGAAATGCCCGGTGACGGGGAACGATGCCGCGGTCGTGTCTCCGGACACGAATCCGGGCGCTACACTCTTCGGACTCATGCGCGGGCCGGCGGAGGCACCGAGCCAGTAGATATTGTCGTCCGTGAACTTCTGGATCGGGTCGTCCTGTAGCGTGTCCTCGCGAAGCGCCTGCCCGTAGAAGATCACGTAGTCGCTGCCGTCGAACTCACCCGCTGTGCCGGCGGGATCCTCGGCCACCTTGTAGCCCACGTCGACGATACGCTCGGCCAGGCCCACGTCATCGTAGGCTCTCTTGAACAGGTGCAGATCCCCCGTGGCCGTCCCGGCAGGGAATCCCCCGGCGATGGCGGACGCCGCGCTCACCCGGTGCATGCGGCTCTCTCTGACCCGCAGCTTGACCACGGGCCCGGCGATCGCCCGCGCGCTTCGCGCCGATCGGCTGCTGCCCTCGAACCGCGACGGGGCGGCCCGCCAGCCCCTGCCCTGGGCCGGATTGACCACCATCTTCGAGAGAATGCGGTCCCAGACCGCCGACTCCGGCACCGGCCGCAGCACTTCCCCCCGCCCTCTCCCCGTGCGTGTTTCAAACGTCACTTCCACCCGTATCACCGTGGCCACGACGGTCTCTCCCGTCGCAGGATCGTACGCCACGGGATCCAGCCGCAGGGACAGCACCCGCTGGTGCCGCACGCGGCCGACCCCGGCGTCGGCAACACGGATCGTGTAGCCCCGCCTCCGGTAGATCGCGTCATCGATGGAATACGTCTCGGAGGTGGTGACAAAGTCATTCCCGTCTCGTACCGACACCGGGGACGGCACCGGCTCGAGCACGTGGGCGCCCAGGGGCTCGGAGCGCACGACCGTGTGGCGGATCGAGTAGCCTCCGCGGGGCGGCAGCGCCACCAGGAAGTAGCGACCGGGCAGGCGCGGCTCGCCTTCTCCGGAGAGGGTGCCCCAATCCGGTATCTCCAGCCGTTCGGTCCCCGCCAGGAACGGCGACGCCTCGAAACGGGCCCCGTCCGCCGTCACCTCGAACACCAGGCGCGACTGACTCGACGAGACCACCTGGACGGCGGCCGTTGCGGGCGTCACGAGGGCGGCGGCCAGGTACAACAGGGTGCAGCCAACCGCCAGGGATGCGCACAGCCCGCGGGGTGGCGAAACGACAAGACCGCGCATAAAAAGAGGACCTCCCAAGGCCGGGACCAGGTTACGGAGATTTCAACAGGGGGCGTAGAGCAGGCTGGCAAACCAGTTAAAACGTATAACGTTAGCCGGTGGCCGTCAAGGCCGAAGCATCGCGTTCGGTACGTACAGTATACCGCGGATCGCGGTCGGCTGTCAATCCAGCCAGCCCTCTATTTGGACAACGGCCCTTGCCCCCTCAGGGGCAAGGGCCGATTGATTGCGAAGGATCGAGTTTCCGGGGCCTATTCGGTGCCCGAATACAGTGACTTGATGACGCCCCACGTCGTTTCCTCGACCGGAACCGAGCAGGGGCACGATCCGTCGTCATTGATGCGTCCGCTGTGGCTCGGCACACCGGTCAAGAGGTTATTGCCACAATCCACGACCTCGATCGTGCCGGAGGGCACACTCGGGTCTCCAGTGATCGGGTACACGCAGCACGCCGGGGTCCCGCCGCCGAAGGTCACAATCGACAGCACGTGAATCGGTGCGGTCAGGCACTGGCCGTACCCGATGGCCACGCCAGTCTGCGAGCCGCCGACCGTCACGGGAAACTGCGTCTGGTCCGAGAGAAACGTTACCGTGGCACAGGCGGGCAGGGTCGCCTTGAACTGGATCGCCGTCGCGCCGGTTGTGCTCACGTGTACGAAGTTCCACGTGTTGGTCGGCAAACCCCCGTCGACCAGGTTGCAGTCCAGGCCACCCGGATCCATAAATATACTGATCACCCCTGCGGCTTGGCCGAACGCCACCGTCGCCGACAGCATGAGCACGACAGTCAGTAGCAATGTTTTCTTCATAGACATCTCCTTCGCGGACGAGGCAATCCCCACCAGGCCCTTTTTGTATAGACGATACCTGCACTCTCTACGGTGCCGATCGCCGCTCAAAATACGCGCCTTACCTTCAAACGGCGGCTACGCGAATGCACAATCAGGCGGTCTATGGCGACCGCATGCTTAAGTGTTCAACGTGGACTCCGCCGATGTCAAGCACTTTGTGGGAAAGTAGCGGCTATTTGCGCGGGGCGGGCGTGATCGTGGCCGAAAAACAGCCACCCATGGCGGCGCGCGGCCTGCCATGGGTGGCGTCGGGCGGCAATGAAGCACCTGTGGTCGGCTACGGCGCCGCGGTATAGAGTGCCTTGACCCGTCCCCAGGTCGTGTCCTCGACGGGAACGGTGGCGCAAATCAGCCCTGTCATGCCGATGGCGTTGATGAACTGGTTCGTGGGCCACTGGGTGGCTCGGACGGCCCCGAAAATCGGATGAGGGCTTACCACCACCGGCGTATCCGTGACCGAGCAGCCGCTGCAGTTCCAGGTGAACAGGATCGTGTAGGCTCTGAACTTGCCAAAGACGTTCTGGGGCAGCGACCAGCCCATGGAAATACCCGTGGGCGAGGTACCGAAGGTCACCGGTGGCGTACCGGCGTCGGCCACCCACGTCATCGTCACGGGAAACGTGACAGCCAGCTCCAGACCCGAGATCAAGTCGTTGAACTGCTGAGCAACCACGAACATCGAATCCAGCCCACCGGCGGGTGGGCAATTCTTGCTTTCCGCAGTCAGCGCCGTGTCGAAATAGAGCCTCACTGTCGGCGTTTGCGCCTGGGACAGGCCCACGCAAACGGCGAGTAGCAGCAGTGCTGCCAGCGTCGATCGAAATATCCGCATAGGATCACCTCTCTGACAAAAGCATAACCAGGTTTCTTTCAGGTAACGGGACACACCCGGGCGGGGACCTATGCAAGAGACGGACCGAATCCCGTCCTCCGGGGGGAGGAATCGAAGGGCGCCGGCCAAAACCAACCGATCCGTCGACCGATCGGGCGAGGCGCACCCGCACTCACCCCTATGCGGCATTTTTTTCCGGGCCGGGGGTGCGCCGCGATCGGGGCGGACGCTGGGAGGGGAGATCGCGCGCGGGGCGTTGCCGCACATCTTTGTGGCAGACTGCAACGTCGACCACCCGCGAGAGGATGGCACAAAAAATGCCCGGCTGCGTCGCTTGGCAGCCGGGCATCTCGAAGCTACTCGGGTTGTTTGACGGGAATCGCCTATTCGTACAGCGATTTCACCTGGCCCCAGGTGCTCTCTTCCACCGGGATCAGGTTACAGTCACAGTTCTGCGGCGTGCCGTTGACCGTATTCGTCCGGCCGGCGCCGATGAGCAGGTTGTTCGCACAATCGACAACTTCGACCTCGCCCGACGGAACGTTCGGATCCGCATCTACGACAAACGCGCAGCAGAGCGGCGTCGAGCCACTGGCGAAGTAGTTGATCGTCAGAACGTGGTTTGGCGAGGCAACACACGTACCGTAGCCGATCGCCACGCCGGTCTGCGAGTTGCCGACCGTCACCGCATAGACCGCCGTATCGGACAGGTAAACCGCACCCGTCGTGCTCATACAAAGTGGGGTCTGCGCCCGAAACTGCGACGCGCTCGCGCCCGGCGAAAGTGTATGCACCACGAAGATGCTCAGCAATCCCGGCGCAGCATCTACGACGTTACAATCCGCCGCGCCCGGGTCGCCGTAGGTGCCGATGACACCTGCCTGTCCAAACGCGAGACTCGCGCCGAACAGCATGACTGTTGTCAGCAATATCACCTTTTTCATGAAACACTCCTTTTGAGTGAACGGGATGAAAGGCCTCTTGGCCATTACCAATTTCCATTCGCTCAGCCGGTAGCACGCTGGAGATCAAACAAGAGCCTCGCCACCTCGGTACTGACGCGGCACGAAACTCTCTCGCTGAGGAACCGCCAGCTACCTCCCATTCGAGTGCCGACTAAGGACCTGGACTTCTGGAGCCTGTAGAGAGTAGCATAGGGACGCCGCGTTTGTCAATGCTCAATCGCGGCCCTCCGGTGCTCCCAACGAACCCAACTCGCCGGAATCCTGTTACGCAATCCCCGCGCCTCGGATCCGCCAGACTCCATTACAACCTGGAGCCCCGGAAAACCCGGTTACTGCGAATACAACGACTTAACCCTGCCCCACGTGGTTTCTTCCGCTGGCACCGCCGGACAAATCAGCGCTGTCAAACCGACGGCCTGAAATGTCTGGGGGATATTGAAACACGTGTACTGCGGGTTCGTCGGGTTGAACAACGGGTGTCCTGAAACCACTACCGGCACACCCATTGCCGTACAGTCGGTACAGATCCACTGGACGAGGACCGTTGCGATGTTGATCGCAGAAAACCCATTCTGCGGAAGCGCCCAGCCCATCGACATGCCCGTGGGCGTAGTGCCGAAGGTCACCGGCTGCGTGTCGAGGTCGGCGACCCAGGTCAGACACGCCGAATAGTCAACCTGCACCTCAACGCCCGTTACGAAACAGTCAAAGTTGTACGCGACGATGTAGACGCTATCGATCTGCCCAAAAACGCCGGGAGGAATGATGGTCTCCGTCGTCCCGTCGCCTATGATCGGCGGGCCCGCGGGCGGCGGGTCCCAAGATGCCCTATCGAAGAAAACTCCAACGTAAGGAGTCTGCGCGCTCGCAACAGACGCTCCGACCACAACCAGCGCCACAAGCGCGATGACAAACACTTTTACATTCATCATTCGGCAACTCCTTTGCTTGCTTGCTGCGTGTCCTAAGTTGCAAATCTGGTTTAGTGCAAAACTCTCACCAGCAACAGAACATTGGTCTAGACGGCAAAGCGCCTGATCGGTCACTGCCCAGGGCGCTTTCACTTCTATGCTGCGTCGTGAAACCGCCCGCAAGCGCTGAATCTGGAAGCTGGATGAACCACCACTGGATGAACCCCTTGGGGTTCATCCAGCTCAGATTTCAGACGCTATTCGCTATAAAGCGACTTAACCCTTCCCCACGTCGTGTCCTCCACCGGCACGGTGCGGCATACGAGCGCCGTCAAGCCAATGGCGGGATGCAACGTGATCGTGGGCCATTGCGTGAACTGCGGCGTGGGTGCACCGCTGAACGGATGCTGGACAACCTGGATCGGATCGTCCGGCACCGCACAGTTGCCACAGTTCCACTGGATGAGCGCTTTCGACACAAAGATCGGGGAGAACCCGTTCTGTGGTAGCGCCCAGCCCATCGACATGCCCGTGGGCGTAGTGCCGATGGTCACCGGTTGCGTCTCCAGGTCGGCGACCCAAGACATGGACGCCGGGTAGTTCACCTTGAACTCAATACCGACAACGTTCGTATTGAAGTTGTAGGCGATGAAAAACAGGGAATCTACCAGGCCCACGCCCGGACAGTTCTTCTGTTCCGGGGTGCCGACTCTGTTGAAGAAGACCCCGATGTAGGGTTGTTGCGCACTCGCCACGGACGCGCCGACCAGGGTCAGCGCCACGAGCGCGAAGATCAATGTTCTTGCAATTCTCATTTGGCAACTCCTTTGCTTGCTGTTGTGCCCTTTCGTCGCAAACCTGTCTTAGGAGCTATTGCCTTTTTACTTTTTCCACAGCGTCGCTTAGTTACACTTGTGTCCCGGAGGCCCAAAGTGAAACGCGAACCGGCTGAGATCCTGCAGGTTCACGAGTCCATTGATGTCAAAATCCGCACAAGTGTCAAACGGCTGCGGCGGGAAAGCAGCGGCAAAGAGCGAAAGGTCGACGAGGTTGACCTCGTTGGTGCCGTCGATGTCCGGGCTGCGAACGTTTACCCCGAGGCATTTGGCCGCGGTGCAGCTCACCAGGGGATCCTGGAGCGCGAAACCCTGAACAACGACCGATACACCATCAGCGCAGCCACCACCGGTGAGCCCACCAAGGCCACCCATGGTCGTCGTGCCCGAAGCGTTCGTCAGCGAATCGGCACCCGAAGAAGCCGAACCGCCACAGAGAACCGCGTCGTTCAGCGGATCGCAGTCGACGAGCCAGAAATCGGCGCCGGGAATGTTCGGAATCGGCGTCGAGTTCGATTCCAGCACGGTGACACTGATGATAAAACCGATACCAGAAGCGAGTCCACCAACCTGATCGTCAAAGGTGTCCGTATCGCCCTGCGGACAAACGAACAACGGGAACGGAGGTCCCGACGCGCCGCCCGTGGCAATCAGAGTACAGTTCGAAACGCAAGGATCGATGATCCCCGCGAAGGCTATCCCGTGTATCATTAGCAGCGATGCCGCAAGTAGACAGAGAACAGCCAGCTTACCTTTAAACATTCGTACACCTCCAAAAAGTTTGGATGCACTTGCACACAGGTGCAGACCACCTGTTACGGGAAAGAAGCTCAGGGGTAGGTATCTCTTCCTTCCACCAGAGGCATTTTGCACGCCTTACTCGACAGCTGTAGATGTTATCACAGGAATCGGGCCCTTGTCAACACCCAAATCGGCGTCGCCAAGCGGATTACGGCCCCCCGTCCTCCTCGAATCCGGGCGGCCGGGCCGCCCTCGGGGGGAACGGCGTCGCCCGGGGATTTGCGGTGTATTGCCCGAGAACGGCACCCCGACGGAGGGACGGGCGGGGAATGGTGGGCGAAACAGGGCTTGAACCTGTGACCTCCTGCTTGTAAGGCAGGTGCTCTCCCAGCTGAGCTATTCGCCCGAATTCACGTCGCGCTAGAGGAAAGACAGGGGCACCAGCACGCAGTAGCCGAGGACGAGAAGCAACGGCGCGAGGGTGATGTCGTTGCCGGCCAGGAAGGCGTATCCCACGACAATGGATACGATCCCGGCCGCGAAGACCCTCCACCTGAATTTGAAGGGCCTGCTCTTGGATTCTGTTTCCGTCATCACGTCTCTCATTCAATAGCGTTCAGAGCCGGCTGTCAATCGCTTCCTCGATTTCCCGCGGCACTCCGCTTTTCTATAGCGTCATTCAGCCGCCCGCTGCGCAGGCCGTCGCGCTCGAGCGTTACCCGCCGGAAGCCGATCCGGACCAGACTCGAGACGACTCGCGCCCACGTGTCCTCTCCCAGCAGCCGGTCGTGATCCTGCGCGGGCACTTCAACCCGGGCGGCATCTCCGTGGTGGCGCACGCGGCACGTCCGGAACCCAAGATCTTTGAGGATGTTCTCGGACCGTTCGACCTGCCGGAGCTTTTCCGCCGTGACCCGCTCGAAGTACGGAATCCGTGACGCGAGACACGGCGCCGCCGGTTTGTCCCACAGCGACAGCCCCAGTGCCTCGGCGATCGCTCGCACCCGGCGCTTGTCGAGTCCGGCTTCGACGAGCGGGGTGACAACGCCCCGCTCCTCCGCCGCCCGCGCCCCCGGCCGGTAGTCCCCGAGATCGTCCAGGTTGGCGCCGTAGGCGATACGCGCAAGACCCCGGTCTCTCGCCACCTCGTGCAAACTCTCGAACAACTCCGCCTTGCAAAAGTAACACCGGTCGGGGTCGTTTCGCCGGTACCGCTCGTCGGCCATCTCGCGCGTCGTGACCTGGACGCACGCAATGCCGTGCCGCGCGACGAACTCCAGCGCCGCGCGCTTCTCGCGTCCCGGCAGCGACGCGGAAACGGCGATTGCGGACAGCGCGCCGCCGCCCAGCACGTCGTTCGCCACGTAGGCAAGCAACCCGGAATCCACGCCGCCCGAGTACGCCACCAGCACGGAGCGATACCGATCGAGCACACGCCGCAGTGCCATGTACTGCTTGTCGAGTTGTGGCGACAATCCCGTGCTCGTTTCCACGTTGCGTCCCTTGGTCACGCGTACGATCGGTAGAGCCCGGCTGCGGGCCTCCGGTTTTCTCTCCGCTTCCCCGCCGCGGCTCCCCTGCGCCGCCCTCGCGACAGAAATCTCGCGGGACACGCCATTATTGCGAGGACAACCGGGCGCGTCTTGCCTCGCGCACGGCGGCCCGGTGGTCGCGGAGGTTCAAGGAGAATACATGACTACCGTCTCCGCGAGCGACGAAATAAATCGCCTTGCAGGTGGAATCCGGTTCCAGTGCCGCCCGGATCGCCGCCTCACCCGGATTGCATATCGGCCCCGGCGGCAGCCCGGCGCGCTGGTACGTATTGTACGGCGAATCGATCGCGAGGTCCCTGAACAACAACCGTCCCCGGTAGCCGCCCATCGCGTAGGCGACGGTGGGGTCCGCCTCGAGCCGCATTCCCTTTTGCAGCCGGTTATGGTAGACGGCCGAAACCAGCGGCAGTTCCTCCGGCAGCCGTGTCTCCGCCTCCACTATGGAGGCGAGCGTCAAGAGCTCGCGCCGGGTCATCCCGAGCCGTTCCGCCCTCGCGAGCACGTCGCGGTCCAGCACCTCCGAGAGCCGCCGCACCATCACGGCGGCGATCTCCCGGGCGGGGGAGTCCCAGGGGATGACATACGTATCCGGAAACAGGTACCCTTCCAGCGAGGGGCCTTCTATACCGAACTCCGCCAGCAGCGTCGAATCCCGGAGCAGGCTGGCGAACGCGACTGAATCGACGGCGGCCGCGGCCGCCAAAGCACCGGCGATCTCGCTGTGCATGAAGCCTTCCGGTATGGTCACCGGCACCTTGTAGACGTCCCCCGTCACCAGTTTGTACAAGATATCCTTCGGACGGGTTCCCGGCTGCAGACCATACGTGCCGACCTTGATGCGGCGATCGAGACGGCGCAGCCCCGCGTACAGTGCCAGGGGCTTGCGGTGTGCGATGAGGCCCCTGTCGCCCAGGCGCCGCGTGACGGCGGCAAAGGACTCGCCGGTCTCGACGCGAAAAAGCACGGGTTCCGTCCCCGCCACGTGGGGTCTCTCGTAGACGCCCCACAAGACGAACGCCGCCGTGAGTCCCGCGAGGGATGACAGCAGAACCACGCCACCGAGCACGAACTTTCGGATCAAGCCTCTTTCCTCCGGTAATCCAGATAACTTTGCAGGATAATGACCGCCGCCAACTTGTCCACTACCCCCTTGTTCGGCTTCGAGCCGCGCAGCACGCGCCGCGCCTCTTCGCTCGACAGACGCTCGTCCCACAGCGTCACGGGAAGCTTGAAGCGGCTTTGCAATTTCGCGGCCAGCGCCCTGGCCTTCTCGCTCGACTCACCCACCCGCCCGGAAAGATGCACCGGGTCCCCGACCACGATCTCGCCGATACCGTAGCTCCCCACCAGTCCGGATACGTAGACAAGGAAATCTACGCCGGCGGCAATGTCAAACGTGTCGATTCCCCGTGCGATGATACCCAGTTCGTCGCTGACCGCCAGCCCGATCCGGCGGCCGCCCGGGTCGACGCCCAGAATTCGCATGCGCTGCGCTCTCTTTTCTGGCATGGGGCGAAAATCCTGCCGCTGTTCGGTGTCACTCCCGTTTGAGCACCACGATCGTTACGTCGTCGTTGTAGTCACCGCCGCGGGAGAAGTCGCGCACTTCCTCCACTACCGCGTCGCGCAGGCCGGCGGAGTCCTTGTCGACGTTCGAGTCGATGGCGCGGCGCAGCCTCTCCTCGCCGAAGCTGTCTCCGCCGCGGGTGACCGCGTCCGTCACCCCGTCGGTAAAGAGCACCAGCGCGCCGCCGCGCGGAAGCCGCCGTGTCTTCTCCTCGTACGGATAATCGGTCATGCATCCGAGCACGATTCCACTTTCCTCCAGGCGCTCGAGCCCGCCGTTCGAGCTAATATAGGGAAACTCGTGCCCTGCGTTGGCGTATCTTATCTCGCCGTGCTTCAAACTGACAACACTATAGAAGACGGTCGCGAACTCCTCGGGAGAGGTACTCTGGTAGAGAAGCGAGTTAATTCGCCGCAGCATCGCCGCCGGCCTTTTCTTGGCGTCCTGGTTCGAGTTGACGGCGGCGCGGAGCGTCGCCATCAGCAGAGACGCCGGAATGCCTTTTCCCGACACGTCAGCCACGACCACCACGAGACTGCCGTCGTCGAGGACCTCGAAGTCGTAGTAGTCGCCGGCGACGTGCCGGCTGGGGATCGTGGTAGCGCTCAGCTGGTACCCCGGTATCGCCGGCGACCCGGAAGGCAGCAACTGCGATTGGATTCTCCGCGCCATCCGTAGCTCTTCCTCCAATACTTTTTTCTCCACGTTCTCGCGCAGCAGGCGAACGTTGTCGAGTGCGACGCCAACCTGGTTGGCGATTCCGGAGAGGAGCGCCAGCTCTTCCGCGCTGTACTTGAGGCCGTAGGTCTTCTCGCCCAGCGATACGAATCCGACACAATGCCGGTCCTTCAGGATCGGCACCAGCACCTCGTCGCTCCCTGCCAGCTCTCTCGCCTCCGCGAGACGCCGCCGGGATTCCTTCCTGGCCCGGCCCTTGTCGCGGGGTTTCTTTTCCGGCGCTCCCAGTTGCCCGGCCAGCCGCCCCTTCTCTCCGAGATCGAGCAGTTCCTGGCGCAGCAGCGGTTCGCCGATCTCCTCGAGGATCGGGACCAGGTGGTCGAAACGTGCGTCACCATTTTCGAGGTGCATCGTGACCTCGGTCGCGTCCAGAACCCGGCGAAACCCCTCACGCAGCCTCAGTTCCAGGTCTTCCTCCGTGGCGACGTTCGAGATCTCGCCGCCCAACTCCCTGAACCTGGCCTGCAGGTCATCCCTTCCCTTCAACAGCACGCGCTCGAGAAGTTCTTCTATGCGGAAGAACACCGGCTGAAACGCGATAATGGTCAGGATGATGAAGCCGGTCTCGAACGCTTCCTTGCTCGCCACGCTGTACTGTCCAAAAAAATCGCTCACCGGCTTGACGACTACGATATAGACGCCCGCGAACACCAGCGACGCGCCACCATAGAGCACGGCGCGCCGGGTCACGTAGCGGATGCCGAGGAACTGCTGCCGGATCAACGCGTAGGCCACGGAACCCCCACCGGCCACCAGGGCGAAGTTGATCAAGGCGAGATGGACTTCGGCCGAGGCAAAGTCACCCCGCAGCAGCGGCACGGCCTTGGCCACCGTGTAACCGGCGATGCTCACCGCCAGGCCCGTGAGCACCGTTCGCAGCTGGCCCGCGATCCGCGGGTTGAGATGAAGCCTCATACTCCGAAACAGCACCGCCAGCGCGATGGACGCGTAGAGGATGTTCACCAGCAGGAACAGCTGCTTGTGCAGTTTCACCAGAGTGGAGAAAATGACCGAGATAACGTTTCCCAGGCCCCCGAGCGACACGGTTCGTCCCCCGAGCGTGATCTCCCTCGCCGTCGGCAGCCCCGTGGAGAGGTCCATGACCGTCGTCGCAAAACCGTCGCCCGTCATGATCATTCCCAGGTGGAACAGGTAGGGCGCGAACACCAGCAAACCCACGAAGAGGAAATTGGTGAAGAACCTCTTCTGCCGCGGAAAAGTCAGAGAGAACCAGAGCAGCGAAGGAAAGTAAAACTCCCACAGGTACTCGAAATTCTCGACCATCGAGTGGTACACCACCGCGTCTTGTTTGAGTGCGCCCTGCAGGATGATGCCGGACGCGCTGAGGATCGGACCCACGCCGGCAAAAAACAGGATCAGCGCCGTCGCGCGGGTCGGAGCGCTGCTGTTTCCGGTTCTCAGAATGGTAAGACCCAGCAAGAAGAGGAACACGCCGCTGGCCAGGTAGAACACGGACAGCATAAGTGAGACCGGCACACCCATGAATACTCCGGGGGGTCAGGGGATCGCGACCTGCTACATTAAATACGCGTGGCCGAACGCAAAGGTTCCCGGGCCCAAAAGGTGGCGTCCGATCGGGAAGAGGGGAGTAAGTGGCGGCTACCGCTATGGCTTCGGCGAGCCGGGGTCCTTTTCACACGCTTTCTCGAGTTCGACGCACACGCCGCCGCCCGAGCTACGCGAATACCTCAGCTTATCGGTAAAGGCGCTCATTATAAGTATGCCTCTGCCTCGCTCGCTGAGAGGATCCGGTGGGGTCGAATCGGAGAGATACCCATCGTAGTCGAAACCGTCGCCTTCGTCCTCGACGCACGCGATGAGCTTGCGTCCGTTCACGGAAATAGCCACGCGCACCGTCTTGCCCTTGTCGTACTTGTTCCCGTGCTCTATGGCGTTGGAGCAGGCCTCGACGAGCGCCGTGCTGAAATCGTTGATCCATCGCTGCCCGCACGATAACTCTCGGGCCAGGTCCTGGATAGCTGCGTCTACGGCGCCCAGGTACTTGAAATCGCTGGGAATGCTGAACTCCATCTTCTCTTGGTGAACGGCCATCGGTGGGTGAATCCTGGAGACTATTTCTGCTCTTTTTCTTTCCGGAAATGTTCCGCCGCTTCGTCTTCGTTCTCGAACACGGGAAATAACAAGTTGAGCTTGGTCACGTAGAGAATGCTGTCGATTCTGTCACCGACGTTGCACAGGACGAGATCGCCCCCGGCCTTGCGGACCGACGAGTAACCGGCGATCAGGATGCCGAGCCCCGTGCTGTTGATCCAGTCGACTTTCTTGAGATTAATGATAATATTCCGCTTGCCTTGATCGACCAGCGATTTGAAAAGATCGCGAAACGTCTCCGCTTCCGGTCCACCGGTGAGCTTGCCGTTCAATTCCAGAACGGCCGCCCCGTATTTTTCTTTCTGGGTGACCTTCAATGTCCTGCCTCCTTAATGGGCACACCGCCCTCGAAAACCTCGCCCCGACCGGGTCGCCTTCCTGCCTCACCGGACAGGACGGGCCCTGGTGCGTCGGCTTCAAGAGGCGGCGATTTTCTTGATCGCTTCCTCTTCGGTATCGAGAATCTCAAAAATGTCGTAGAGCCGCATGACGTTGAATATCTGATGCGTACGCTCGCCCACGTTGACGAGGATGAACCGTCCACCGGCTTCGCAGATCGTCTTGTATCCCCGAATCATAATGCCGATACCCGTACTCGCGATCCAGTCAACCCCGCTGAGGTTGAGGATAACGTTCTTCTTGCCCTCCTCCACCAACCCCCTGAACATGTCACGAAACGCCTCGGCCTCCGGGCCTCCAGTGAGCTTTCCACTAATATCGATCGCGACTGCTCCATCGACGTCGCGTTGGCTGAATTTCAATTCCTTAGCCTCCTTGAACGGGGGTTCCACCGTACAGAACTTCCAGCGTACACCGCATGTCCCCGGGCAGCGCCGTCCTGAAATCCAGACGTTCTCCAGATGCTGGATGCACAAAAGCCAGGTTCGACGCGTGGAGTGCTTGCCGCGGCATCACCTGCTGAACCGAACGGATATGAGCCCGAGTTCTCGCGTTCGACGGAAGCCCTTTCCGGCGGCGCCCGCCGTAGACATCGTCACCTAGAATCGGGTGTGATGCGTGTGTTAGATGCACGCGGATCTGGTGGGTTCGGCCCGTCAAGGTAACGACCCGAATATAGTCGAAATATTCAAAGCTGTCTACCACAAACACTTCCGTGATCGCGGCCTTGCCGCCCCGGCGCGCGACCGCCATCTTCTTGCGGTGGACGGGATGCCGCGATATCGGCGCATCGATGGTCTGCCGGCGCGGCGTGAGGTTTCCCCACACGATGGCATGATACGTCTTGTGGAACCCCCCCGTACGAACCTGCTCGCTGAGTCCCCGGTACGCCCGATCGCTCTTCGCGGCGACGATCAACCCCGACGTATCCTTATCCAGGCGATGCACGATGCCCGGGCGGTCCTCACCACCCAGGGCGGACAGCCGGCTGCCCCGTCCGAGGATGGCATTCACCATCGTGCCGTCTTCGTTTCCATACGCGGGGTGCACGACGAGCCCCGCGTCCTTGTTGACGACGAGGATGTCGTCGTCCTCCCACACCACCCGCAGCGGAATGTCCTGGGGCTTCGGTGGATCCGCCTGCGGCCGCACGGCTACGGTTACGCGCACCGTCTCCCCCGTCTTCAGCAGGTAGTGGCCGGGACGGCGAACGCCGTCCACCTCGATGGCGCCTTCCCTGTTGATTCTCTGGACTTGACTTCGCGACAGGAGGGGAATGTTTGCGGCGCAGAAGACGTCGAGCCGCCGGCCCGCAGCGTCCGGCCCAACGGGTAATACCTCTTCGTTATTCTTCTCCGCCGTCACGAGAGCGCGAGACGCTGAGGATGAGGAGCACTCCGCCGATGGTCACCGCGGAATCCGCTATATTATAGACGGGCCACCGGTACGCCGGTATGCCCATGTCGATGAAGTCGATAACCTGGCCGGGGTAGATGCGGTCGATGAGGTTGCCCAGCGCGCCACCGAGGATCATGCCGAGAAACACGCGCCGGGCGAGCTGCTCGGCCGGCAGGCGCTGCACGACGAAAATGATCAAGATCGACGCCAGAACGCTCATCACGATCAGGAATCCGCGACCGTCCTGGAGCATTCCAAACGCCGCGCCGGAATTCCGTACCAGCGTCACGCGGAAGAAACCGTCGATTACGTCGAAGTTGCGCCCCAGGTGCCAGAAGAACTGCTTGGTCACCTGGTCGAGGATGACAACGATCACCGCTGGCAGAACGAAACCCACGCCTAGCTCCTCTGGAATTTTTCCTGCTCGGACTTGCAGGTGATACAGAGGCGGGCCGCCAGGTAAGCCTCCAGGCGTTTCACCGGGATTTTACCGGCGCAGATTTCGCACACTCCGTACTTGCCGGCCTCGATCCGTTTGAGCGCCTCGTCGAGCGCCCGCAGGTAATCGGCGCCCTGGCTGGCATGCAGGAACGCTTGCTCCTGCTCCATGGCGTCGCTGCCTACGTCCGCCATATGATTGGAATAGCTCTGATTGCCGGCCGACTGGCTCGCCGTCCTGTCCGAGATTCCCTCACCGATGACGTCGAGCTTACCCGCGACCCGTCCTCGCTCGGCTTCAATCCGTTTCTTGAAACGGGCCAGGTCCTTCTTGTTCATGCCAACCTCTTATCCATTAATCTGTTATGGCCGTGGGGCGCGGCCAGATCCAAGAGCGAAGATAAAATACGTGGGGCGTCTATCCCTTGTCAATCGGATTCTCGACGGATCCACAGGCGGATGGTCTCGCCGTCGACGTCCAGTTCGGTTCCCGGTCCCCAGTCCGCGGTTTTCTTCTCGGCGGAGACGGCCAGAGTCTCGCTACGGATGAGATCCCCCTCTTGCGCGAAGACGGTGTCGGCGGCGGTGCCACCGTCGTAGCGGATGTCGATACGGTCGCTGACGTGGTACCCCTTTTTCTTGCGCAGGTTCTGAACGCGGTTGACGATGTCGCGCGCGATACCTTCGAGCCGCAGGGCCTCGTCGATCTCCAGATCGAGCCCGACCGTCAGCCCGTGCTCACTCCAGGCGCCGTACGGTTCCCTGCCGCGGACGGACACCGACACCTCATCCCTTCCCAGCTTCACGGCCCCGCTTCCGAGCGCGACGGTCAGCTCGCCGGAGCCGAGAAACGCTTCCAGATCCCCTTGCGCCACGGACTGAAGGCCCGCCGCCACTTCGGGCACCCGTTTGCCGAAGCGCTTTCCGAGCACCGGATACGCGGGAACGGCCTTCAAATCGACGTACTCCTTGAGATCCGCCGCCGGCAGCAATTCTTTTACGTGCAGTTCGTCGAGGACGATATCGCGTATCTCTTCGTGCCGGAGCAGGCGCCGCGATCGCCCGTCGTGGTCGTGGACCCGCATGCGCGCGAGCGGCTGCCGGATCTTGACACCGGCCTCGTTACGTACCGTGCGTCCCAGCGCCGCCATTCTGATGGCCGTATCCATAGTCTCCTCGAGTTTGCCGTCGATCCGCCCCGGGTCGCTCCGCGGGAATGTCCCCAGGTGCACGCTCTCCTCCCCGCCCTGGTCCTCACCCGCCAGCGCGGCGCGCAGGGCCTGGTAGATCTCTTCGGCGACGAACGGCACAAACGGGGCCAGCATACGGACGGTGCCCTCGAGCACCGTGTGAAGCGTCTCGTAGGCCGCAATCTTGTCCGGGCCCATCTCGCCCTTCCAGAAACGTCGCCGCGACCGCCGCACGTACCAGTTGCTCAACTCATCGAGCACAAATGCCTGCAGCGCGCGGGCGGCGCGCGTCATCTCGTAGGCGTCCAGCTGCCCGCGGACTTCCTCGGCCGTGCTGTGAAACCGCGACAGGATCCACCGGTCGAGCAGGTTCGGCTCGCCCTCTTGCCCTCCCGGACGGTAGTCGTCCAGCTCGGCATACATGGCAAAGAACGAGTAGACGTTGCGCAGCGTGCCCATGAGCTTTTGTGACGCGTCCACTACGCCCTTGCGGTCGAACCGCGTCGGGAGCCACGGCGGGCTGTTGGCAATCAGGTACCAGCGAAGCGCATCGGCCCCCTCCTTGCCGAGGACTTCCCACGGCTCCACGACGTTTCCGCGGCTCTTGGACATCTTCTGACCCTTCTTATCGAGGATCAGCTCGGTGACGACACAACTGCGGTACGGCGATTGTCCCTTCAGGAAAACGGCGATGGCGAGCAGCGAATAAAACCACCCGCGGGACTGGTCGATGCCCTCACATATATAATGAGCGGGAAACTGGTCCTCGAACATTCTGTCCTCGTCGAACGGAAAGTGGTACTGGGCGAACGGCATGCTGCCCGAATCGAACCACGCGTCGATCACCTCCGGTACGCGTTTCATGGGGCCGCCGCACCCGGGGCACTTCAGACGGTAGCCGTCGACCTGCGGGCGGTGCAGGTCGAGCGCCTCGCCTTCGGGGATGTTCTCACCCAGTTCCCGCAGTTCCTCGATCGTGCCCACGGCGTGGGTTCGCTCGCACTCGCCGCACAGCCAGATGTTCAGGGGGGTTCCCCAGTAACGCTCGCGGCTCAACGCCCAGTCGACGTTGTTTTCCAGCCAGTTGCCGAAGCGGTACTCACCCACCTCCCTTGGCACCCATTCGATCGCTTTGTTGGCCGCGATCATCTCGTCTTTGAAAGCCGTGGTCTTTACGTACCACGAGCGGCGGGCGTAGTAGATCAGCGGCGTCGTACACCGCCAGCAAAACGGGTACGAGTGCTTGATGCGTTCGCCGCGGTAGAGCTTGCCATCCCTCTGCAGCGTCTCGATGATCTGCGGGTCCGCGTCCTTTATCCACTTGCCCGCCCAGGGGGTTATATCCGGTGTAAAGGTGCCGCGCGACGTCACCGGCTGCGTGATCGGAATACCGGCCGTCTGGCACAGGCGGTAGTCGTCTTCGCCGAACGCCGGCGCGATGTGCACGATACCGGTGCCGTCCTCGAGGCTGACGAAGTCGGCGCCGAGCACGACGAACGCGTTCTCCTCGTCCTTGAAGAAATCGAACAGCGGCTCGTAGCGCTTGCCGACGAGCTCGCTGCCCTTGATCCGGCCGCGGACGTCGTAGTCGCCTTCGAGCACGCCGAGGAGCGCCTCGGCGAGGATCAGCGTCTCGCCCCGGTGCTCCACCCGGACGTAATCGTGATCCGGCCCTACGGCGAGGGCCATGTTGGAAATCAGAGTCCACGGCGTCGTCGTCCACACCAGAAAACGATCGTCGCCGTCGGCCAGTTTGAACTTGATGAAAATCGACGGGTCCGACACATCCCGGTAGCCGAGACTCACCTCGTGACTACTCAGTGAGGTTTCGCAGCGAGGGCAGTAGGGGACGATCTTGTGCCCCTCGTAGAGGAGATCTTTTTTCCAGAACTCCTTGAGGATCCACCAGACGCTCTCGATGTACTGGTTGGTGCACGTAATGTAGGGATCCCGCATATCGAGCCAGTAACCGATGCGCTTGGTGAACTCTACCCAGTCCTTTTCGTACTTGAAGACGCTCTCGCGGCTCTTGCGGTTGAACTCGCCGATGCCGAACGCCTCTATCTCTTCCTTGCTCTTTATACCCAGCTCTTTTTCGACTTCGATCTCGACGGGGAGCCCGTGCGTGTCCCACCCGCCTTTGCGGATGACCTGGTACCCGAGCATCGTCTTGTAACGGCAGATGATGTCCTTGCACAGGCGCGCCATGACGTGATGCACCCCCGGCTTGCCGTTGGCCGTCGGCGGACCCTCGTAGAACACGAAACGCTCGCTGCCCTCGCGTTCCTCGACGCTGCGTTCGAACGCCCGGGTGCGGTCCCAGAGATCGATAATGGCGTTCTCGGCCTCGGGGATACGGTCGGGCGTCGCGATGGATTTGAACCGTCCTTCTTTCATCATGGCGGGGGCTACATCTGGCGGAGATAGTGCATCACGAGGTCGCGCAAGGTCGGCTCCGCCTTCTCCGCGATGGCGATGATTTCCTTGACGTTCGAAGGCTGCAGGTTGTCCGCGGGGCAAAGATCGGTCACGATCGACACCGCCAGCACGCGCATCCCCGCGTGGACCGCGACGATCGTCTCCGGCACCGTCGACATGCCGACCACGTCCGCGCCCATGCGGCGCAGAAAACCGTATTCCGCGGCGGTCTCGAGGTTGGGCCCGGCGACCGCCGCCAACACGGCCCTTCGTACGGTGACCCCGTCCTCCAACGCGATTCTCTCGAAAAGCCGCCGCCGCTCGCTGGAGTAGGGCTCGGACATGTCCGGAAAGCGCTCGCCCAGGCGATCGTCGTTCCAGCCGATCAACGGATTGTCTCCCATGAGGTTGATGTGGTCGGTAAGCACAACGATGTCGCCCCGGTCCAGGTGCGGGCTCATTCCACCCACTGCGCTCGACATGATCAACTCGTTGGCGCCCAGTGCATGCATGACGCGCAGCGGAAACGTGAGCTCCTGCATCGAGTGACCCTCGTAATAATGGAGCCGGCCCTGCATGGCTACCACGTCCTTGCCACCGAGCGATCCTGCGATGAGGTTGCCCGCGTGACCGAGACCCGTGGCGTCAACGCAATGCGGTATCTCTCCGTAGGGAATCGCTGCCTCCGTCTCGATCGAATCGGCCATGCCCCCGAGACCGGTTCCGAGCACAAGGGCGAATCGCGGAGTCTTCGAAATCTTCTTCCGGATGTAGCCGGCGGCTTCTCGAACGTTATCGTAAAGATCTCTCACCGCTTCTCCTCCAGTGGCCCGCGCCGTGGACGGCGCGCGGCTTCCCCCGGAGCGGGGCATGCTCCCCGCCCGGACGACCCATGTTAGTTTTGGGAATTCGGTATTCTATCAGATGTCCGGAAGGCTTAAAAGTCGATTCTCGCACGATCGTGGGGCCGTGATACGTTTCGTCCGGGAATGCACGCCGGATGTAATGATCAGTTCCGTCCGGGGTACGTGGAGAAACTTGGCGAGCAACTTGATGAGCTCTCGATTGGCGCCCTCGTCCACCGGCGGGGCCGTTACCCTGACCTGGAGGCGCCCGGTCTCGTCCCAACCGACGATTTCATCCCGGGACGCGCGGGGCTGAAGTCTCACCCGGATCGCGAGGCGTTCGTCGGCGACGTGTTCAATCTTTCTCATCCTTCTTTTGCGAACGCGCCAGGATGTCGTTCTTGAGTCTGTCCAGCGACCACTCGCTGGGCTGCGCCTGCGCGGCCGTGGGGTCCAGGGCCGGTCCCTGGGCGGGTGCGACCGGGTTTGCTGCCGGTGCGGGCGCGGCCGGTGGCAGCTTTTCGACCAGTTTCGGGCCGGGCGGGTCTTCCGGGGCCGGCTCGGCAGCGGGCGGCTCGGGCCTTGCCGGGGCCGGCTCGGCGGCGGGCGGCGGCTCGGCCGGAGGCTTCGGAATCTCCGAGAATTCCGGCGGTTCGCCCGCGCCGGGGTCGGCTGCGGTCTTGCGTTTGCGGGCGCCCACGAGGCGCTCGAGGATATTGTTGAGCCGGGACGACGTTTCGTCGGTCAGCACCGCGGTGCTCGTCCTGCCCCCGTCCGCGGCCGGTGCCTCGTCCCCCGCCGCCTGCTCTTTGCGCTCGGGCGCCGTCGGTATCGGTGCGACACCGGGCGCCCGCTCGGGCGGTTGCGGGGGTGCTTCCGCCGGGACGACCTTTACTCGCGGGGTCTCCGCGCTCGCCGCCGTGGTTTGCGTTCCCGGGGTTGTCTTCCGTTTCGCGTCTCGGGGTTCGTCGGAGGCTTGTCTTCTCGCCCGCTTCTCGGCTTCACGATCCTCCTCGACAAAGTCCCTCTCGGCCGACTCGAGAAACTTCAGGTGGGATTCCACCATCATGCGCAGCCGCGAAAGGTACGTGTCCCGCTGCTGCCGGAGGGACTGGATCTCCTGGCGCAGTCGCTCGGCCGTCATCTTGATGTGTCGCACGCCCTTCTCGGCTTCCAGCTCGGCTTCCTTGCGGATCAGGTTCGCTTCGCGGCGGGCGTTGTCCTTGGACTCGACCGTCACCCGCTCCGCCGTCAGCAGGGTGTCGCGCAGCGTCTTCTCCATGTTGCGGTACTCCTGCACCTTGTCGTCGAGCTCGAGCACGCGCTCGCGCAGGGCCTTGTTATCGTTCAACACCGCCTCGTATTCGTCGGCAATCGTGCTCAAGAACGCGTACACCTCGTCCGAATCCAGCCCGCGCATCCCCTTCTTGAATTCCTGTTTCCTTATGTCCAGCGGTGTCAAACGCATGTAGCTCCTCCCTCGAGACTGCGCCCTGCTGCTCGTTCGTGGCTGCCGGCGAGCTTCCCCGCCGCGCCAACTGCGCCGTGGCAATTACCCGTTGTGTGAGCTGCGTAGTATAGCCGTTCCACCGGCGGCTGCCTCGCGGTGCCGCGCGGGTGGGTACCCCAAAAATGCAAGTATTGCGCCAATCGCCCGGGCGCCGACCGTGCCTCTATTTTGTTGTTGTTATTATAGTTGACTCTAACACGCCGGCGAAGCCGCCGAGGTGTCCCCTCGAAGATACAACAATGCCGGAAATATGGTAGATTTTTTTCCCGCGCAGCGGCCGAGCGCTGTCGGATCCGGACCCCGTCCCGGTGGCAACCGGGGCCCGTCACGGACCGTCAGCGGCGGGGACCCAGGAGCACCCTGCCCAGGCGGACCAGGGTCGCCCCCTCCTCGATCGCGATCTCGAAATCATCCGACATCCCCATACTGACGTGCGGCACCGGGTTCGTGACGGCGCCTTCCACCTTGTGCTTCAAACGGAACAGCGACTGGAACGCCCGCCGGACCATCGCCTCATCGTCGGTCAGCGGCCCGATCGTCATCAGGCCTTCGAGCTGCACGCCTGGCAGCAGGGCGATCGCGTCGACGGCGGCCGGGACCTCCTCCGGCTCGAAACCGTGCTTGGTGAGCTCGCGCGACGTGTTGACCTCGAGCAGCACGCGCGTCGTTACTCCGCGTTCCCCGCTGAGTCGACTCACCGTCTCAGCCAGCTTCACGCGATCCACCGAATGAATCAGCTCGCATTCGCCGACGACCTTCCCCGCTTTGTTCCGCTGAAGCGTGCCGACGAGGTGCCAGCGGCATGGACGCGTGACCTCGGCTTTTTTCTTCAGGAACTCCTGGACGCGGTTTTCTCCGATATCCGAAACGCCGGCTGCAACGACCGCGTCTACCGCCTGCGGGCCGTGGGTCTTGGTCACGGCGACGACGGTCACCTCATCCACGCGCCGTCCCACGCGCTGGCAGGCAAGCTCGATCCGTTCGTTGACCCGTTCGAGGTTTTCCCTGATGACGTCCGTCGACACGGCGACTCCTCTCGACAACAATTCCGCCACGACACCGCCCCGGCTCCCTTCCGGGGGGGGTAAGACTCCCCTATTTAAAAACGTTCGGCCGCCGCGTTACAAATTATTTTTTTCACATATCAGGTACTGCTTGACTGTCGGTTTTGGAGCAAATATCATCGCCTCCGCACCTTTGGGAAATCCCAGTGAACCACAATATGTAGTGTAAGTTGCCACCGAGTTTACTATACTTTGGATAGTAGCCCTTCCCGGTCCGAGGAGAACCATGGCTGTTGACAAGATTAAGAAACGAAATGGCGCCGTTGTCGAATTCGACCGCGTGCGGATCGAGCGGGCGATGGAAAAGGCGTTTCGCGCGACCGATGTCAACGTCTCCGGAGAAACACTCGAAGCGATCACCGACGAGCTCATCGAGAATCTCGGCGGCCGGTTCGTCGAGCGCATACCCGGCGTCGAGGACGTCCAGGACCTGGTCGAAAAAATGCTCGCCCAGCGTGGCTATTTCGAAGTCTCCAAGGCCTACATCCTTTACCGGCGCGAGCACCAGGCGCTGCGCGAAGATCGCAAGAACGAGATCCTGCATCGAATCGAAGCCCGCGATCTCAGCGTCGTGAAGCGCAGCGGTATCGTCGAAAGATTCAACATCAAGGAGATCGAAAAGGCGATCAGCGATTGCTGCCGCGGCTTCGAGAGTCACGTGGACGTCGTCGGTATCGTCCGCGACACCAAGCTCGCCGTTTTCGACGGCATCGGCACCAGCGAGATCAACCAGGCTATTATCATGGCAATGCGCGCCCGGATCGAGAAGGATCCGGCCTACTCGCTCGTCGCCGCCCGCTTCCTTTTCAACGATCTCTACAAGGACGTCATCGGTATCAACGAGTTCGACGAGGAGTTCGCGGACGTTTACAAGCGGTCGTTCAAGGACAAGATTCACTACGGCGTCGAGGCGGGCCGTCTCGACCCGCGTTTGCTCGAGTTCGATTTCGACCGGTTGTGCAACGCCATACGACCCGAGAAAGATCGCCTGCTGCAGTACCTTGGCGCCCAGGTTCTCTATGACCGCTACTTCCTCAAGGACCTAGACCAGAAGATCATGGAAAACCCCCAGTACTTCTGGATGCGCGTGGCGATGGGGCTGGCGATCGAAGAGGAGCAGCGCGAGGAACGCACCATCGAGTTTTATGAAACGATATCCTCGCTCCTGTACGTGCCATCGACACCGACTCTCTTTCACTCGGGAACGAACCACGCGCAGATGAGCTCGTGTTACCTGACGACGGTCGACGACGAGCTCTCTCACATCATGAAGGCGATATCGGACAACGCCCAGTTGTCCAAGTGGTCGGGCGGACTCGGTAACGACTGGACCAACGTGCGCGCGACCGGGTCGCTGATCAAGAGCACCAACGTGGGCAGCCAGGGCGTGGTGCCCTTCTTGAAGATCGTGGACGCCACGACCGCCGCTATCAACCGCAGCGGCAAGCGCCGGGGCGCAACGTGCGTTTACCTCGAGACGTGGCACTATGACATCGAGGATTTCCTGGAACTGCGCAAGAACACGGGTGACGAACGGCGAAGGACTCACGATACCAACACGGCCAACTGGATTCCGGACCTGTTCATGAAGCGGGTGATGGCCGAGAAAGAATGGACGCTTTTTTCTCCCGACGAAACCCCCGATCTCCACCACCTCTACGGCAAGGCGTTCGAGAGGCGGTACGAAGAGTACGAGCGCATGGCCGACGAGGGCCGCATCCGGCTCTTTCGACGGGTCGAGGCGCGCGAGTTGTGGCGCAAAATGATCACGATGCTCTACGAAACGGGCCATCCGTGGATCACGTTCAAAGACCCGTGTAACGTCCGTTCGCCGCAGGACCACGTGGGCGTGGTACACAGTTCGAACCTCTGCACCGAGATCACGCTCAATACGTCGGCGGACGAAACGGCGGTGTGCAACCTCGGATCGATCAATCTTGCCAATCACGTCGACGGCGGTCGTCTGAATACCGAAAAGCTCTCGGAAACGGTAACGACCGCGTTGCGCATGCTGGACAACGTAATAGACCTGAACTTCTATCCGACCGAGGAGGCCAGAAACGCCAATCTGCGCCACCGCCCCGTCGGGCTGGGCGTCATGGGCGTGCAGGACGCTCTCTACAAGCTGGACCTTCGCTTCGACAGCGATGAGGCCGTAGCGTTTTCGGACAGCACGCAAGAGTTCATTGCCTACCACGCGATCCTTACGTCGTCGCGCCTGGCCGCCGAGAAGGGCTCCTATGAGAGCTACGAAGGCTCGAAGTGGAGCCGGGGAATCTTCCCGGTCGATACGCTCGCGCTGCTCGAAGAGGAACGAGGCGTCGCCACGGGGCTGGACCTCGGCGGGAAAATGGACTGGACGCCGGTGCGCGAGCACGTCGCCAGACACGGCATGCGCAACTCGAACTGCATGGCCATCGCGCCCACGGCGACCATTGCCAATATTGCGGGGTGTTTTCCGTCCGTCGAGCCCATTTACAAAAACATCTACGTCAAGTCCAACTTCAGCGGCGAGTTCACGATCATCAACCGCTACCTGGTCGACGACCTCAAGGAACTCGGCTTGTGGAACGACGAGCTCGGGGAAAAGCTCAAGTATTACGACGGCAGCGTCCAGAACATTCTCGAGATACCCGGGACCCTGAAAGCGAAGTACAAAGAGGTCTTCGAGATCGATCCCCGGAGCATCATCAGGCACGGCGCGCTGCGCGCCAAGTGGATCGACCAGAGCCAGTCGATCAACATTTTCACGGTAAGCACGTCGGGCAAGTTGATCTCCGACGTCTACCAGTACGCCTGGCGCAAGGGGCTCAAGACGACCTACTACCTGCGAACGCTCGGCGCTTCTGGTATCGAAAAGAGCACGCTCGACGCCGCGAGGAAATACGACGATACTCCGCGCCCAGAAGACATTCCCGCGCTCCCCGATGCCCCCGTCGAAGCGCCCTCGGTGCCGGCGACCGCGGTCGTGTCCTCGGCATGTCTCATGAACGACCCGACGTGTGAAGCCTGTCAGTAATCCCGGCGCGCACACCGCTTTGTTACGTTTACAACCCACCCTGTAAAGACAGGAAAGGAGATCGATGTCCCTCGAACGAAAAGAGAAGACCCTGATCAACTGCTCTTCAACGGACCCCAACAAGATCCTGCCGATGAAGTACAAGTGGGCACGGGAACACTACAAGAACGGTGTGGCCAACAACTGGACGCCCGAAGAGGTCAACATGCAGAAGGACGTGGAGATGTGGCGGAGTCCGACGGCGCTGAACGCGGACGAGAAGCGGCTCGTCCTGTGGAACATGGGTTTTTTCTCGACGGCGGAGAGCCTGACCGCCAACAACATCGTGCTGGCCATCTACCGGCACATCACAAACCCCGAGTGCCGCCAGTACCTTCTGCGCCAGGGGTACGAGGAGGCAATCCATACCGACACGTTCATTTATTGCTGCGATACCCTGGGGTTGGACCCCGATGAGGTCTACAACATGTACCTCGACATCCCCAGTATCCGCAGGAAAGACGACTTCGTCATCGAGATGACGAAGTCGATCCTCGACCCCGGCTTCACGACCGTGGGCACCGACAACGTGCAGCGTTTCGTCCACGACCTGGTTGGGTATTACCTGATCATGGAGGGCATCTTCTTTTACGCCGGATTTGTTATGATGCTGTCGTTCCTGCGCCAGAACAAGATGGTCGGCGTCGGCGAGCAGTTCCAGTTCATCCTCCGCGACGAATCCGTTCACCTGGCCTTTGGCACCGATCTCATCAACACAATCGTCCACGAAAACCTCGACATCTGGACAGAGCCTTTCAAAGCACAGATCACAAAAAACGTCGCGCGCGCCGTCGAGCTCGAGTACGACTACGCCAGGGATTGCCTGCCGAAGGGCATCCTCGGTCTCAACGCCGACGTCATCAACGAGTACATCCAGTACATCGCGGACCGGCGCCTGGAAAAGATCGGCCTGCCCAGGCTCTACGACTCCAAGAACCCGTTTCCGTGGATGAGCGAAGTGATCGACCTGCGCAAGGAAAAAAACTTCTTCGAGACGCGGGTCACGGAATACCAGTCGGGCATGCTCAACTGGGATGACTAGGGTCCTCCCGATGCGTGTGGCAGCGAACGGGCGCGCCCGTGTCTCGTCGGGGCGGACACAAAGAAGCCTTCCCTTTCTCGGGGAAGGCTTCTTTGCTACGGGGTCAGACGATGCGGGTTCGATTGTTGTCTGCCTGGCTAACCCCCTGCCGGCGGTTTCAGGAGGCGGTCGATCAGAGACACCGCCTGCGCCGGCTCGATCGAAAACCCGTTGAACTGCACGTATCCGTTGCGATCGATGATAATCGCCCACGGGGTTCCGCCGGCGCGGTAGCGCTTCATGACGATGGAGCCGGTGCCGTTATTACCGGCGTCGTGGCCGACCGGGATGTCCAGGTTGAACTGATCGGCGGTCGACTTCGCCTTTTGGGCCGTATTGACCTGGTATCCTTCGAAGACGGTTTGTATGGCGACGAAGACCACGTCCTCGTCGTCGGCGTAGTGTTCCGCAACCGACCGCAGGGTCGGAAACCCGTGCGAATGGCACCCGGGGCACCACGCCTGGAAGCCGAACAGGTAGACGATTTTTCCTTCGAAATCGGAAACGTCGATGCGCTCTACGCCCTCGCCGAGGTTGTACCAGTCGGCCACGCCCCAACGAGGCGCCTTCTGACCCAGGATTCCGTACGAATGATGTTGCGATATCGAGATCTGCGGCATGGCGGTCACCAGCGTCACCAGGGCAGCGGTCACAATCGGTCGTCGCGGCATTTCGCGCTCCCTCCTCTTTCTATCGATTAGACGCCTGCAGCGCCATTCCCTTACACCCCGGATTTTCGCAGGCGACCCGCCCGCCCGATTATGCTATGCTCCGCTCACGCTGCGGAACCCCACCTCCCAGGGACCCCACCTCTCCGTTGTCCGGTTTTACAAGCGAGGACTTATGAAGAGATTGCTATTTGTGTCGCTGATACTCGTCGTGGTTCCCGCCGTGGTTTTCGCGCAGGCGGGACAGATCGGTCTGTTCGCCGACCCCGGCGGCGCCGACTGCAACCTTATGGACACGAGCCCGGGTCCGATCACGGTTTACGTGGTGTTGATCGATCACGGGGGCGCCGGTGCCTGCGACTTCTCGGTCCGGCCCGGTCCCGGTTTCAATGCCTCTTTCGTCTCGGATACCCCCGTGGTGGGTACAATCTTCGGCACCTCCCAAACGGGCGTTTCGATCATCCTGGGTGCCTGCCTTACCGAACCCACGCATGTCCTGACGATCAACTACAACGGGTTCGGCGTGTCGTCGACCTGCAGCTCACTCGATATCGGGGACAACGTCAATGTCACACCTCCATCCCCGTCGATCACGACGTGTGTCGGCGCCAAGAACCTGGTGCCCGGCAAGTCGATGTTCGTAAACCCCGATGCGTCGTGCACGTGCGCGGTGCCCGTCGAACAAACCACCTGGGGACACATCAAGTCGCTGTATTCCGGCAACCAGCCGTGATCCGGGAAGGAACGAGAGGGTGCCGGTCGCACCCGGGCGCAAGAACGGGGGTCGACGGCGAGTTCCGCAGCGCGCCGCGAGGCGCAGTCTGGTTGTGGCCCGGTAATCCGTGGGCGCGCGAGGACTGCCGAGCCGGAGCGCCCCCGTCCTTGCGCCCGGCCGGCGTTACCCTTTCCTTCCCGGATCACGGCCGCGGCGAGCGCAGCCATTCGACGTACGCCCACAGCGCGTCGAGGTCGCCGGGCCCGAGACGGTCCGAGAACGCCGGCATGCGGATCGTCGCCCGGTCGAGATAGACGCGCGCGAACGGGCTCTTGTCGAAGCGGTCGCTGATCCCCCTTTTCACCCACTGGTCGAACTCCCCGCGGTCCCGCACCAGGTCGGGAAAGTCGGATCCGTCCCAGGACGGAATGTACCCCTTGAGCGAGCCGGGGTTCGGCGGCGCGAGGCGCCCGCCGCTGCCATGGCACCCGAAACAGCCGAGCTCCCTCGCCCGCTCGAAGCCTCGGCGCTCGAGAGCGCCGGACGGCGCCCCCGCGCCCATCGCGCGTACGAACGCCACCAGGTCGTCGATCTCGCTTTCATCCAGTTTTTCTCCGAAGGCCGGCATCGCGATCGACGCGTCGTCCCGCGCCGCCCGCCACTCGCCGCTCCGCGCCTTGTCCTCCGGCACCCCATCCCGGATCCACTGCCGGATGAGCTCTTCGCCCATCGCTTGCGTCTCGCCCGGCAGGCCTCCGGCGTGCCCGCGTTCATGGGCTTCGTGCTCCCCGCCCTCCGTGAAACCGGGCACCGCGGCTTCCCGATGCCCGGGGTTCGGCACCCCGCCCGTCCCACCGGGCCCGTGACACGCGAAACACCCTTCGCGCTCTGCGATCCTCCGCCCGCGCTCGGAGGCGGGCAGGCGGGTGCGAAACAGCGTGGCGCGAAGCGCCACCGCCCCGGCGAGCCCCAGGAGAACAACGGTCGAGATAATCGACGTCAGCAATCGCTTCTTCATGAGCTGGATCCTTTCGGCGGGCAGTTTCCCGCATGGTACGGTCACCCCGCCCGCGCGCGCAACCCGTTTCAAGACACCCCCACCGGCTCCGCCCGCGGCACGCGCTCGTGGCGCCCCGTCCCCCTTCCCTATTTCTTGACAGGGATTCTCGATTCCTCCATGCTCGCCGGGCAGACCGAGGTAAACGGTCGGGCAGGAGCCGTTTGAAACGATTTCTCTCACTGAGACTGCTGCTGGCGGGGGCTTCCGCTACGGGGTCGCGTTTTCCGGTAGTGCTCGCCGCTGCCGTGGTCCTGGCCGCGAGCGCGATCGCCCTGGTGGAGAACGGCGACGACCCGGTTTCCCTGCGGCTGCTCTTCACCTCGCAGTTGGGGATTCCCCTGTTCTTCGCGCTCGCTGTCCTGGTCGAAATCCACCGCTGGGGCCGGCCACAACGCATTCTCCTCGAGCTCACCGCGCTGGGTGCCCTCGCCGCGTACTATTCGATGCTCCCCGATTCGGTAACACCCGCATCCGGACTCCGTCACGTGCAGTTCAACGCGGCGCTGCACCTGCTCGTGGCCGTCCTGCCGTTCGCGGGCCCGAACCGGATCAACGCATTCTGGCAGTACAACAAGGGCCTGTTCCTCCGATTCCTGACGGCCGTCCTTTACTCGGTAGTGCTCTACGTGGGGCTGGCGGTGGCGCTTGCCGCGATCGACAAGTTGCTCGGTATCGACGTCGAAGGCGAAAGCTACCTGCGGTTATGGATCGTTATCGCGTCCATCTTCAATACGTGGTTCTTTCTGGGCGGCGTACCGCGAGATCTCCCCGCGCTCGAGGAGGCGAAAGGCTACCCGAGAGGCCTCAAGGTTTTCACGCAGTACGTCCTGATCCCGTTGATCGTCGTGTACCTCCTGATCCTCACGATGTACCTGGGCAAGATCGTGGTAACACGCGTGTGGCCCAGCGGCTGGATCGGATACCTGGTATCCAGCGTCGCGACCGCGGGCATCCTGGCGATGCTCCTCGTTCACCCGGTGAAGGACGAGACAGAGAACAAATGGGTGCCGACGTTTTCACGGTGGTTCTACGTTTGCTTGAGCCCATCCATCGTTATGCTGCTGCTGGCCGTCTCGAAACGGATTGGCCAGTACGGATTCACCGAGAATCGGTACTTTCTGCTCGTTCTCGCGGTGTGGCTCGCAGCCATTTCGGTCTATTTCGTGTTCAGCCGCGCGAAGAACATCAAGTGGATACCGGCGAGCTTGTGCCTGATCGCCTTCGCCACCGCCTACGGCCCGTGGGGCGCCTACGGGGTGGCGCGGCGCAGCCAGACGGGCCGCCTCGAGCGCGTGTTGACCGAGACCGGCCTGCTGGTCGACGGCCGCATCCACGAGGCGGCGGCCGCTGTGCCCTTCGAGGATCGAAAAGAAATCTCGGCCATACTGAGCTACCTGGTCGCCAGCCACGGCACGCGCTCCATCGAGCCCTGGTTCGACGACGGCCTCGCGGAACTCGACACGCTGCAGCAGGCGAGTGATCCGTGGGGACGACCCGCCGAACCGCGCGTGCGCGCCGTCATGAGTCGCATGGGAATCAACTACGTCGCCCGATGGCAGGATGCAGACGGCAATTCGTTTCATCACAACATGGATTACGGCGCCAGGGTCTACGCGATCGACGGCGCGGACTATTATGTAAAACTGACCAACGCGTCGAACTCGAGGACCCTTCCCGCGCCGGACGACGCCCTCGCAGCCGCCTACGACCCGGACCGCTCGGTGTTTCAAGTCCGAGACGGACTCGACGTCCTGTTAGAGATTCAGCTGGAGCCGTTGTTCGACCGCATAGCCGGGCACGCGGAAGCGTCCACGGATCGTCCCGGGTATCCACCGGCCGTCATGCGTATCACGGGTGACAACGACCGCGCGAGTTTGAGCGTGTATTTCAACTCGATTTCCGGAAAACTCGACGGCGGGCTGCGCACCATTACCCGCTTCGACGCGGATTGTTACGTCACCGTGAAATGACGCCGTTGCCGGAGATCGAGAACCGAAAGAGCATCTACTCCTGGGCGCTCTACGACTGGGCCAACTCGGCGTTTGCGACCACCGTCATAGCCGGGTTCTTCCCCATCTTTTTCAAAACGTACTGGAGTGCGGGCGACGACGTGACCTTGAGCACCCTGCGCCTCGGCACCGCCAATTCCGCTGCCAGTATCGCCGTCGCATTGCTCGCCCCGTTTCTGGGAGCGATCGCGGACAAGGGCAGCGCCAAGAAACGCTTCCTGTTCTTCTTCGCCCTGATGGGCGTCGTGATGACGTCCGGGCTTTACCTGGTCTCGCGAGGCGCCTGGCAGCTGGCGATCGCCGTCTTCGTGGCGGCGAGCATCGGCTTCTCCGCGAGCATCATATTCTACGACTCGCTGCTGGTGAGCGTCGCGGAGACGAGGCGCACGGACTATGTCTCCGCTCTGGGGTACTCCCTCGGTTACCTCGGGGGCGGCGTGCTCTTCGCCGTAAACGTCCTGATGACGTTGCACCCGCACTGGTTCGGTCTGGCGGACGCCTCGCAGGCGGTGCGGTTGTCTTTTATACTGGTCGCGCTGTGGTGGGCGGTGTTCTCCATACCACTGATGCTGTTCGTAAAGGAACCGCGGGGCGAGGCGTCGCCGGGATGGGAAACCGTTAAGGCGGGAGTCCATCAACTGGGCCGGACGTTCGGCGACCTAAGGCGGCTCAGGGTGGTGTTTCTATTTCTGATCGCGTACTTCCTCTATATCGACGGCGTGCAGACCATCGCGCGTATGGGAGTGGACTACGGTCTCTCGTTGGGTTTCGAGGCCAACAGCCTCATCGTCGCACTGCTCATCACCCAGTTCGTGGGCTTCCCCGCCGCCCTCTTCTTCGGAAAGATCGGCGAGCGTATCGGGGCGAAGACGGGCATATACATCGGCATCACCGTGTACGTGGGGACGTGTGTTTTTGGATTCTTCATGAAGACCGTCACCGATTTCTACATTCTGGCCATCACGATCGGGCTGGTGCAGGGCGGTGTGCAATCGCTCAGCCGTTCCCTCTATTCCCGCTTGATCCCGACCAACAAGGCCGCCGAGTTCTTCGGCTTCTATAATATGCTGGGAAAGTTCTCGACCATGCTCGGGCCGATACTCATGGGGTGGGTGGGAGTGCTGACGGGCAACCCCCGTTTTTCGGTGCTATCGGTGGCCGTGCTCCTCATCGCCGGCGGGCTGTTGCTCGTGCCGGTAAGCGAGCAAGCGGGCCGCCGTGCAGCGTCGCGGATGGAAACACCTTAGCTGCAGCCGGGAACGGGGTGGCGAGGGTTGACGATCGAGTGGGTTGCGACTATCGTAGGGATCGCCACTGCAGCGCGCAGATCGTTGCCGTCCCGCAATCCAAAAGACGAAGAGAAAGAGACCTCGTGACGCTCAAAGAGACACCCGCCCAACGGACCCGGAGGCTCGGGGCACTCGTTCGCGGCGGATTCAACGGTCTTGCGCGAGCCATCCAGCGTGCCTGGGACGGCTTCTTCGACCGCCGCGTGCCCATGATGGCCGCCGGGCTCGCGTTCTATTTTCTTCTGGGCCTGATCCCGTTCCTGTTCATTATCGCGGCGACCACCGGTTATTTCCTCAAGAACAACCCGGGCATTTACCAGCAGGTCACCGCGACCGTCCTGGAACTGCTGCCCCCCGGTATCGGGGAAAAGCTGCTCGTGCAGATACAGGGAGCGGCGACGAACTGGCAGGGGTTCGGCGCGTTGGGCCTGATAACGATGGTGCTGGTGGCGATGGGGCTTTTCGACGCGCTGGATGAGGGTATCAACGCGGTGATGGGAACGAAGAAAAAGGTCGGCTTCCTCACCGGCCGCGTCATATCGTTCGCTTACGTCGTGGGAGCGATAACGTTTTTTTCGGTGGCGGCGGCGGCCGGTTACAGTCTCAACCTGTTTTCCGAGCTGCCGTACTTCCAGGAACATCCCGCGCTGGTCTCGTTCTTCGGCCGGTATTTTTCGGAATGGGTGTTCGCCATATTTCTGCTGGCGCTCTACCTCACGCTGCCGGTCAAGACACCTCGTTTCTTTCACGCCATCGTCATCGCACTGGCCGTTACCGGCGCGTGGACGGGCCTGCAGAAGCTGGGCACGTTCATAACGGCGGGAATCGTCAGGCGACAGGCGATCTACGGCGCGCTGGCAGGCGCGGCGGTCTTTCTGACGTGGATGTACGTACTCGCACTCCTCATCCTTCTCGGGGCCCGAATTCTCGACTTCTGGCACCGTACCGCGCGCATGGACACCCAGGATTTGAAAAAAGCACAACACATGTAGCTGCAAGGAGTTATAACGATTTCGTGGCGCCGCGTCCCGCGCCATCCATACCATTTTCACTTACCGTTCCGGAGGCGATGCAGTATAATGTTATCGAACGGGGGTATCAACCATGACTGATTCCGCGAACAAGCTCTACTGCTCGGCCTGTGAGATGCGCCTGCAGTCCGCCCTGAAAGACGTGCGGACCAACAATCTCGAGGCGATCGACACGACGAAAGCGTGCAACTCGTTCAAGAAAGGCCAGGTAATATTCGAGCAAGGGTCCCTGCCCAAGGGGATCTTTTGTATCCATGACGGCAAGGTCAAGGTATACAAGACCGGTGATGAAGGCCGCGACCAGATCGTGCGTTTCGCCAAGAACGGAGACATTATGGGCTATCGATCGCTGATCAGCGGCGAGCGGTACTCGGTGTCCGCCGCGGCGCTCGAGGACAGCGTGGTTTGTTTCATCCCGCAGCAGACGTTTTTTGAGGTACTCAGGTCCGACGAGCAATTTCCGATGACGGTCATCCGACTGCTGTCCGGTGAGTTACAGCGGGCACAGGAGCAGATCGTCAACCTCGCGCAGAAACCGGTGCGCGAGCGACTCGCCGAGACGCTTCTGATTCTCAAAGAGGTCTACGGCACGGATAACGGCGATAACGCGACACTCAACGTCAAGTTGTCGCGCGACGAACTCGCCAGTGTCGTGGGCACCGCGACCGAGACCCTGGTGCGGACGATCGCAGATCTCAAACGCGAGAACCTGATCGCGACCGACAAGAAAAAGATTCGCATCCTGGACGTCCAGGGGCTGATCCGCGCCGGAAATCTGCACGATTAGCGCGTCCGCAGCACCCCGCCCGCCTGAACCCGAAAACTAGTTGAGGTGCCGGTGATGATCTGGCATGTTTATGGCAATCCGATGCCGGGCAACCCGCGGCAAAGAAACTGGCATGCAAACCGAAGTATTCGAGAACGTCAAGGGAATCCTGTTCGATATGGACGGCGTGGTCCACATCGGCAACTCTCTGGTGCCCGGTGCCGCGGACACGATAAACCACCTCGACTCCAGGGGGATACCCTACCGCTTCCTGACCAACACGACCACGCTCTCTCCAGAGAGTCTGTGGCGCAAGATGGTCGACATGGGGCTTCCCATTACCTCGGACGTGATTCTCACCGTCCACCAGGCCGCTGCCACGTACTTGGGCCGCAGCCCGCAGCAAAAATGTTACCTGCTGATCGACGCCAACGCCCTGCCGGCGTACAAGGGACTTCCGCAATCCGAATCGCATCCCGATCGCATTGTCATCGGCGATATCGGTGATCGCTGGAACTACACGCTCTTGAACGACATCTTCACGATGGTCATGGGCGGCGCGGAAATGGTCGCCCTGCACAAGGGGCGCTTCTGGCAGACCGAACGGGGCCTGAGAATGGATATCGGCGCCTTCGTGTGCGGTCTCGAGTACGCGACCGGCGTGCAAGCCACGATCATCGGCAAGCCGGCGCCCGCGTTCTTCGAGGCGGCATTGCACGACCTGGGCCTCGATAAGAAGGCGGTCGTCATGATCGGCGACGACATCGAGACAGACGTCGGCGGGGCGCAGATGGCAGGAATACGCGGGGTGCTGGTCAAGACCGGTAAGTACCGCCAAGACGACGTGGATCGCTCTGCCGTCGAGCCGGACGCCGTTCTCTCGTCCATCACCGATCTCATGGAGATGCTCTGAAAGCGCAGGCGGCAATCATGCGAAAAAAGCTGCTCATCACCGCCGTCATTCTCGCCGCTCTCGCGACGGCGTTTGTCGTCCTGCTCCTGAACCTCGGCGGACTGGCCAACCGCAACAAGGATTTCCTGATCGCGAGGGCCGAAGGGGCTCTCGGCCGCAAGATAACGGTCGGCAAGATCGGCGTAACGATTCGGGGTGGGTTGGGTGTCCGTCTGCAGGATTTCGCCATCGCAGACGACCCCGGCTTTTCGTCTGAACCGTTCATTCGCGCCGCCGACCTGCAGGTGAACGCCAGGCTCCTGCCGTTGCTCCGGAAGCAGTTCGAAGTAAAACGGGTCATTCTGCGTGAGCCGGTGATCCGGATCATCCGCAACGCCGAAGGACTGCTCAACGTGGCCGCCCGGCCCGGCGGCGACGGCGGCGCCACCGGCATCTCTGCGCCGTCATCGGCTTCGCAGCCCGCCGTGCTCGTTATCTCGCTGGTGAACCTCGACGGCGGTGAACTGCATTATATAGATCAAACGCAGGGGCTCGAGCTGCGCGTTACCGATATGCAGTCCCGCGTGGAAGACATCGACCTCGATAACCCGATCACGCTCGAGCTCGCCGCCGCCTTCCTCTCGGACGCCCGCAACGTGACGGTGCGGGCGACCGTCGGTCCGGCGGGAGACGACCCGTGGAAGACGCCGATGGATGCCACCGTAACACTCGACCCGTTCGAGCTCGGTCGCGGCGTGGATACGTTCCCGCAGTTGGCCGCCTCGCTGCCCGAGGGTTTCGAGATCACCGGACCGGTGAAGCTCACGGCAAGCGTGTCGGGCACGCCGGCCGAACCGGAGGTCGTCATCGCGCTCGACGCTACGACGGCGACGCTCCGCGGCCCACAGGGATTTCACAAGGCCGAAGGCGTGCCACTTACCATCGACAGCGGTCTGAAGACCGGGGCCGCGTCCGTCGAGATAGCGGACCTCGAGCTCGTATTCAACAACCTGAAGGTCACGGGCCAGGGCGAGGTCGCAACGGGTGAGGCACCGTCGGTCAAGCTGGATCTCGCCTCGCAGCCCACGGACCTGGCAGGTTGGTCATCGATCCTGCCGGCGATGGAGCCTTACGAGCTCGGGGGCAACGTTCAGTTCGCGGCGGCGGTACGGGGACCGCTTGGGGGCGAAAAACCGCCGGGGGTCAGCGGCACGGCGAAGATTCGGGGTGGTTCCGCGAAGCTGCCGCAGCAACCGAAACCCCTGCGCGAGATCCAGGCCGACGCCACCTTTACCGAGCGCGGCGCCGAGATCATGAACGCTTCCCTGAAGATCGGCGGCTCCCGCATCGACGCCGAGGCCACGGTAGTCAGTTTCGATCCCCTGACCGTGGATTACCGGGCCAGCTCGCCGTCGCTGGCGCTGTTGGACGTCAAGCCGCCTAACCCCGCGGCCAAAAAGCCGGAAGCCATGGAGACGCTCGTCGTGCAAGGTCGTATGCGCGCCGGCCGGACGGTCATCAACCGGGGCAAGTTGTCCTCGACCGGCGGTTCCGTCGCCAACTTCGACTATGAGAATCTGACGGGCAAGTACTCGGCGGAGGGAAACGCAATCGACCTTTCCGACGTCAGCGTACAAACCCTCGACGGTTCGCTGAACGGCAAGGGCCGTATCCTGATGGACGAGCAGTCACCTTCGTTCAACTTCGAGTCCGAGGCACGCGATCTCAACCTGGTGCAAGTGTTCGAGGTGATACCGGGGGGCGTGCGGAAGCACTTGCGAGGCAGGGCCAATCTCAACGTGAAGATCTCGGGAAAAGGGAAAGACTGGAACAACATCCAGAAGACCGTCGATGGTGACGGGTTTGCCAATTTTTTTGCCGGCGAGATCGTCGGTACCAACATTTTCAACAAGATCGTCGATCAGCTGTCCAGCATCACCGGCAACCCCGACTGGGTCGCGCAAAACGTCCGCGACAAATACCCGAAGGTGTTCAAGAACGCGGATACCGCCTTCAAGGACTTCAGCAGCACGTTTGTCATCGAGGGCGGCAAACTTCTGGCACGCAACGTCAAGCTCGACGCCGGCGATTATTCGATGCTGGGCAAAGGGGCGCTGGACTTCGGCGGCGGTCTCGACCTCAACATCACCCTCACCGTATCGAAGGGGCTCAGCGCCGACCTGGTCAGCGGGTTCAGCGCGGCGTCATTGCTCCTCGACACACAGGGCCGGATTCAGATCCCGTTTCTCCTCACCGGTACGCTGCCGGGCGTCAAGGCGAAACCCGACCCCGACTTCGTCAAGAAGGTGCTCGAGAAGGCGCTGGTCAACAAGGGGCTCGATCTCTTCGGCAAGAAGGGCTCTGACCTCGAAGAGCTGAAGAAGGACGGCCTGAAAAAGTTTCTCGATTTTGGCAAGAAAAAGAAAAAGCCGGCCGCTCCGGCGGACACTACGACCGCCCCCTGACCGGCTCTTCGAATCGATGCCACTCTAACCGGCGTACGGGATCGTGCCACGACTGAATACCTCCGAGAGGGGACCGCAACAGTATCTCGACGTGGATCACCTCACCGGTGATCTCCGCCGTCGGTCGGTCCGCGGCGGTGCCTTGACCATCGGCAACCAGGGCGCCAAGTTTATCCTCACGCTGGGCTCGACGGCGATCCTCGCCCGCATCCTCACGCCCGAGGATTTCGGCCTGATCGCCATGGTCATGGCGATCATCGGCTTTATCGCCACGTTCAAGGACATGGGCCTCGCCATGGCCACCGTGCAGCGCCACGACATCCGCCACGACCAGGTCAGCACGTTGTTCTGGATCAACCTCGGCGCCAGCTTCCTGATCATGGCGCTGACCGCGTCGGTGGCGCCGCTCTTCGCCTGGCTCTACGACGAGCCGAGGGTCCGTCTCATCACCATGGCCCTCGCCATCACCGTCATCTTCAGCGGGCTCACCGTACAGCACCAGGCGCTGCTGCGGCGGCAGATGCGATTTGCCGCGATAGCGGCCATCGAGATTTCGGCCATGACCATCGGCCTTGCGACCGCGGTCGCCTGTGCGCTGGCCGGGTTGGGATACTGGTCGCTCGTGCTCGCGCCGATTACGAAAGAGGTCGCGACCGCGGCCGGCGTGTGGGCGGCGTGCGGCTGGCGGCCCGGCAGGCCCGCGAGGCGCTCCGGCGTGCGAACGCTGCTCTCGTTCGGCGCCCATCTGACCGGGTTCAATCTCATCAACTATTTTGCGCGCAACCTCGACAAGGTGCTCATCGGCCGTTACTACGGGGCCGCACCCGCGGGTCTCTACACCAAGGCCTACGCGCTGGTCCTGCTTCCGATACAGCAGATCAACGTCCCACTGACCGCCGTCGCCGTTCCGACCTTGAGCCGGCTGCAGGGCCAGTTGGACCGGTTCCGCGCCTACTACCGCCGCGGCGTGATGCTCGCGGTCGCCGCCGGGATGCCCGTAATCGCGTTTCTGTTCGTGGACGCCGAGCGGGCGGTGCTGACCGTCCTCGGTGACCAGTGGATCGAGGCGGTCGGTATATTCCGCGCGCTCGCGCCGGCGGCCTTCTTTGGCACCTTCAACGTGGCGACCGGTTGGGTCTACGTAACCCTGGACCAGACGCACCGTCAGTTCAGGTGGGGGATATTCGCGTCAGCCTTCACCGTCGCTGCTTTTGCGGTGGGGCTCCGATGGGGTGCCCTTGGGGTCGGTACGGCGTTTAGCGCCGCCGTCGTGCTCCTGAGAGTGCCGGCGCTCGTGTATTGTTTCCGTCCCACCCCCCTGGGCCTGTCCGATTTCGTTGCCGCCGTATGGAGGCCGTTTACGGCATCGCTCGTGGCGGGCGCGGCGCTTCATATCGTGGGGCGCTCGATCGATTTGCCAATCGCCGTGGGGGCGCGCCTCGTGATCGATTTCGCTCTTTATCTGGTGTGCTACGCCGTGGTGTGGGTCGGGCTTCCCCACGGCCGCCGTTCGGCTATCGACCTCCTGCGCCTCGCACGCGAGCTGCGCCCCGCGCGACCCCCGGCCGCAGACGAAACCGCGGAGCCGTTGCACTGATGTCCGCCGGCGAACCACGAATCCACCCGGCGAGAAGGCTCAACCGGCGCGTGCGCGCGGCGCTCGGGCAAGCGAGTGAGTTCGTGCGATCCCTCGGGGCCACGGTACATACCGGCCCCCTGCTCATCCTGGGCAACCAGAAGTCCGGCACGACGGCCATCGCTGCGCTGCTCTCCGAAATGACCGGCATCCGCGCGACGCTCGATCTCAAGAAGGAAATGTCCGACCCGGTGATCGACCACGTCAAATCGGGGGCGATGTCGTTCGACGCGTTCGTGCGGCGCAACAAGCTCGACTTCTCGCGGCCGATCATAAAGGAACCGAGCCTGACGCTTTTCTACGATGAGCTGTCACGGTACTTTCCGCGCTCGCGGTTTGTCATGGTCATCCGCGACCCGCGGGACAATATCCGCAGCATCCTCGACCGCGTCGGTATCCCCGGCAACCTGGAGGGCCTCGATGAGCGCGAGCTGGAGGGAATGAGCCGCGCCTGGCGGCTGATCCTCGACAACCGCTGGCTCGGCATCGAGGGCGGTCACTATATCGACGCCCTGGCCCACCGCTGGAACCACGCGATCGATCTCTACCGGCGGCACAGCGAGCGCACCGTGCTCTCTCGCTACGAGACCTTTCTCGACGACAAGATGGGCGAGATCACGCGCCTGGCCGAAGTCCTCGGCATGCCGGCCCGACACGACGTATCGGGACGCGTCGACGTCCAGTTTCAGCCGGCCGGCAACCGCGGCGTGCGGTGGGTGGATTTCTACGGTAGTGACAATCTCGCCCGTATCGAATCGATTTGCGCGGAGCGCATGGCGGGATTCGATTACGACCCCAGTCGATGACAAGGCCGGGTACGGCGGCCTCGCCCTCCATTTCGGCGCCCGCCCGCTCGGCTACGACGTCAACGCCGCAGCTTGATGTGGAACCGCATGGTGCCGGTCTGCGTCCGCCGGGCCATATCCGCCGTCGTGTAGCTGTTTATCAGGTTTTTCTTCCCGAGAAAGAACACATACTGTTCGAAATTCTCGAGGCCGGGCAGATCGCGCCCGGTGACCGAGTAGTCGTGGGTCTGGTCCTGCCACGACGGCGGGTCGTCCACGAATACGGAATCGCCCCGGACGTCCGCCAACGGGTAGACGGCGGTATAGGTGACGGTATCGGCGAGCGTGGAGCTGGCGGCGCCGTCGAACCAGGCCCCGGCGCGCCCGAACGACTCCTCGAAACCGTCGCTCACCCGCGGGAACGTGTAGCGCCAGGCGGCGATACCCGATCCGTCTTCCTTCGGGTGATCGTGTCCGGTGGCGTGGATGAAAAAACGAAACGTCTTCGTCTTGAAGGGGTCCAGCCCGATGATGGCGAAACCGCTGTCGGCGGGCGCCCACCAGTCCCACACGATGGTGTCGTTGTCGTTGATGACGGTGCCGTCATGGTTCTCGAGCCGGAAGCTGTCCAGGGTCGGGTCAAAATTACCGACGATGGGCACCGAGGCCGGCGTCGGGTCGGGACCGGTCGGGTTCGTCGTCCGCGCCCGGATGACGTATTCGAGGCTGCCGATATTCATCGACGTCGAATCCACCCCGCTGAACGGGTTGTTGTCGATGGGGTCGAGGGGCAGCCACGGGGACTGAAAGAACTTCACGCCGGGGGGAAAGAACCGTGAGTCCCGCTCGTAATTCAACTGGTACTCGAAGCACATATTGACCGGATCGGCGCAGAGTGCCGGCGCAAACCCGCTTCCCTCGTAGAACACGGTAATCCAGCTTCGGTAGGGGACCGTATCCGGGACCGCGTCCATGAAATCGACGAACTCGTTCACCGGCTGGCCGCCGACGAGATACGTGACGAGGATCGTTGTGATCTCCGTATCCGCGGTCAATCCCAACATCACCGTCAGCGCGGGAGACCACTGGGACTCGACTAGCGGATGGATCTTGCAGCGCGCCTGCGCGGCGACATCCAGCAGACCCACCCCGGACCAGATGACGCTGGCCGTGTCCGCATCCCCCCACGCCGTCCGGTCGCCCGCCCCCGCCCGGTCGAGGTCGAAACGATACTCGACGGGATGCTCCAGACTGCTCGCCGCACCACCACTCCTGTAGGTCACGGTGTCGCCGGCGAGTACCGAGACGTCTCCCATCGGCACGATGGGGACCGTTACCACCTCGCTCGGACCCGGTGGCGGCGGCGGTATCTGTGCATCCTCGCCTCCACAGGCACTCATGAACACCGTCAAAACGACCGTCACGAACAATCGTCTCATTGGACTCGCCCCTTTTTGCCCGGGTTTCGCGCCGCCGCGCGGCGGATACCTGAAACCTTTTTCTGTGGGGATCGGACGCCGTGGGGCTCGCGCCGCCGCTCTTGTGGGGTAGTGCACGTGGGGTTTCGAACCTGTCCCTGATTATCCTACCAGAAACATTGGCGAATGGCTATCGCAACGCAACCGCAAATCGCCCGGCCGCGGGCCGTCCCACCCGCCGCGGGCCGTCCCACCCGCCGTGGGCCGTCCTGCCTGCCGTGGGCCGTCCTGCCTGCCCGGCCGCCGGCGGACCGCCCCACCCCGGCCGCGGGGTATCGCCACCGGTCTTCCGCGGCCACGGCGCGCCCCCGCATCACCCCGCCAGCCCGGATGCCTGCAGCGGCCATTTTCCGATGGACAACCCCGCCACGGTCGTGTAAAAAACAAGCTCCTCGACCATGTACTACGGCAAACGACCGATCGGCATTTTCGATCTCACCAACCGGTGCCCGCTTCGATGCAGGCACTGTTACTACTATACAAATGTATCCGCCATACCGGCCGAGCTCGACCGTGACGCTTTTCTGGAAAGACTCGCGGCAACACGGGATCGATACGGCATCCGCTCCGCCTTCTGGATCGGCGGCGAGCCCCTGCTCGAGCCCGATCTGCTCCGTCGCGCGATGGATCTCTTTGCGCGCAACGCGGTGGCCACCTCCGGTGCGCTTCCCATACCCGCCGACCTCGGTGCGGGCCTTTTGGTGTCGGTGGACGGCCCCGAAGCGGCGCACGACGCGCTTCGAGGCGAAGGCACGTTCGCCCTCGCCATGCAGCACATCCGCGCACTTCCCGAGCGGTCCTTCGCCATCGCCACCACGCTGACCTCGTCGTCGGTCGATTCTATCGATGCGTTTCCCCACCTCGTGGAATCCACGCGGGCCCTGGGGATCCTGGTCGGCTTTCACGTCGGGCGGCCGGGCGACCCGTCGCGGCTCGATGACAACCGGCGCGACCGGGCCGTGGATGAACTGTTACGCATACACGACGCCAACCCCGGTGTCCTGCTCCATTCGCGGCGGGCGATCGAGCTGTTCAGACCGCGCTACAGCGCGGAGATAGCGAAGAAATGTATATACCGGGACGTTGCGATCGCGTTCGACGTTCGCTTTGGCGTCAAGAGTCCGTGCACGTTTGCCGAAAACGCGGCGTGCGATGCGTGCGGTTGTCCCGTCGTCATCTCGCACGCCGCGTGGCGGGACAGCGACGTGGAGAGCAAGGCGCTGCTGCACGCGCTCTTTCCAAAACGACAAGGCGGGCGGGATGACGCCAAAACCCAGGCGGCCCGACGGCTCCCAGGCCGATAAGAAAACGCCGCGGCGTGCCGCCCGGCGTGCCACTGAGCACGTTCCAGGGGGCGGGTCGAGGCGGCCCCCCCGGCGGCGCGGCTGGCTCGAAACCCCCGCTCGCCCGGCGCTGGTCGTCTTCCTGGTGGCCTTCGCGCTCTACGCGAATACGATCGGCCACGGTTTCGTTTGGGACGACGTCCCCATTATCGTCAAGAACGAAGCGATCCGCACTCTGGACGCGCCAACCGTCAAGAATATCTTCACGCAGGAGTTCGTGACGGCACCCCACCGCAAGGGCGGGTATTACCGGCCGCTGGTGACACTTTCCTACCACGTCGACTACAAGTTATCAGGCGCAAGCCCGGTGGGCTTTCACGTGACGAACGTGCTCTTGAACGCCGTGGTCTGCGTGCTCGTATTTCTCTTCCTGTGGCTTCTTTTCCGGCACACCGGCATCGCGTTCGTAAGCGCACTGCTCTTTGCCGTGCACCCGGCCCACACGGAAAACGTCGCGTGGGTCGCGGGGCGGACGGACGTCCTGGCCACGTTGTGGATGCTCGTATCGCTCATTTGCTATGTGGTGTTCAGGAGACGCGGAAGAAAGGCGGTGCTGGCCGTCTCGCTCGTCGCGTTTTGCCTGGCCCTGCTGTCCAAGGAACTCGCAGCGTGCCTGGTGCCCGTGGTGGCACTGTTGGAGCTGGGGGTGTTTCCACGTCTGGCCGCGTACCGGCCCGGGAAGGTCGACGGGGCTCGTGGCACCCGCGGGGCGTTGGTTCCGCCCCTTCTCTTCGCCATCGTACTCGCGTTCTACCTCCTGGCGCGTCATGCGGCCATCGGGACCTTCACCACGGAGCATTCGCCGGTCGCTCCCGGCGCCGCCGGCCGGATTGCGTTGCCCCTCGCCGTCCTCGCCGGGTACGTCTTCAAAGTTTTCTTTCCCGCTCGGCTCAACGCCGAGTGGGATGTGCCCGTACCCGAATCCCTCGCCCAACCGTACGTCATCCTGGGCACCGTCTCGCTGGCGCTCCTCGTCTGGAGCGTCCGTCGCCTCCGTCACCGGCCGGCCGTCGTCCTCGGCACCGGCATATTTCTGGTTGGGATCGGTCCGGTACTGCACCTGATACCCATCGGCGAGATCTCGGCCGATCGTTTTCTTTATTTTCCATCGCTGGGCGCGGCGCTCGTACTCGGTTGGGTGTTTACGGGGACGCTCTCACAGCGCCACGCCGCCTTTGGCCCGCCGGCCGGAGAGCTTCGGTCATCGCGCTCCCTCCGCGGACCGCTGGCGCTGCTGCTTGCGGCCGCCCTCGCCGCCGGTGCGGCACGCACCGTCACCCGCAACGGGGACTGGAAGAACAACACGGTCTTCTACGCCAGGACCGTGGCCCAGGCACCGGAGAATCCGCGGGCGCACGTAAACGTCGGCAACCTGGCCCGCGAGAACGGCGATGCCCGGGCGGCCGCGCTGGCCTACGCCACCGCCATCCGCCTCGATCCCAATCACGCCGAGGCGCTCAACAACCTGGCGGGCATCTATGCGAGCCGTGGGCAGTACGACGAGGCCGTCCCGCTCATGGAACGCGCGCTGCAATCGTGGGCGGACAACGCGCCGCTCCATATCAACCTGGGTTCGATTTATCTACTGAGAAAAGAGTACGCAAAAGCCGAGCAGCGCCTCGACGAGGCGCTTGCCATCGACCCCGGCGACTCCCGCGCGCACTTCGTGCTCGGCCTGGTACTGGTCGAACAGGAAAAATTCGGGCCCGCGCGCCCGCACTTCCGGCGGGCCGCCGACGGCGGGCCGGAGTTCCACAAAGCCTACTATCACCTGGCCGTGATCGAGAAAGCGCTTGGGAATGCCGGCCTTGCCGGGCGTTATGCGCGGCGCTTCCTGGCCGCCTACACCGCCGACGACGACCTGCGCAGGACGGCCCGGGCGATCGCCGGCGAGTGACGGCAGGGCGGTCGCCGGTTGACTGTGGTATCCTCAAATGGAACGGTCGCGCGCTTGCACCCTGCCCGCGCAAGCTGATGCTCTGAACAAGCACGGCCTCTCGCTCGAGGTAACATGATCGATGCCCATTAATAAGGATTCCGTCTGCATTATCGGTGTGCCCATCGATCTTGGCGCCGGTCGCCGCGGTGTCGATATGGGACCGTCCGCCATCCGTATCGCGGGCATCGAACCGCGGCTCGAGAAACTCGGCTTCGCCATCGAAGACTGCGGTGACCTGGGTGTCGCGATCCCCGAGGTACAGCAGGTGGGCCACGGAAACCTGCGGTTCAAAGAGCCGATTCTCACTACCTGCCGCCAGTTGATGGATGCGGTGCGGGGCGGCCTCGAACGAAACCGTTTTCCGCTGGTGTTGGGCGGCGACCACAGCCTGGCCATCGGCTCGGTTGCGGGTTCGTCCGGGTATTTCGCCAAGAAGGGCCAGCCGCTCGGTCTCATCTGGTTCGACGCCCACGGCGACTTCAACACGCCGCAGACGACCCCGTCCGGGAACATCCACGGCATGTCGCTGGCCGTATCGGCGGGACTGGGAGACGACGAGCTCGTCAACCTCGGTGGCCGCACGCCGAAAGTCGACCGCGCCAAAACGGTCATCATCGGCGTCCGCGATATCGACGAGCAGGAGAAGGCCAATATCAAGGGCGCGGGGGTTACGGTGTATACGATGCGAGACCTAGACGAACGAGGCCTGCGGCGGGTCTTCGAAGAAGCCATCGAGATCGCGGGCACCGGCACCGCGGGAGTCCACCTCTCTTTCGATCTCGACGTCCTCGACCCGCAGGTGGCCCCGGGCACGGGGACACCGGTCCGTGGAGGCGTGTCCTACCGCGAAGCGCATCTGGCGATGGAGATGCTCGGCGATCACGCCAACGTCGTTTCGATGGACATGGTCGAGGTCAATCCCGTCCTCGACATCCAGAACCAGACGGCGTTGCTCGGTGTCGAACTCGTCCTCAGTCTGATGGGAAAACGGATCCTGTAGACGGACATCAGCCAACGTCTGATTGACCTGCCCCGTTTCATGTTGTAAACTAAACCATCACGGTTTCGGCGATGCGTGTCGCCGTTACCGGTTGTTGGCCTGCCCGTAATGATTCTGCATGACTGATACTGTTACTGTACGTCCCCGGTTCGCCTGGTCCGCGGTTTGGCGTCGCGAATAGAGTGGCTCCGGCGGGCGCCTCGATAGAGGAGGACGGTTATGGGTAGCCTCGACACGTACTTGCGATGTCCGACATATCAATCACGGCCCGCCCGCCGGGGGTCTCTTTCCCGGTCGATGTTCTGGCAGTCTATTTCTCTGATCGCGATGGTGGTGCTGCTTTGCCAGTGTGGCGGTGACGACCCGCCGGTCGGCCCCGCGGGACAAGAGCAGATCGTGTTGTCGAAGGCGACCGTCGACTTCGCCACGTCGCACAGTGCCGGAGACCCCGCACCGCAAACGGTGACCGTTTCGAACGGGGCTTCGGGAAGCCTCACCGGACTCGCCGCGACGGTGACGTACGGCGGCGTTGGCGGATGGTTGACGGCGACCTTTGACCGTACAACAGCGCCGGCGGAGCTAACGCTCCAGGCGCAGGTTGCGAGCACCCCGAACGGGAGCCACACCGCCACCGTGTCGATATCATCAGGGGTGGCAGCGAACAGCCCACAGGCGGTCAGCGTGACCTGTTTCATCGCCGCGGATTCGCCGCGCATCGTGCTGTCCACTCAACAAGTCATATTCAACGCACCCGTTGGCGGACCGGATCCCCTCGCACAAACGCTCGATGTAACGAATGGCGGAGACCTGCCACTCGGGGGGCTTGCCGTGCATGTGGAGTACGGGGGGCTGGGTGGATGGTTGTCCGCCGCGTTGCATTCAACCACCGCCCCGGCAACCATTACGCTACAGGCGACGGCGGGCACACTCCCGGCAGGTGTCCATTCCGCATTCGTTATTGTGTCTTCACCGGACGCGCCGAACGCGATTGCTACCGCATCGTTCAACGTCGGGCAAGGGTCGGGTCCCCTGATCGCACTGTCATTGACGGAAACGACGATCGTCGGGAGGATGGGGAACCCGGATCCGCCGCCGTGGTGGGTGACGGTGATGAATAGCGGTACGGGAAGTGTGACGGAATTGAGTACGAGTATCGCCTACGACCCCGGTCAACCGACCGGCTGGTTGACCGCGACGTTCGAACCGGGGACGACCGCTCCTACAAACCTGAAATTGCAGGGGTCCCTGGCAGGTCTGAGCTCGGGGCAGTATGGTGCCACGGTATCCGTGTCCTCTCCCGTGGCGGACAACAGCCCCCAGGATGTAGGTGTGACGTTCGAGGTCCTCGATCCGCCGAGGCGCATCACGCTCACGAATCAGATGTCGCAGAGCCTCAGCATTCACGACGTCGTGCAATTCAAGGTCGCACAACCGGAAGCCGGTCTTTACGTGCTAAGCGACTCGCTGACCGACGACCCCGCGCGGTGCCTGGCCGCACCCGGAGAGAGCATCTTTCCCGGTGATTCCAGAACGTTTCGCATCCCGTTCCGGGGCACTTACCATGTGTTTATCGGGATCGGCGCGTGGAACCACGATCCGGTCGGTTGCACACCCCCGAACCTGTGGTTCAAGAGGCGATATTTCACAACGCCCGGACCGAAGGACTGGTTTGTATGGGCCGTGGTGCCGGTGACCACCCACGTCGGCGAGTGGAACTGGATGATCTCGGGCTCGTACGAGGATGGCTCGCTGGTTGTAACCCCGGACGGCGGTACGCCGATCACCTTCAACGTCGGCGAGGTGGACCCGATTCCTTAGCCGTGGGAAATGTTTTCACCGCAGGCACCAGTGGCGGACTCCCTGGGTCTCCAGGAACTCCTCGGCGCCCTCCCCGTGCAGCATGGCGAGTGTGGCCAGCAGTCCCGCCTCCGTGCAGCATTCCGCGGCCACCGTTACAGAGCGCGGGGCTCTTATCACCGGCCAACCCGTTCGCGGATCGAGTACGTGCGAGTAGCGCACACCGTCTTTCAAGATGAAACGTGCCGCATCCCCGCTCGTCGCCACGCCCCCGCGCCGAAGCTCGAGGATGCCCGTTGCGTCCAGCGGCACATTGGGGTTTTCGATGCCGACCTGCCAGGGCTTGCCGTTTGGGCGCAGGCCGCTCACAAACAGGTCGCCCCCGAAGTTCACGAGCGTGCTCGACGCCGTCTCCGCCCTCAGCAGGCCCGCCACGCGGTCGACGGCGTATTCCTTGCCGATGCCGCCGAGGTCGATTTCCATCCCCGCGGGCAGCTCGAACCACGGCCTCGTCCAGCGGCTCTTCTCCCAACCGACGAATCGGAGCTGCTTTTTGACCTTTGCCTTCGAGGGCACGCGGTCACTACCGTCGAACTTCCACACGTTCCTCAGCACGCCGGAGGTGACGTCGAATCGGCCGTCGCTCAGGTCGTAGCACTTCTGCGCGAAATCGAGAAGGCCGGCGAGCTCATCATCTACGCGCACCGGCCTGCCGACTGCATTGTTTATCTTGTAGATGATGTTGTCGTCGCGGTAGCGGCTGAACTTTCGCTCGATGCGGAAGGCTTCCGGCGCCGCGATATCCAGCAGGCGCCGGGCCTCTTGCCGGTCCGGCACGGCCATGAGCACTTCGCAGGGGCTGGCCATGGCCATAAAGGTGCCGGACCAGTGGTCCCCCTTTTGCTCGAGACACGTGTCACCGGCCGCGGACATGGGCTGGACTTACCAGGTGAACGAATAACTGACTTGAGTGATAAGGGCGTTCAACGACGGGTACAGATCCTGGCCCCGCTGCAGACCGATGGCGTCGGGTGGGCTGCTGTCGCCGATTTGCAGGTAGTACTCCCCACGGAAGCCGATCTTGTGCCCGTTCGCCAGCGTACGCGTGTACTTCACACCGGTCGTCCACGCGTCGAACTCGCCGAGCCGCGGATCGGCGCTGGCGAAGGCCGGCGTCGCCGCTCCCTGAACGAGACTGTGGCGGTAGAAATCCGCCGCGGACTGGTGGTAGTACCGAACGTGAGGAATGAGGTAGTTGCCCGGCCCGAGCTGCCAGGCGTAGTGGGTCTCCACGGTGTGCGAACGAACTCCCCAGTCGTCCCACAGATACCGATAGGAGAGATCCACGATGTCGCGTGTTAGATGATGCTTCGCCTTGCCGTAGAGACTTTGTTTGGTGCGCGAATCCGGGCGCCGTTCGTAGACGTAATCCACCGTGGCGCCGGGGTTCGGCCCGGCGGCCCCGTCCACCACGCTCAGGAGTTTGAACGGATCGGTATGATAGCCGTCGGATTCCGTGAGCGAGTAGTTGATCTGCGCGAGCGTGGAGGGACTGACTATCTGGGTCAGGCCGAGCAGTACGTCGACCGTCGTCCGGCTCTTCGTCCCCGTCTCTCTGGGCTGCGCCGTCCCCGCCGGCTGCATCGAAGCGAAGGGTATCGGCGGGCCGCCCTCGGGGTCTATCTCGTCGTCGGATGCCGACACGCCGACGGAGAGCGTGCGGTTCCGTTTGCTGAAATCCCGCGTTACCGTGGCAGTGGCGCCGATGGACCGGTAATCGAATTCGTTCGAGCCCGTTACGCCCACGGAGACTCTGGACAGGCGCCCGAGCGGCAGTTCGACACTGGCGTCGGCCTCCACGCGGGAATCCTTGAATGTATCATCCAGCGGGTCTTCGCCGGGCTGAATCGTATAAGACCCGATGCCGGAAGGGCGGGTAAGTGTCTGTACGGCGTCGGTCCGCGTGGCACCACTCGGAGAGGCGCCGCTCAGCGCATCGTAGACGAGCTGCAGGTTGAAGAACTTGCCCTCGCCGATCGCGGTACGTGCGTTGACCCGGGACTCGAGCGCGGTCACGCGATCGGATTCCGTATAGAAAAGCGCCGCGGTATCGATTTCGATGGGTGGAATCGCCTGCGCGTTCACCCCGATCGCCGTACACGCGGCCGCCAGCGCGCTGCGAATGAACTTCGGGTCTCTGGCTTTCATTTATCCGGGCCTCCGCCGGTCGGCCGGCCAAGCAGGTCATCAAATGTACTTGCTCGTTAATACTATCAATGAGGAGAGTTTCAAAGCCCTGAGCGTCGCGTGCGCGGCCTAGTTGCATCCACAACCGCCACCACCGAACCCCGCGCCACCGCTCGAAGCTTCCTTGCTGAAGTAGATGTGCGCGTCGAAGGCAGAATCCAGCGGATCGGGGTCCAACTGCATCTGCTGTTTCGCCAGGAGATCGCGCTGCCACGGCTGCGCGCCCAGTGTCGAGCATCCCGTGACGGCGAAAAGAAAGAGCACCAGTATCGATGATTTAATCGTCGTCTTCCACCGCGGTCTGATTCGACCCATTCTCGCTCGCCTCCCCGTGCAACAAGGCCTCGATGTCGGCTTCCATACCGGCCGATTCTTTCTCCACAAAACCCAGATGGTCGCTCACCAGGTGTCCCTCCCGGTCGTAGAGGAACGAACTTGGCATTGCTTCCAGTTCATACTTCTGCGCCAATTGGCCCTTCGTGTCATACACGACTTGAAATCTGGCAGGCCGTTTCTTCAGAAACGCCTGCGCTGCGTTACGGTCGCGATCCACGTTCACGGCGATGATAACGAGTCCCTCGGCACTGTATTTTTCGTGCATCTCGTTCATCCACGGGAACGATTTCCGGCAGGGACCGCACCAGGAGGCCCAAAAATCCACCAGCACGACGGAACCCCGGTGGGACTCGAGGTGGAGATCGTTACCAGGAACCACATCGGCGTGAACGGGCAAGACACTATGCCCGGCGGGCAGCAGCGCGACGATGAGCGCGAAGGACAATAAGCGTTGCACGGATGTCATGATTTTCCTCCACGGAATGAGGCTGTGCCATAAAGCAAAGAAGCATTGACCCCCATCGGTCGTCCGAGCGTGGCAGCCATTACACCGAGCGCGAACGTTTCGGCAAAGTTTTCCGATAGCCAAGGGCCTCTTGCCGGGCAAAACTGCTGTAAAGATACTAATCGCAAGAATTTTCCGCAACCTCTAATAATAGCGTATGCCGTGTTACGCGCCGGCGTCACCAGGGGCGCAGTACAACGGGCCGCGGTAGACGAACACCCGATCGACTCCCGATCCGAGCGTGTCGGCGGGATGTGCGGCGCACTCGGTTGAAAGGTTTTGAAGGCCACTCCGACTATACGCTCGTGCCTTGCCGGCAGGAGCCGGTAGAACCCATCGCGAGCCTTTGGCATTGATTCGGCTAGCGAAAAGATGTATAAAATGACGTCACTCATTTGCAAGGCCGCTCTCTCGAGCGAGCGCTAACCTGAATTTTACCCAGGATGTACAGACCATGTTGAGGAGTATCCGGACAGGCGTGGCCCTTGCCGTCATACTGACGGCGCAGCCGCTTGTTTTCTCTCGGCCGCTCGCCGTTGCCCAGGGAACGGCACCGCGCCGCGCCGACCTTCTCCGGGACGAACGAAGGGCGAAGGCGGCTGCGGTTAGAGAACCAGAGAGAGCGACCACAGAGAAGCTCATCATCGGTTTGAACAACGTCGTGGGTTTCGCTGGCAAACTACGGGGTGGCCTGGCGGGTTTCCATTTCGCCACCGGAGATTTCCCTTCCGGAGCGGGGTTTGCCTACGGCCTGGGCTTCACCGACCTGGCGGTCGGTTCGCTGTACGAAGACGCGGACCTCAGCAACCGCCTCGACGTCGACGCGCAGGTCGCATTCAGCACCGCCAGTTATTTCCGCGGGCGGACGGAGGTGGCGTTGCGAAACATCCGCGGCGCACCGTTCCACGTGTCTCTAATGGGCCAGTACTACGAATACGCCGAGGAGGACTTCTTCGGATTTGGCCTCGATGCGACTCGGGAGAGCGACCGTACGAGTTATCGGCTAGACGCCTGGGAAGTCGGCGGCGATTTCCAGTGGGAACCGGAGAGCTGGCTCCACTTCGGCGGGGGCGCCGCCTTTTTGAGCCCGCGCGTTCGCAGCGGAGAGGATGATTTATATCCATCGACGGAGGAGGTGTTCGCTCCCGCCACCCTTCCCGGCTTCAGCGCGGAGCCCGACTTCGTCCGCATAGACGGCTGGCTGCGGGTCGATCGCCGCGACAACCCCTCGTACACCCGGGCCGGCAGCTTCGCCGGTGCGAAGGTATCGGTTTACGAGGACCGGGACCTTGGGGCTTTCGACTTTCGCCGTTTCGAGTTCGAGGCCCAGCAGTATATTCCGTGGTTGCAAGAACACCGCGTCCTGGCCCTGCGAGCGAATGCCGTGATTACCGACACCAACTCGGGTAGCGACGTGCCGTTCTACTTCATGCCGACACTGGGCGGGTCCAGCGTGCTTCGCGGATTTCGCGAGTCCCGCTTCCGCGAGCGGAACAGCATCCTCTTCGGCGCCGAATACCGCTGGGAGGCCTGGTGGGCGCTGGATATGGCCCTGTTTGTCGATTCCGGCAAGGTCGCCTCCGACAAGAGCGACCTGGACTTCGATAACCTCCAAAACTCCTGGGGCCTCGGATTTCGCTTTCATAAATTTGATGCTTTCGTTCTGCGGCTCGATCTGGCCATCAGCCGTGAAGGATTCATTCCATTCCTGAGGTACAAAAGTGCTTTCTGACCGGTCGTCCCACGCTCTGCGCCAACCGGGTATTCGCGCGATCGTGCTTGCTGTCGTTTTGCTCCTGCCCGTGTCGTTTGCCGGCGAACGATCGGAAGCGCTTGCCCAGCACGTCAACAAGGCCGGCGACGGCACGGCAAGGCGTTTTTATCCGGATGATCCTCTTTGGGTGGATACGGACACGTGCGACATTCCGCCACCGGCCACGTTCGAGCTGCACAAGAGTTACGATTACTTCCAGAACACGTTTCGCACTCCGGGTTCTCCCCACGGCCCGTCACTCAACGTCAACACGCTCGACGAGGTGCCGAATTCCAGTTGGTTTACGAACCGTCTCGGGCAGCATGACATGACCATCGAGGAATTGCTGCGCGGCCCCGACGTCGTAGACGGGCCGGCGCCCGGCACGTGGACGGTGACCGGCAGGCCGTGGTCGGGCATCACCCCGAAGTTCACGATTCGAGACAGCCGGGGGGATACCTACCTCATCAAGCTCGATCCGTTGGATCTGTGGGAGCTGCCGTCTTCGGTCGAAATGATCTCCACCAAGATCTTCCACGCCCTCGGCTACAACGTGCCTTCCGACTACCTCGTCAACGTCGACCGCTCGCTGCTCGAGATCGAACCGGGGGCTACCTACCGGGCCTCGGGCGGCAAGAAGCCCATCAAGCCGGCCGATCTGGATCACTGGTTACGGCGGCAAGTCAGAAACCCGGATGGCACCATCCGGGCGTTGGCCAGCAAGTACATTCCGGGCCGCCCGGTTGGCGAGTTCAAGTATTACGGGGTTCGCTCGGACGATCCGAACGACATCTTTCCGCACGACCGGCGCAGGGAGCTGCGCGGACTGCGTGTATTCGCCGCGTGGCTCAACCATGACGACTCGCGCGCGCTGAACACCTTCGACACCTACGTGGAGGAAAACGGCAGCCGGTTCATTCGGCACTACCTGCTCGACTTCGGCTCGAACATGGGAAGCGGGAGCACCTCGGCCCAGCAGCCCCGGGCCGGCAACGAATACTATTTCGAGAAGACGAAGATCGTTAAGGGGATCTTCTCGCTCGGACTGTGGTCCCGCGACTGGATGCACGTGAAGTATCCCGGTTACCCCGCCGTGGGCAACTTCGAAGGCGATTTCTTCGAGCCCGCGAAGTGGAAGCCGCAGTACCCGCACCCAGCGTTCAGTCGTATGGATGCCGCCGACGCGTTCTGGGCGGCCCGCATCCTCTCCCGCCTCACAGACGACATGATCCGCGCCGTGGTGAAGGTCGGGCACATAAGCGACCCGGAGGCGGAAAGCTACCTGACCGAGGTCATCCTGAAGCGGAAGCACAAGTGCGTAAACTACTGGATCACCCGCACCAGCCCTCTTGATAACTTCGCGGTCGGCCGGGCGGCAGGCGGCGGCACCAAGCTGACCTTCGACAACGCGGCGGTCCGTGTGGGGGCTGCCCGTCCCGGTGCGCGATACAGCGTGCAATGGTCCGCGCTCGACAACCTCGCCAATAAGGAGCAGCCGGTGGGAGCCGTGGTCACGCTCGACGGGCCGGCGGCGTTCGTCCCGGATGCGGCGTGGGGCCCCGTGGACGATGCCGGCGACCGGTACGCCGTGGCCGCTGTCGATGCAATCCATCCCGACTTCACGCACTGGCAGAGACCGGTGCACGTGACTCTCCGGGAGCGCTCCGGCCAACTAGCGGTAGTGGGTATCGTGAGGCCACGCGAGGACCCGGGGGAAAGCGCGCCGGCGGGAGTTCAGTAGGTCTTGGAACCCGTGCGCGGCATCGAGTCCGGGGCCGAAGCGATCTTGAGTTCGCGGCGGATCGCCGTGGCGAACGCGCGGGCGACCATGCGGTTGCCCTCGGGGTTCAAGTGCACCCAGCTTACGAGGCAGTCTCTTCGCTGGTCCATCGCTCCGATCACGTCCGCGTACGGTACGCCCCGGGCCGCGGCCCATGCTTCGAGATCGCGCATCAGGACGTTGTGCGTCAGAAAGTAGAGCTCGCGGTTGGTGATGTGCTTGTTCCGGTCAAGATCCTGGCGAACGAGAATGCTCTCTTCCCCGTAGGTCACCCCTCTTATGTGTTTTCTGTCCACCAGGAACGACTTGGCCTGCTGGCTGGCGACGATGAACGTGATGTGCCGCCTCCGGCATTCGAGGTCGATCGTGCCGATGTTCTTCAAGAAATTCTCGCTCCTGCCCCGCATATGCTCCTCGAGGTCGGTCTCGGTGAACCGGAGCGTGCTGGGCCTTCTCATGAAACGGTCGGCGACGATGACGGTAATGAGATGGTCTCGCAGCCACCGGAAGACTCGGCGCAGCGGGGAAACCCGGCTGAGCTTCTCTCGCACGACGCTCTTGCCTGCCCGTTCTTTCCTCCACAACACGGGGCCGCTCCAGCTGTCGTTGACCCCCTCGTAGAACGTGACGACGTCGGGGTGCAGCGGTAGTGCCTCTGCTTTGAAGAGCGACAGTATCTGTCCCGACTTCAGGTGTGGTATGCCGAAATTGATGACCTCGAACCGGTCATCCCCCGGGCGTTGGCGATTCAACAATTGTTCGAGGTAGTACGGGTACGTCTCGTCGTCGCGGTCGGAAAAACCGAACGTCGAGGACGCCCCGAGCGTGACGATGCGGATGACGTGTGGCGCCTTCCGCTTGTCGAAGTCCCGGCCCCGGAACCCGCTGCCGTTGATCGTGGCCCGGATGAGCCTGCCGGATTCGTGGTCGCGGGTGAACCTTTCCTCGTAGGGATGGTATTTGAAGTAGTTGTCATGGAGGTGCATGTCGCCGCTGTGGGCATCGCCGCTCTTCTGGCGGTTCAGCCGCGTGCCGTAGAAGAGCATGCTCGAGCCCAGCTGAAAGGCGAAGTAGGTCCTCAACCCCAGCTCGAGCGTGCCGAGGGGGACGGCCACGATGATCGCCCAGAACAGCAGCTTCTTGTGCCACGGGGGGGCGGTTATTCGCGTGCGGTTCATGTCGACGACCTCCCCGGAGCTCTCGGGGATGGGGCCGGACGAGGGTTGGCCGGTGGGGAGCTACGCCGGTCAGGATACCGCAGAAGCGGCGGAATTACAACCGTGCCCGCCGCCGGGATGGACTGGGTGGGTTTTTCGTCCTGAAGTTCGGTGGTTTCGCCCTTGGGCTCGGGCTGCTCGTATGGGCGGTGCCCGGTTTTGTGGCGCAGGGAGAGGGATCCGACGGGATTACGGCGGTCGCACACGGGCTCGACGCCGTTGGTACGCGCGTGCTGACGGCCGCGGGGATCCTGCTCGTCAGTCACGGTGTGTCGTTTATTCTCAATTTCCTCGGTCGGGGTGAGTACAAACGGAGCGCGAGACATCGAGTATCCGTTTCCGGTGCGCTACGTCAGAATCAAGGTAACTGACGCTGATGAGAGCTACTGGCCGAGTTTCTCCGAGGTCAGACTCTACGGCCCTTCGAGTCAGCCCTGACCCATTTGCCAGCGGAGACATGGTGGAGGGGGTCTGTCCGGCGACTGCTTGGCGAGTGTAGCGAACGGATTGGTGGAGGCGGCGGGAATCGAACCCTTATTGCCCGTAAATACTAACCCGATGATGGCCAACGACTTCGGTCCTTACCCATCCAGACGTTCTGCATTTTTTTATTGACACTTCACATTATCATGATAATTTGAATCACATGTACATTAACCGGGCTCAGAAACTGCCTCCTGCCGGAACGGAGACATTCTTCCTGTGGGGTCCCCGCCAAACAGGCAAGAGCACACTGCTTCGCCACACCTACGGGGAGGCTGTCTGGATCGACCTCCTGAAGGCGGAGGAATACCGGCGCTATATGCAGCAACCCTGGCTGCTACGACAGGAACTCCGTGATGAAGATCGGGAGCGCCAAATCGTTATCGATGAAGTTCAAAAGGTTCCCGCACTGCTTGACGAAGTCCATGGGCTATTCGAAAACCGAGGTTTCCAGTTCGCACTCTGTGGATCAAGCGCACGCAAAGTCAAGCGTGGCGCCGCAAACCTCCTCGGTGGTCGCGCCGTCCGCTATGAGCTGCACGGCCTTGTCGCATCGGAGCTTGGGCGCGAGTTCGAATTGGATCGAATGTTAAACCACGGATACTTGCCACGGATCTATGCGTCTTCTCGGCCCCGCCAACTGCTCGATTCATACGTTGCAGATTATCTCAAGGAAGAAGTGGCGGCGGAAGGCCTGGTTCGAAACCTTCCAGTCTTTTCAGAGTTCCTGAACATCGCAGCGTTGAGCGACACCGAACTCGTCAACTTTTCGACTATTGCTCGCGAATGCGGTGTTTCTTCTCACACGGTCAAAGCCTATTTCGGCATTCTGGAAGACACGCTCCTCGGGCGCTGGCTTTCGGCCTATCGCAAGCGTCCCAAGCGAAGAGTGATCGGTGCTCCCAAGTTCTACTTTGCCGATGTGGGCATGGTTAACCGTTTGGCGCGGCGCGGTACGATACAACCTGGCTCCGAGCTCTATGGCAAGGCATTCGAAAGCTGGGTATTCCACGAGCTCGTCGCCTACAATGCCTATGCTGATGCCGACGCGATCATCTCCTATTGGCGACTGCCGAGCGGGATTGAAGTCGATTTCATCATCAATGATATGCAACTTGCCATCGAAGCAAAGGCATCCGCCCGAATCACCAATGATCATTTGAAAGGGCTTCGAAATGTCTCTCAGGATCATGGAGAGGTGAAACGGCGCGTCGTCGTTTGCCTCGAACGGAAAGCGCGGAGAACGGACGACGGGATCGAGATTCTCCCCGTATCGAGGTTTGTCAAATCTTTGTCACAAGGTGAATTGTTCTGATCGGTGGTGGTCCGGACGGCCCAACTCCTTAGTCCGAGTTAGGAGCGCAACCTCGATCTGCCGGTCTTTCTGGGTCGTTCCTTACGCTCAACGTGGCGAAGGAAATCGAACCCTTTTGAAGTGGGTGATGAAGGAGAGTACGATTTCGTCGCGATCTATGACCACCACCCTCTGGAGGGTGGTTGGACCGGTGAAGGGTGGGACGAACGTCATTTTGTATATACTGACTTCGATGATGTTTGGACCACGGCCAAACGAGCAAGTAACACGTACTACATTGCCTACGTCACCACGCACCACGCTCTTGGAAGGTTCGGGCGTTTGCTGATTTTGAAGGGTCCGATTCCTTAGGCGAGTGGTTCGCGCGATTTCGTTTTGCGCGACGACGCGTTCTACCAGCAGCGGTCGCCGGCTCGTGTCGCCTCCTTAAGAGAGACTTTGTCGGATCGCTTAGACAACGAGTGTTACCACTCGCACCCGATCCCTCACTACGGGGCTGACAAGCATCTACCCCGGTCGGCACCTTGCAGCCGACAAGTACAACACGCCCTTCGCTGGGCGCTCACTTCAGGATGACCATTTTGCGAGTGCCCGTGCCTCCGACTCCCATGAGCCGGTAGAAATAAACGCCGCTCGACACCGAACGACCCGCAGTATCCCGACCGTCCCATTCAGCGCGGTGGGTCCCCGCATCACGCTCCCCCTGGTCTAGCCGCGTGACCAGCGCTCCCGATGCGTCGAAGATCTCGATCGAGACCATCGCTTTGGCGCTCACCGTGTACTCGATCGTCGTCTGCGGGTTGAACGGATTCGGGAAGTTCTGGGATAGCGCCGCCGCCAGTCGGGAAACCGTCACGGTTGCCACGGGAGACCGGAACTCGTCTCCACTCGCAGTGCGAATCACAAGCTCGTAGTGATAGCTCTCCCCCGGTTCGACCGCCGTGTCCTTGTACAAGCGGGCTGTCCCAACATCACCCGAGGTAATGATGGCGGAGCGCGATGCGCCGTGCCGGCGGTAGAGCATGAAGCGATCCAACGCCTCGTCACTCCGAAAACTCCAGGTGACATCCACGGCGTCGCCCTGCTGTGTAGCTTCGAAATAGCTGATGAATACGGGAACGGTTGCGCTGCCGTATTTAGCAACAAAGATATCATTGCCACCCGCACTGGTAAGCGTCCCGCCCCCGAAGTCCACAGTGCCACTCAAGAAAGTCCCCGCCACAATCACGTCAAAAACGTCCACGGCGACTCCGAGACCCCAGTCCCTGGCCCCACCCCCGAAGCGCTGGCTCCACAGGTACACTCCGTTGGCGTCGTACTTGGCAACGAAGATATCAAAGTTGCCCGCGCCGACGAGAGGGCCGCCCCCGAAGTCTACCGCACCCTGGAAAATCCCCGTCACAATCACATTGCCCGAAGCGTCCACCGCAACACGGTAGCCAGTGTCAATGCTCGTGCTCCCGAAGCCCTGGCTCCACTGGTGCACGCCGCTCGCGTCGTATTTGGCAACGACAATATCAGATGTGCCCGCGCCGACGAGAGGGCCGCCCCCGAAGTCCACCGTGCCCCGGAAATACCCCGTCACAATCACGTTGCCCGAAGCGTCCACGGCGACCGCGAAGCCCGCGTCAGGGCTCGTGCTCCCGAAGCGCTGGCTCCACTGGTGCACGCCGCTCGCGTCGTATTTGGCAACGAAGATATCTAAGTTGCCCGCGCTGACGAGAGGGCCGCCCCCGAAGTCCACCGTGCCCTGGAAATACCCCGTCACAATCACGTTGCCCGAAGCGTCCACCGCAACACTGAAGCCAGGGT
>JBHHVD010000004.1:0-65415 GCA_046754105.1 Candidatus Krumholzibacteriia bacterium
GGAACGGGTGTGGGGACCGGCCTGGGGTTGTCCATTTCCTACAACATCATCCAAAAACACAAGGGCACGATCACGGCAACCAGCGAGCCCGGCCGTGGAACCGAGATCCGCATCGCGCTGCCGGTGTCGTGAACCGGAAAGGGCGGGCACCCCATATCACTTGAGGAGGAGCATCTTGCGGCTCAGCGTGGCCGCGCCGGCGCGCAGGCGGTATACGTAAACGCCCGACGCCACCGGGTTGTGGCGGCCGTCCATGCCGTCCCAGACGTGGGCGTGCGGCCCGGCCGTCTCGAAGCCGTTTACGACCGTGCGTACGAGCGCGCCGGAAGTATCGAAAATATCCAGTCTTACATGGATCGCTTCAGGTAACGCATACGCCAGGGTCGTAACCGGATTGAAGGGATTCGGGTAGTTCTGCTCCAGCACGACGCTGCGCGGGGCCGCCGTGCCGCTGCCGCCGTAGAGCTCGCGCGCCGTGCCGTCGGCGCTGTGGACTTGGAGACGATAGTGGTAGGTGTGGCCGGCGGCTACGGCTGTGTCCACGTAGCGATACGATCCATCCCGAATCTCCCGCGGCTGCCCCGGCAATCGCCGCCACGGCCCCGCCGCCGCAGCCGCGCGCAAAACGACGAGCGTTTCGTCCCGCTCCCTTCCAAAAAGTCCAAATCGCAGTTCGATCCCCGCACCCTGTGCCGAGATCGACGCGTAGAGCAGCCGCGCGGCGACGATCTGGACGATCGTCAGCGCGTCCGCCGCGACGGATTGCTGCCCGTCGGGGTTTGTGACCACGAGGTGCCAGGTGCCGCCCTTGCGGCTGAATACCTTTATCTTTCCCTGCAGCCGCCCGGCGTCCTGCCAGCGAACGTCGATCGGCACGATGTCCGCCTCTCCGCTCATTATCAGACCGAAGGTCGCGCCGTGTCGAAAATCCGCGCCGGTGATATCGACCGCCACCGTGTCGAGGTCGTTGCTCAGCACCGCGGGCGAGACACCCAGCGCGGTCGGGGCGGGGTCGCCCGCCTTGATGAGCGCGGATACGGTCGGACCGGAAGGACCGATCGCGGACACTTCAACCTCGGTGGGATTGCCGGTGTTGCTCGCGCTCGCCGGGGTCGAGGCGGCGTCGAAGCGCGTGTTGCCGCTCGAGCCGGGAAAAGGGTCGCCGTCGTCGCCAGTGTTCCCCGGGTCCTGCAGCAGGTGCCCGACGCCGTCCGCCTCCTCCAGCACCAGACCCCGCACGTTCGCATCGGCGCTGCCTCCGGTATTGCCCAGAAGCGAGCCCATGACTTCGTCGTCCACGTGCCAGATCAGGAGACCGGAGTTGGCCAGGTGGACGTCGAAACCGACGGCCTGCCGGTTTTCCACCAGCCAGTATTCCGCGGGCGGGTTGCGTGCCGGGTCCTGAAACCAGCCGTCCACCGACGACTCGAAGTCTGTTGCGTAGCTTTCGCCGCCGCCGGTCACCGAGACGTCATCGACCACAATCGCGCCGCACGCACTCAGGTAACGGCCGTCCTCGTCCGAGCCGAACGTGTCCGTCACCACGCGAAAGCGAAGCGTGTAGGCCGCCGGCGTCGTCAGGAACGGGCCGAGGTCGATCGTCTCGGTGCCGCCCGCAACTCCGTTGTACGCGACAAGAACCGTCTCCTGGCCGCCGACGTCAATGGACACGAACACCGAGTCGTAGTTGGCCTCGAGGTCGTACTGGTAGGCGTAGGAAAAAACCACGCCGCCGTTGCCGTCGAAGCGGAACTCGCGCTCGACCGCCTCCGTCCACGCGTTCCCGTAGCCGTTTCCCCCCGACCATCCACGGGTGGCTCCCTCCGCCGTATCGAGACCGCAGCGCAGCGAGTACTGACCGGCGATCGCGCAATCCTTCATGCGACGGAAACGGTCGTCGCTGAACGCCAGTTTGAACGCGACCGGGTTGGATTCGGCCTGCGGAATCGCCTGGATCGATCCTCCTGGGCCCACATCGACGGGCACCACCCAGCCGAGCTGCGCGCGCGTCCAGGCGCTCGGGTGCGCGGGCGAGTCGGGCGTGTTCCAGTTGCCGCGGCCCATCAAACCCCAATCGCCGATGCCGTTGGTGCCGCCGTCCGGGTCGAACAGGTCGGGCAGCCCGAACGCGTGCCCGATCGCGTGGCAAAACCCGCCGATCTCGATCACGCCGCCCCCGCACGACCGCGCCGGCTGGATCGAGTAATCCTTGATGCGGATGAACCCGCCGTTCGCGCCGGGGTCGTCGGTCGCATACGGCTGCCCACCGGAAATCGGCCACAACCGGTAATCTCCCGTGTGGGACCATATTTCCGCGCCGCCGCACTCGCCGCCCGAGTCGCTGTGCACGATGACCACCATGTCGACGAATCCGTCGTCGTCACCCGAGTCGGGCAGCCCGTCCGGACCGTCATTGTCGAACGCTCGAAAGTCGACGAAGGCGTCATTGGCATCGAGCAGTTCCTTGATCAACTCTCCCGTTCGCGCGTCCCCCGGTGAGAGGCCGTTGGACGTGCCTTCGTAGTAGGCCTCGCTGCGCGAGACCGTGAGCCAGTCGTGGACGGTACCCCCGACGTTGAGTACGCCGTACGAGACCTCGTCGAAGTAGGCGGTGATCGTACCGGCGGCCCCGTCGAAGAGCCGGGTCTGGAGGTCGGTGAAAGGATACGGAGTGGTCTGGTTTGCGAATCGGGCGAGCAGAACGGGTACGTCGAAGTTCCCCGCCACCTGGTAGGTCGAAGGCAGCGCCGTCGGCTCGCCGTGGCTGCGCACGTACGCTTCCCGGCTCGAGCGGATAGCACGGACCTTATCGATCCACGCGCCGGAGAGCCCGCGCACCGGCCGCGCTCGGTCGCCAACGCCGAGGTAGGCGGCCGGTAGCGACCCCCCGTTTCTCGGGGAAACGATCGCCAGCGCGGGTGAACCGATGGCAACCGCGATAAAAGCAAGCCACAGAAGAAGCCTCACGATGCAGTGTCTCCGTTGCTAAGCACAGTCGCAGGGGCATTGCTTGCGGGATGAAGCCGGCGTGCGCCGATTGGGCTATTTCTTTTTCAACACCGCCGTTCCGCCCTTGGCCCGTATCATCGTACGGGTTGCATCGCACGTGACGAAGCCGATAAAATCGAGTCCCGTGCCACGCGTTACCTCGATCGTACCCCCATTGAATTCTTCATGCGCCTTGCACGTATACTTGACGACCCACCACTTGGGTTCACTCATACAGGGAAACGCGATCCCGAAATCCTGGTCGTATTTTCCTACCGCCGCGATCGTCGTATCGTTGTTCGCGCTGCCCATGACGCTCACCTCGGCGGGCAAGACGAGTCTGTACTCCGCCGCCGACATGGGGTAGTACTCGCTGTACTCGGCGAACACGTACAGGTCGAAATACTCCCCAGGAGCGATCGTTGTTTCGGTGCGAGTGCCTTGCTCGTCAAAGTACGGCCGTAGCGACCCCTTGACAATCTGCTCCAATTCGGAAAAATCGTCCTCGGTAATGGCCGGTCGCCCCGGACCCCGCTGTTGTGTGGCCGTCGCCGACTCGTTCGACGCGGTTTGCTCTCCCCCGCCTTCTTTCTTCCCGCACGCCGGGAGCAGCGCGAGGGCGATCATCAACACGACCAGCCTGGACATTCGGTCCCCTTTGAACGCACCGGAGTGGAACTACAGTAACTAGTATTATGTCAATATGATAACCGCTCTCGCTCTCCGTGTCTACGGTGAACCCGGGTCACTGCCGCCGACGACACCCCGAAAGCTGTTACGGCACAATCACATTCGCCGTTGGCCTTTTGTGCGCCGCCGCTAATAGCGGTTGACGCCGACGGTGGGCTTGTTTACACTACTATTCTACCAGAAAACGATAACTTTTTGCAATCACTTACTTTATCAGAATAATCACCGGCGAATGGGTTGGCAGTGAAATCCGGCAAGGAAAAACTCGAAGAACTCAAGCGGCGGCGCCAGGCGGCGACACTCGGCGGCGGTGAGAAGCGGATCAAGAAGCTGCACGACTCGGGGCGGCTGACAGCCAGAGAGCGCGTCGACCTGCTGTTCGATCCGGGCAGCTTTCAGGAGGTGGGTGTGTTCGTCACCCACCGCAGCCACGATTTCGGCATGGAGGAGCAGCGGATCACGGGCGACGGGGTGGTTGCCGGGTACGGCAAGATCAACGGACGCCTGACCTACGCCTTTGCGCAGGATTTCACGGTCTTCGGGGGGACGCTGAGCGAGGCCAACGCGGCCAAGATCTGCCGCCTCATGGACCTGGCACTTGAGAACGGCGCGCCCATCGTCGGCTTGAACGACAGCGGCGGCGCGCGCATTCAAGAGGGCGTGGCGAGCCTGGGAGGCTACGCGGAGATCTTCCTGCGCAACACCCTGGCGTCGGGCGTCATACCGCAGATTTCCGCCATCATGGGGCCGTGCGCGGGCGGCGCGGTGTATTCGCCCGCCATTACCGATTTCATCGTCATGGTGGAGCACACGAGCCACATGTTCGTCACGGGTCCCAACGTGATCAAGATGGTCACCAACGAGGAGGTGACGTTCGAAGACCTCGGTGGCGCCAGGACCCACAGCGTGCGAAGCGGCGTGGCGCATTTCATGGCGCGTAACGACCAGGACTGTATCGCGCAGGTGCGGCGGCTTCTCGGCTTTTTGCCGCAAAACAACCTCGATGAACCACCGCGGGTGGAGGTTCGTGAGGATGCGGGCCGCAGTGACGAGGCTCTCAACTCTATCGTTCCGGACGATCCCAAGGCGCCGTACGACATAACGGACGTGATCACGCGCGTCGTAGACGACGGGGATTTTTTCGAGGTCCAGCCGCTGCACGCAAAGAACATCGTCATCGGTTTCGGGCGTCTGGGCGGCAGGACCGTCGGCATCGTCGCGAACCAGCCCATGGTGCTGGCAGGCGTGCTCGATATCAAAAGCTCGATCAAGGGCGCGCGTTTCGTGCGTTTCTGCGACGCTTTCAATATCCCGATTGTTACCTTCGAGGATGTCCCGGGATTCCTGCCCGGAACGGAGCAGGAATTCGGGGGAATAATCAAACACGGAGCGAAACTTCTCTTCGCCTACTGCGAGGCCACGGTTCCCAAGATCACGGTCATCACCCGCAAGGCCTACGGCGGGGCCTACGACGTCATGTCGTCGAAACACATCCGTGCAGACTACAACATCGCCTGGCCCAGCGCCGAGCTTGCCGTAATGGGAGCGGAAGGCGCCGTCAATATTCTCAACCGCAAGGAACTGGGCACCGCGAAGAATACGGACAAGCTGCGCCGCAGCCTGATCGAAGAGTACAACGAGCGATTCGCCAATCCCTATATCGCGGCCGAGTTGGGGTACCTCGACGACGTCATCGAGCCGAAGGAAACCCGCCCCAGGATCATCGCCGCGCTGGAGAGCCTGGTAAACAAACGTCAGAGTCTGCCGCCGAAGAAGCACGGCAACCTGCCGCTGTGAATTCCCGGTGGCGCTCCTGCAAACCGCCATGTTCAAAAAGATTCTGATAGCAAACCGCGGGGAAATCGGTATGCGCGTGATGCGCAGCTGCAAAGAAATGGGCATCGCGACGGTTGCCGTATACTCCGACTGCGACCGGCTCGCCCTCCACGTCACGTATGCGGACGAGTCCTACCATATCGGTCCGTCGCCGAGCCAGGACAGCTATCTGGCTATCGACAAGATCATCGCAACCGCGAAGAGGAGCGGGGCCGACGCGATTCACCCGGGCTACGGGTTCTTGGCGGAAAACGCCGGCCTGGCCGAGGCCTGCGACGAAGCGGGTATTGTCTTCATCGGTCCGCCGGCGGACGCCATCCGACGCATGGGTGACAAGCTCGAGGCGCGCGAGACCATGGCGAACTCGGGCGTCCCCGTCATCCCCGGAAGTCCGAAACCAATTACGAGCGTCGCCCGGGCGGCCGCGGCGGCCGGCGAGCTCGGATTTCCCGTCATGATCAAGGCGGCGGCCGGCGGCGGAGGCAAGGGGCTGCGCCGGGTCGAGAATCCGGATGACATCCGCAAGGCGGTCGAAATGACCATGGGTGAGGCGGAGAGTGCCTTCGGGGACAAGAGCGTTTTTGTCGAACGGTACGTGGAACGTCCCAAGCACATCGAGGTGCAAGTGCTCGCCGATGGCACCGGCAAAACGGTAACTCTCGGGGAGCGCGAGTGCTCGATGCAGCGCCGCTTTCAGAAGGTGATCGAAGAGGCCCCATCGCCGAGTGTTACGCCACAGCTGCGGCAGAGACTGAGCGAAGCGGCCCTCAAGGCCGCGCGGGCGGTGGGATACGTCGGAGCCGGCACCGTCGAATTCGTCATGGGCGGCGACGGAACGTTTTATTTTCTCGAAATGAACACGCGGCTGCAGGTCGAGCACCCCGTGACGGAACTGGTCTACGGCCTCGATCTCGTCAAAGAGCAGATCCGCGTCGCCGCCGGAGAGAGCCTCGAACTCGAACAAGACGCCATTCGCATGCGGGGGCACGCGCTCGAAACCCGCATCTACGCAGAGGATCCGCAGGCGAATTTCCTGCCGTCGACCGGAAAGATCCGGCAGCTGGTGCTTCCGCAGGGACCCGGGGTCCGAAACGAGAACGGTATCTACCCCGGCTACGAGATCCCCATCTATTACGATCCCCTGCTGGGCAAACTCATCGTGTGGGCGGAGGACCGTCCCACGGCCATCCGGCGGGCACGGAGGGCGCTCGGCGAGTACCAGATCGACGGTGTAAAGACCAACGTCGAGTTTCTCCTGTGGGCGCTCGCGGAGCCCGCCTTCGTCGACGGCTCGTACGACACCCGTCATATCGAACAACACTTCGCTCCCGACCTCCTCCACGCCGACCCGGCGGAAATCGAACTCGCTGCCGTCGCCGCCAGCATCACGGCGTACCGCTGCCACAAACAAACCACCTTCGGCCCCGCCAGAGAGGTTCGGGACAACACCTGGCGCCGTATCGCGCGGATGGAGGGCTTGCGGAAACCCCGGATGTGATCCAATGAAGATGAGATTCACAGTGCGAGTGGAAGGACAGGAGAAGCGGCTCGAGGTCGAAGAGCGCGACGGCGTCTACCGGCTCGATATCGATGGGAAGTCGCAGCTGGTCGATTGCCACAGCGCGGGCCACCGGGATTTTCTCTCGCTCATTATCGACAACAAGTCGCACTTGATCGAGAGCGCGCCGCTCAAGATGGACGAAGGGCTCTATTACGCCAAGATCGGCGGGCGCCGTTACAACGTCGAGGTGCTGGACGAGCGCCTGCTGGCCACGCGGCAGGCGACGGCGATCGTCCTGCCGGCGGGACCGTACGTGATCACGTCGCCGATGCCGGGGCTCATCGTCGACGTGCGCGTCAAGGTCGGCGACACGGTCGAGGCCGGCACAGCGGTCGTCGTCATGGAAGCGATGAAGATGCAGAACGAACTGGTTTCGGAGGTCCAGGGCGTGGTCACGGCAGTCAACATTCAGACCAGCGACACCGTTGATTCGCAGGCGCCTCTGGTTGAAATAGAGAGAAGCGAATGAGCAGGAAACCGCGCCGCACTTCGGACGGGAAGAAACGATTCGACGAGGCCTACTCGGAAGAGGTATCCCGTCGGCCCGAGCGCAGGGATTCCTTCTCGACGTCCTCCCACATCGAGTTACACCCGGTTTATACCCCGCTCGACGCGGACCAGGACGCCTACCTGGAGACGCAGGGCTTCCCGGGTGAATTCCCCTTTACGCGCGGCGTTTATCCGACGATGTACCGCGGGCGCCCGTGGACGATCCGTCAGTACGCCGGGTTCGGAACCGCGGCCGATACCAACCGGCGCTTTCACTTCCTTCTGGACAAGGGGCAGAAAGGCCTCTCCGTCGCCTTCGACCTGCCGACCCAAATGGGATACGATTCCGACGCCGCCGCGGCCCAGGGAGAAGTCGGCAAGGTCGGAGTCGCCGTCGATTCGATCCACGACATGCGGGTGCTGTTCGATGGCATACCGCTGGACCGCATCAGCACCTCGATGACCATCAACTCGACGGCCGCCATCCTGCTGGCGCTCTACGTAGCCGTGGGCGACGAACAGGGCGTCGACCGCCGCAAGCTCACGGGGACCGTCCAGAATGACATTCTCAAGGAGTACATGGCCCGCGGCACGTATATTTTTCCGCCGGCCCCGTCGGTGCGACTCATCACGGACGTGTTTTCGTGGTGCGCGGAAAATCTCCCCAACTGGAATCCGATCAGCGTCAGCGGCTACCATATCCGCGAGGCCGGAGCCACCGCCGTGCACGAAATCGCGTTCACACTGGCCGATGCCGTGACCTACGTCCAGGCCGCTCTGGACGCCGGGCTCGACGTCGATGACTTTGCACCGAGGTTCTCGTTCTTTTTCAACGTGCACAACAACTTTCTCGAAGAGATCGCGAAATTCCGAGCGGCGCGCCGGATGTGGGCCCGAATCATGAAGCAACGTTTCAAAGCGCGCCGGGACGAGAGTATGCGGCTTCGTTTTCACGCGCAGACGGCCGGCAGCACGCTGACCGCGCAACAGCCCAACAACAACGTGGTCCGCGTCACCTTGCAGGCACTGGCCGCCGTATTGGGGGGCACCCAGTCGTTGCACACCAACAGTCTCGATGAGGCGCTCGGACTGCCCGGGGATACCGCGGCACGTTTGGCCCTCAGGACCCAGCAGATCATTCTCAACGAAACCGGGGTGACCGACACCATCGACCCGCTCGGGGGCAGCTACGCGGTCGAGGCACTGACGAACGAGTTGGAAGCGCAATCGACGCGGCTCATGGACCAAATCGAGGAGACCGGCGGCATGATACAGGCGATCGAGGCGGGGTTTCCCCAGCGTGAAATAGAGAAGGCCGCGTACGAACACCAGAAGGCCCAGGAGAGCGGGGACCTGAAGGTCGTCGGCGTGAACGTCCACGCGGAGGACACCGAGACGGTACCGAACGCATTTCACGTCGACGCCGCGCTGGAGGCGGAACAGGTGTCCGCGCTCCGGGCGAGACGGGCGTCACGCGACAACTCGAAGGTGCAATCCTTGCTCGACGCGCTCGCCAACGCCGCGCGGGGGTGTGACAACCTTTTCCCCTTCATTCTGGATGCGGTCAAGTCTGAGGTGACGGTCGGTGAAATCTGCGACACGCTCGCCGGTCAGTTCGGGCGTCATCGTGACCGCAGGAGGTCGGGCTAGCGTGCCGCGTGAAATCGATCATATCGCGATTGCGGTATCGGACCTCGACGCGTCCATCGCGTTGTACCGTTCGCTGTTCCAACTCGAGGTGACACATCGGGAAGAGGTGGAGAGTTTCGGTGTGGAGGTCGCGACTCTCGCCGTGGGTAAGACCGAGATCGAACTGCTCGCGGCAACGTCGGAGGCATCCCCGATCCACAAGTTCGTGCAGCGCAGGGGCCCGGGCCTGCATCATATAGCCTTCGCCGTGGAGGATATCCGCCGCGAGCTGGCGCGACTCAAGAAGGAGGGCGTCCGACTCATCGACGATTCACCCAGGCGCGGCAAGGGAAGGTCTCTGGTCGCGTTCATTCACCCGGGGTCTGCACACGACGTCCTCTACGAGCTCGTGCAGCGCCCTGCCTAGCGGCCGTAGTCGTAGAAACCTCGTCCGCTCTTGCGGCCCAGGCGGCCCGCCGCCACCATTTTCTTCAGTAACGGGCACGGCCGGTATTTTGAGTCTCCGAGATCGCGGTGCAGCACACGCATGATATCGAGACAAACATCGAGACCTATGAGGTCGGCAAGCTTCAGAGGTCCCATCGGGTGGGCCATCCCCAGCGTCATTACCTCGTCGATCGCTTCCTCGCCGGCGACGCCCTCCATCAAACAGTAGACCGCCTCATTGATCATCGGCATGAGAATGCGGTTGGAGACAAATCCAGGATAGTCGTTGACCTCCACCGGCGTCTTGCCCAACCCCTCGCACAGGGAAATAGTGGAGCGCACCGTGGCGTCTCCGGTCTCCATCCCCCGGATGACCTCTACCAGCTTCATCACCGGTACCGGGTTCATGAAATGCATGCCGATGAAACGGCCGGGGTTCGAAACGTTCGCGGCCAGGGAGGTTACGGAAATCGATGACGTGTTGGTTGCGAGAATCGCGCCGTCATCGACCCGATCACTTATCTGTCTCCAGGCGTCCGCCTTGACGCGCTCCTCTTCGAAAACCGCCTCGACCACCACCCCGCTGCCGGCGACGTCGTCGAGCCGGGTCGTCGTCGTGATACCCCGCAGGATCCGTTCCCTGTCTGGGGGTGCGATCTTCTCTTTCTCGACCATGCGGTCCAGACTCTTACCGATGGCGGAAACGCCCCTGCGCAGAGAGGTTTCTTCCACGTCGACCAGGGTGACCGGATGCCCCGCCTGCGCAAATACCTGGGCGATACCCTGACCCATCGTTCCAGCCCCGATCACCGAGATCTTACGGGCACTCATCGTCCGTCTCCGGCCGTGACGCTCATCGCCACCGCGTTGCCCCCTCCCAGACACAGCGTGGCCAGTCCCTTGGCGGCCCCGCGTTTCCTCAGCGCGTGTATGAGCGTTACGAGCAGCCGTGCCCCGGACGCGCCGATGGGATGTCCGAGCGCGACCGCGCCGCCGTTGACGTTCACCTTCTCGAGGGGCATTTCGAGTTCACCCGTCACCGCCACCGCCTGCACCGCAAACGCCTCGTTGAGCTCGATCAGGTCGAAATCGCCTATGGTCTCGCCGGTCGAGGCGAGAAGATTGCGCACCGCCTTTAGCGGCGCCATCATTACCCACTGCGGTTCCATGCCACCCACGGAATAGGCATCGATGGTCGCGAGGATCGGCAGACCGAGGTCCCTGGCCCGGGACTCCGACGCGACGACAACCGCTGCGGCCCCGTCGTTTATGGTCGATGCGTTGCCCGCGGTCACGGTGCCGTCCTTCTGAAATGCCGGCTTCAGGCGGGAGAGCCTGTCCATGCTGCTGTCCCTGCGCGGCCCCTCGTCGAGTTCGACAACGGTATCGCCACGCCGACCCTTTACCGTTACCGCGACGATCTCGTCGCTGAACGCGCCCGATTCCTGAGCAGCCACCGCTCTTTTCTGGCTCGCGAGCGCGTACTCGTCCTGTGCCTCACGGCTCACCTTGTATTTTTCCGCAACGAGCTCGGCCGTGTTTCCCATGTGGAAATCGTTATGACAATCCCACAGACCATCGTTGATCATCGAATCGACGACGTTACCGTGTCCGAGTCTGTGACCGGTCCGCACCTCGGGAAGCAGGTACGGTGCCTGGCTCATGCACTCGAACCCGCCGGCGACGATCAATCCGGCGTCCCCCAACCGAATCGCCTGCGCGGCGAGCATGACCGACTTCAGCCCCGAACCGCACACCTTGTTAATCGTCACCGCCCCCACCTCGGGCGGCACGCCCCCGGCCAGCGCGGCCTGCCGCGCGGGGTTCTGACCGAGCCCCCCCTGCAGCACGTTGCCCATGATGACCTCGTCGATACCGGCCGGGTCGATGCCCGTTTTGCCGATGAGGGCCCTGATAACGGTCGCGCCGATCTGCGGCGCGGACATACTGGAGAGCCCGCCGAGAAAGCGCCCGATGGGCGTTCTCAGGGCCGCACATATGACTGCCCGTTCCATTACACGTTCCTCTCGTCTGTTCTCTCGCCGCGTCTCGGCGGGCCCATACCGGGTCCGGCGGCGGGGATTGAGCTGCGGCGCATTAGCGCCGCCTGTTCCAATCGCCGCCCGGGGTACGCTGCCGTCAGGTCAGCGTACCGCCTAATCCAGCACCTCGCGGGCAATAACCATGCGCTGGATCTCGCTCGTGCCTTCGCCGATCTCACAGATCTTGGCATCCCGGTAGAACCGCTCGACCGGATAGTCTTTCGTGTACCCGTAGCCGCCGTGGATCTGCAGCGCCTTGTCGGTCGTCCTCATGGCCGCTTCGGAGGCGAAGAGTTTTGCCATAGAGGCCTCGCGCCGGAACGGCTGCCCCGAGTCCTTGATGCGGCTTGCGTGGTAGACCAGGAGTCTCGCCGCGTGCATCTCGGTCGCCATCGTCGCCAGCATGTGCTGAATGGCCTGAAACTCTGCGATCGCCTTTCCGAATTGACGGCGCTCCTTGGCGTAGGCCACTGCTTCGTCCAGGGCCCCCTGCCCGATCCCGAGCGCCAGCGCCCCTATTGAAATACGCCCCCCCTCGAGCGTCTTCATGAACGTCTTGAACCCACCACCCTTGCCTCCCAAGAGGTTCTCCTTCGGCACTTCGCAGTTGTCAAGCACGATCTCGGCCGTGCACGACGCGCGGCACCCCAACTTGTCCTCTATGGTACCGACCGCAAAGCCGGGGAAATCGTTCTCGACGACGAACGCGCTAATGCCATCCGGGCCCGCTTCTGGATCGGTGATCGCGGTGACCACCAGATAACGGGCGAACGCTCCATTCGTAACGAACGCCTTGGTACCGGACAGGAGATACTGGTCGCCCTTGAGTACCGCCCGCGTCTTGATCGACGCGGCGTCACTGCCCGCACCCGGCTCCGTCAGACAAAAGGCCCCGACAACCTCGCCGGACGCCAGCGGCGGCAGGTACTTCTGCTTTTGCTCCTCGGTGCCGGCCAGCAGGATCGGCGTCATGCTCAGGGAGTTATGCGCGGCGAGCGACAGCCCCGTCGAGGCACACGCCTTCGATAACTCCTCGATAACGATGGAATAGCAGACGGTGTCGGTGCCGGCGCCGCCGTACTCCGAGGGCACAGCAAGGCCCATGAATCCAACCTCACCCATTTGCTTGAACAGCTCGACCGGATACTCACCCTTCTCGTCGATCTCCGCGGCGATGGGCTTCAGCTCGCTCTCCGCGAACTTGCGCGCCATTTCCCGAATCATCTGCTGCTCGTCCGTGATCTCCATAAGCTCCATGTGCACCCTCCGTCCTAACCGGTCTTCTTCGATTTCTTCCCTTCGAACAAACCGCGAATGTACTCTACGATTTCCCTCGTATCGGTGCCCGGGCCGAAGACTTCGCTGACGCCCGCTTCCTTGAGTTTGACGGTGTCCTCATCCGGTATGATCCCGCCGCCGATGAGAGGAGTTTCCCCCAGACCCCCGTCATCCATCATCTTGCGGACGCGGCGAAACAGGCTCATGTGCGCCCCGGACAGAACGCTCAGCGAAACGACGTCGACGTCCTCCTGCACGGCGGCCTCCAGGATCATCTCGGGTGTCTGGTGCAGCCCGGTGTAGATGACCTCCATACCGGCGTCCCTCAGCGCGTTTGCTACGACCTTCGCGCCGCGGTCGTGTCCGTCCAGACCGGGCTTGGCCACCAGAATCTTGATCGGTTTCTTCCTCCTTCCACGTCGCGCGGCACGCATCCCCGCCACCGCCGCCACACCGTCAAAAGTACGCCGGCTCCTTGTACTCGCCGAAGACCTTCTTGAACACGTCCGTCATCTCGCCCTCAGTCGCATACGCCGTCGCGCAGTCGATGAGGTGCGGCAGTACGTTGCGCCCGGACGCCGCCGCCGACTCCAATGCCTCGAGCTTGGCGCGCACGTCGCCGTTGTCGCGCCCCTCGCGCAGGCGTTTTAGCGACGCCACCTGATCCACTTCCACCTGGTCATCGACACAGAGTATCGGGATCTCGTCGTCGTCATTTCCTTCCAGGAAATCATTGACACCCACAACGATCTTGCGCCGCCCCTCGACCGCCTTTTGATAATCGTATGCCGCCCGGCCGATTTCGCGGGCGAAGAACCCGTCCTCGACCGCCTTTACGACCCCGCCGATCTCGTCTATCCGCCGGAAGTACTCTTCGGCCTGGTCCTCCATCTTCCGCGTTCGCGCTTCGATAAAATAGCTGCCACCGAGCGGGTCGATGGTGTTGGCCACGCCGGTCTCGCTGGCGATGAGCTGCTGGGTCCGCAGCGCGATGCGGGCCGCCTTCTCCGTAGGCAGCCCCAGCGTTTCGTCCATCGAGTTGGTGTGCAGGGACTGCGTGCCGCCGAGCACGCCGGCGAGGGCCTGGAACGCCGTACGGACGATGTTGTTCTCCGGCTGCTGCGCGGTGAGCGACACCCCGGCGGTCTGCGTGTGAAACCGCATGAGCCACGAGCGCGGGTTCCTGGCGCCGTATCTCTCTTTCATGCGTCGCGCCCATATGCGGCGCGCGGCCCTGAACTTGCAGATTTCCTCGAAAAAATCGAGATGGGAATTAAAGAAAAAGGACAGCCTCGGAGCGAAGTCGTCCACGTCCAGACCGGCCTCGATCCCGGCCTCCACGTAGGCGAAACCGTCGGCGAGCGTAAAGGCGAGTTCCTGGACGGCGGTCGACCCTGCCTCTCGTATGTGATACCCACTGATACTGATCGAGTTCCAGCGCGGCATATTCCGCGTGCAAAACTCGATCGAGTCGGTTACGAGCCGCATAGACGGTTCCGGCGGAAAAATAAAACTCTTCTGGGCGATGTACTCCTTGAGAATATCATTCTGTGTAGTGCCGGCAAGATTTTCGAGCGCGACTCCGCGTTTTTGCGCATTGGCGGCGTACAGGGCAAGCACGATGATCGCTGGCCCGTTGATCGTCATCGACGTCGTTATCTTGTTGAGATCGATTCCGTCGAAAAGAATCTCCATGTCCCGCATCGAGTCGATGGCAACGCCGCATTTGCCGACTTCTCCGAGCGCGCGTCCGTGATCCGAGTCATACCCGTATAACGTCGGCAAATCGAACGCCACGGACAATCCGGTCTGCCCGCCCTTGAGGAGGTAGTGGAACCGTTCGTTGGTATCCTTCGCAGAACCAAAACCGGCGAAGAGGCGCATCGTCCAGTACTTGCCACGGTACATGTTGGAGTGGATACCGCGCGTGTACGGATACTCGCCGGGAAAGCCGATATCCTCCATGAAGTCGATTTCCTCTACATCCTCGGGCCCGTAAAGGATTTCGACCGGCTCACCGGAAACGGTAGTGAAGTCCAGGTCCTGCACGGGGCTCTGCTCGAGCTTTCTCAGGTACTCCCTCTTTTTTTCCGCCAATGACTCGCGCAGCTTGGGATTCATCGAGTGCCCCCTTTCTTCTTCTCTATCGTGAGCGGTGCAATGATTTCGCCGGCGATCTCGTAAGGCGACTTCGTGCCCGCAACTACCGATTTCATCGCCTCGTCCAGCATTCTTCTAATATAGGTGTTTTCCCAGAAAAACTCTTTGAGTTTTTGCTCGACGATCATCGTCGTACGGTTCCTGAGAGCGGCGGCACGCTCCTGCTCCATGCGGCCGTCTTGCGACAAGTAGGAACGATGGCTTTCAATCGACTCCACCAACTCATCGACTCCCTCGTCACGCGTGGCGACCGTTCCCACAACCGGCGGCAGCCACGCGCCCCCGGTCGACCTCAGCTCCAGCATCGAACGAAGGTCGTCCGCGTAACGACGCGCGGGGTCGCGGTCGGCTTTGTTGACGACGAACACGTCGCCTATTTCCATCAGACCCGCTTTGAGACTCTGGACGTCGTCCCCGGCGTCCGGAGTCAGCACGACGAGCGTCGTGTGGGCGCTGAACCGGATGCGATATTCCAGCTGCCCGATACCGATCGTCTCGAGAAAAATGACGTCACGCCCGAACGCGTCCAGCACGTCGGCCAGCTCGGTCGCGCAGGCGCTGAGACCGGTTTCGCTCCCCCGGCTCGCGATGCTGCGGATGAACACGCCGTCGTCGCCGGTCGCGTCCTGCATCCTCACCCGGTCGCCGAGAATGGCGCCGCCCGAAAACGGGCTCGTCGGGTCCTCGGCCACCACGCCGACGGTCCGCGTCTGCCGGCGGTAGCGCCCGGAGAGTGCGTTGATCAACGTACTCTTCCCGGCGCCGGTCAGGCCGGTGACACCCACCCGGTACGCGCGCCCCGTCCGGGGAAAGAGCTCGGTCAGCACGGCCTCCGCCTCGTCCCCGCCGCGTTCCACCACGGACATCAGCCGGGAAGCGGCCAGCGCCTCCCCGGCGTAAAAACGCTCGAGATACTCGTTGCGCATGGCGGCGTCGGGGCTCCACGGGGTCGGGGTCAGCGATGAGTCGGGGTTAATCGTAAAGAATTACAATATTTGCGGGCGCTCCTCCGGCGAGGCACGAGGCCGACCCGACCCGGACGCGAACACCCGCTGCGCCCTACGATAGCGGAATCGAGGCCGTGCTGTCAACGTCATTTTTGGCAGAAAAACTTGTTAACCGATTCTGTTACAACTAGTTACATTCCACCGACGGCAACGGGTGTGGGACTGCGTTTGGTTAGTTACGGTATAGTTCCTTGACGGCTCCCCAGGTCGACGGCTCGACCGGGACCCGCGGCAGGCAGTTCAACCCGCCGGGGGTCGGAGTACAGCCGGTGCCCAGCGGCGGGGTACTGCCCGGGTAGGGGTTGAGCCCGTCGAACACCGCCCACTGGGCTCCCCCGTCCGGGCTGCGCCCGGTGGAGCGGTCGTCGAGGACCTCGAACCCCTGGTAGGTGTACTGATCGGCGATCAGCGTGTCGGTGCCACACACGTCGTAGAGGAACACGGTGTCGCCCCCGTTGTTGAGACTGAGCCCGAACGCCGGAAACCCGTTGGCGCGTTGCCAGGCGACCGCTTCGGATCCGTAGACGACCCGCACCTCGCCGGAACCCAACGACCCGGCGAAGCCGAAGCGCCAATCGAACCCGCCCGACGCATCGGCCAGACGAAAGCACGACAAGTCCACGGCGGTGGACCCGGTATTGACGACCTCGAGCCACTCGTCGTCTCTGGATCCAACGGTGCCGCCGCCGTCCCAATCGATCCCCGGGTCGGCCAGAATCTCGTTGAGAAGCACCTGCGCAGAACCGCCGTGCGGCCACGCACAAAGCACGAATATGAACGCAAAAATGGCAACGATTCTCATCATCTTCATCCTCCTCCCGTCCCATCCCGTTGCCGTTTGGGTGGGTGTACAACTGGACCGCCAGGTTACCACACGGCGGTTCGCTCATCAACCGTTATTTCCACAAAGAGGGGCGCGGCCCCGCTCGGGACGCCCCGGTTGGCCGGGACGTTCGCACGCCTTCTATCCCGGAAGGTCCCGGCACGGCGTCTAGCGGCGCCGCCCCAGGGCCATCTTGAGCCGCTCGGCCGCTTTCTGGGGGTTCGCCTGGCCCCGCGTCTGCTTCATCACCTGGCCCACGAGAAATTTTAGCAGTTTCTCGTTGCCGGCGAGGTACTTGGCCACCTCTTGTGGATTGCCGTCGAGGACTCCACCGATGACCTCGTCGAGCGCCCCCTCGTCGCTGATTTGCTCGAGACCCCGCGAGCGGATAATATCCTCGGCGGCGGCGCCCGACTCCGACATTTCGCGAAAAATGTCCTTGGCGGTGGGCATGTTGATCTTGCCTGATTTCACCTGGGCGATGAGCCCGGCCAGCTGCCCCGGTCGCACTCGGAACTCGGTAACGTCTATTCTCCGTTCCTTCAGCTCGCGCAGCACCTCCCCCATCACCCAGTTGCTCGCCGCCTTGGCGTCTTCCACCTCGGACACCATCTCCTCGAAGTAGTCGGCGATCTCGCGGGCGTCGGTCAATACCTGGGCGTCGTACGGGGGCAGTTCCAGCTCCGTGACGAACCTCGCTGCGCGCGCATCCGGCAGCTCCGGCAACGCGCCACGCAAGCGCCCGATCATCGGCTCGGTTACCTCGAGGACCAGCAGATCGGGCTCCGGGAAGTAGCGGTAGTCGTGTGCCTCTTCCTTGCTGCGCATGACCTGCGATTCGCCCTTGACGCCGTCCCACAGGAGCGTTCCCTGGTCCACTTTCCTTCCGTCGTCGAGCACCCGCTGCTGCCTTTCTATCTCGAAGTGCAACGCCTGTTCGACCGCCTTGAAGGAGTTGAGGTTCTTGACTTCGGTTCGTGTGCCGAACGACTCCGCACCTTTCTTGCGGAGTGACACGTTAACATCGCATCGCAGGCTTCCTTCCTCCATGTTGCCGTCGCAAATCTCGAGATAGCGAACGAGTGCCCGCAGTTTTTGCATGTACTCGGACGCCTCCCGGGGACTTCGGATGTCCGGTTCACTGACGATCTCGATCAGCGGCACGCCGACGCGGTTCATGTCCACATAACTGTAGTCCTCTCCCTCCCCGTGAACCAGCTTGCCCGCGTCCTCCTCGAGGTGGATGCGGGTGATGCCGATCTTCTTTTTCCCACCGCCGATGGTGAGTTGCCCGCCCGTACACAGGGGCCTCTCGTACTGGGAAATCTGATAGTTCTTCGGGCAGTCGGGGTAGAAGTAGTTTTTCCTGGCAAAGACGCTTCGCGGCGAAATCCGGCAGCCGGTGGCCAGCCCCATCTTGACCGCGGCTTCCACCGCCTTCTCGTTGGCCACGGGCAGCGCTCCGGGGAGGCCCAGGCACACCGGGCACACCTGGGTGTTGGGCTCGCCGCCGTACGCCGCCGAGCAGGAACAGAACATCTTGCTCCGTGTCAGCAGTTGGGCGTGCACCTCGAGACCAATGACTGACTCGTATTCAGACAACGATCTTCCTCTTGAAATCGACGATTCGCTCCACACCGCGGGCCCCACGTAACACCGTGTTCTCGTGAAGCGGTTTTCCTATCAACTGCACCCCGAGCGGCAGCCCGTCCGGGGACACGCCGCTCGGCAGCGATACTGCGGGCAGGCCGGCCAGATTGACGGGGATTGTAAAAATGTCGGAAAGGTACATCAGCAGCGGATCGGCTGCCTTCTCGCCCACCCGAAACGCGGGTGACGGCACCGTTGGCAGCATGATCAAGTCGACTTTTTCGAGCGCCTTCTCGAAGTCCTGGATGATCAGCGATCGCACCTTCTGCGCCTGCAGGTAGTACGCGTCGTAATAGCCCGCGCTGAGCACGTAGGTGCCCAGCAGGATGCGCCGTTTCACTTCTTCGCCGAAACCTTCGTCTCGCGTGCGGGTGTACATGGTGTAGACGTCGTCGTCCCGCTTTGTGCGGTGGCCGTACCTGACACCGTCGAACCGCGCGAGGTTGGAACTCGCCTCGGCATTGGCGATAACGTAGTAGCACGCACACGCGAAGCGCGCGTTGGCGAGCGACACGTCGACGATTTCGACCTTGTCACGTGCGAGGCGGGCGGCCAGCGCTTTGAAATTTTCCTCCACTTCCGGCTTCATGCCCATCTCGAGGAAATCCCACGGCACGCCCAGGGTTAAACCCTCGAGTCCGCGTTCGAGGCCCTCCGAAAAATCCGGCACGGGCTGCTCGAGGCTGCTGGCGTCCCGCGGGTCGCCGCCCGCGATGGCACCGAGCAAGAGCGCGCAATCCTCGACGCTTCTCGCGAACGGCCCGATCTGGTCGAGCGAGCTGGCGAACGCGATCAGACCGTAGCGCGACACCCGACCGTATGTCGGTTTCATACCGACAATCCCGCAGAAGCTCGCCGGCTGGCGGATCGAACCGCCGGTGTCGCTGCCCAATGCAGCCACCGCCATTTCCGCGGCGACCGCTGCGGCGGACCCTCCGCTGGAGCCGCCGGGAGTGTAGTCGAGGTTCCACGGGTTGCGGCTCGGTCCAAACGCCGAGTTCTCTGTCGAAGACCCCATGGCGAACTCGTCGAGATTGGTCTTGCCGCAGATGAGGGCCCCGTTCTTTACCAGGTTCTCGGCGGCCGTCGCGTCGTACGGGCTCTTGTAACGCCCGAGAATTCGGGAGCCTGCGGTGGCCACGCGGCCCTCGAGACAGATGTTGTCTTTGACGGCGACGGGCAAACCGGCGAGCCGTGACGACCGATACCGTCCGCTTTCCGTCAGCGTCCTGGCCTTGGCGAGCATGTCGTCCGCGTAGAACTCCAGGTAGGCGTGGACATCCCCGTCGCGGCGCTCGACGGCACTGGCTACGTCTATGGCCACGTCGAGCGGAGAGATATCGCCCTTCTTGAGGAGCGCGGCCAGTTCGACGAGGCCTCGGGAGTTGAGTCCCATGCCTACCTTTCGATGACCTTGGGAACGCGGAAAAATCCGTTCGTGGCGTCGGGCGCCTGGCCGAGGATCGCGTCGCGGTCAAGGCTCTCGCCGGGCTCATCCTTGCGCAGCGCGCCCCGTTCGCTGTGGACGACCGCGCTGGTGGGAGCGACGTCCTTGGTGTCGATCGCCTGCAGCTGCTCGACGTACCCGACGATGCGGTCGAGTTGCGCCGCCAGGCGTTCGCGCTCATCGTCGGTGAGATCGATGCGCGAAAGCACCTCGAGATGCCGTAGTATTTTCTCGTCGATTTTCATTTCATCCTTATCACGGGGCGCCAAATCGCCACAGCATACCACCGCGCCGAAGCGAAGTCATCCCAAAGGTCTCATCGGTGCGTATTGGGCGAGAAATTTCCGCTCCCCCCCGCCGTCGAAGATGACGGTCACTCGCAGCCTCTCACCGGATCCCTCCACCCGTCTTACGACTCCCTTGCCGAAATCATCGTGGTGGACACGCATCCCCACGAAATATACGAGTTCCTCCTGCGAAAAATGCGCGAACTCCTCCGTTATGGACGCGTACCGGCGGCCACCGCCCTCGGCCAGTTGATCGAAGTCGCCCAGGTCATCCGCAGACCTCGCTACCGGTGCCAGGCCCTCGATGTCACCCACCAGAAGCGATTCCGGTATTTCGAATAGAAAACGCGATGGCATCCCCCCCTCGACCACGCCCATGCGTCTCCGCATCCTGGCATGGGAACAGAAGAGCCGTTTGCGCGCACGCGTCATTCCGACGTAGAACAGCCGGCGCTCCTCCTCCAGGGACTCGGGGTCGTCGATGGAGTTTATGTGCGGAAACAAACCCTCTTCGAGACCGGCAACGAACACGCAGTCGAATTCGAGGCCCTTGGCGTTGTGCAACGTCATCAAGGTCAGCAGCCCACGGCTGTCGTCGAGGGCATCCACGTCCGCAACCAGAGCAATCTCTTCGAGAAATGCGCGCAGCGAGCGATCCTCCGTGCTGGCCGCAAAAGTCTCCGCCGCGGCCACCAACTCCTCGACGTTCTCGACTCGCGACTCGCCGTCGGGGTAGTTGTCGTGGAGGTGCTCCCGGTAACGAACCCGTTCCACGATGGCTTCGATGACTCCGGGGGCATCCTCTTTTTCGGCGGCGTCGGCGAGGTCATTCATGAGGCGGACAAAATCTACGCAGCGCCGCGTCTGGGCACCGGGCAGATCGAAATGACCGGAGCGCAGCACGCGCAGGACGGACGTCCCGCGCGACGCCGCCTGCGCGGACAGGCGCTCGTACGTCGTCTTGCCCAGAGCCCGCCGGGGCACGTTCATGACGCGTTTCAGGCTCATGTCGTCGTCCGGGTTCGCAACGAGTTTGCAATAGGCAAGCACGTCCCGGATCTCGGCCCGCTCGTAGAAACCAACCGAGCCAATGATCTGGTACGGCAGCGACCCGAGTTTGAGCACTTCTTCCAGCGCCCGGGACTGCGCGTTGGTGCGGTAGAGAACGGCGATATCGCGCAGATCGAAACCGGTCTGCAAGAGAGACTTCACCCCGTGCAGAACCTGCAACGCCTCCGACTGCTCGTCGGCCGCCTGCAGCACCGTCACTTTTTCACCGCTTTCTCCCGACGTCCACAGGTTCTTCCCCTTGCGGCCACGATTGTGAGCGATGACCGCGTTGGCGGCGTCCAGGATCGTCTGGGTCGAGCGGTAGTTCTGTTCGAGGCGTATCACCTGCGTGCTCGGGTAGAGGTCTTCGAAGTTCAAGATGTGATCGACCTTCGCGCCCCGCCAGCTGTAGATCGACTGGTCGTCATCGCCGACGGCAAAGAGGTTGCCGTGTACGGACGCCAGGCCGTCTATCAGCGCCATCTGGATCGGATTCGTGTCCTGGAATTCGTCTACCAGGACGTACTGGAAGCGCCGTGCATAATGTTCCTTCACATCGCCGTCGCGTTCGAACAGCTCGACCACGCGCGCGATGAGATCATCGAAGTCCAGGGCGTTGGCGCGCCGCAGGCCTTTTTCATATTCGCGGTATATCTCGACCATGCGCTTGTCAACATTGTTGGCGGCGTTATCGAGCGCGATCTGCGGCGTGATGAGATCGTTCTTCCAGCGGCTGATGCGATCGCGCACCGACCGCGGCGAGCGGAGTATTCCACCCTCGAGAGTCCTGTTTGAAATAACGGCCTTGACCATGTTCAGGCTGTCGTCGGCGTCGTAAATGGAAAAGTTGCGGTCGACGCCGATGGCCTCGCCGTGGGCCCGGAGTATCCTCACGCCCGTCGCGTGAAACGTGCCTACCCAGAGCCGCGCGGCGATGCCGGGCCGGGCCGCTTCGAGCCGTTCCGTCATCTCCCGGGCTGCGCGGTTGGTAAACGTAAACGCGAGGATGTTCCACGGCGGGACGTTCCGGTCGCGCACCAGGTGTGCGATGCGCTGCGTAAGCACGCGTGTCTTCCCGCTGCCGGCGCCCGCGATGACCAGAATCGGTCCTTCGGTCGCTTGCACCGCCTCCTGCTGTCGATCGTTCAGCACGTTGCCCACGTTCCCCTCGATCTCAAGGAATCACGTCCGCCACGGAGCGGTAGCGCCCCCCCGCGGCGCTCGCAAAGACCCGGGCGGTGGGACGTGGTTACACTGTAACCGACCCGTACGGGTGGAATCAACAACTGCCTCCCACACCGTGCCGCGGCGGCGATACCTCTCCTCACCGCCGCGGAGGTATGGGCTCATCACCTGTTAGAAGCTCGGGCCGAGGAAGAAATGAAACTGACTGGCCCCGACCGACCGAAGGTCGGTTTGCCAGGCCAGTTGAAAGTTGAGCAGGAAGAACCCGAAATAGAAATGGGTTCCGAACCCGAAGTCCCCCCTGAGGTCTTCGAATTGCAGGCCGTTGACGTCCTTCTTGAACACCCTGATGTCACTCCCGTCCCACGCCGCACCCACGTCGAAAAACGCGGATCCGCCGATGTTGCCGAACCCCCACCGCCCGGGAAAACCGATTATCAACTCATCGATCAGCGGAAAACGATACTCGATGCTCGCAAGTCCCAGCCGCGACCCCTCGAATTCGAGGTAATCGAAACCGCGCAACGTCGACGGACCGCCCAGGAAGAACGACCGCGGGTCATCCCCCTCGCTGCCCGCGAACGTGGCTCGGAACGCCAGCGAGTTGCGGTACCACAGTTTGAAATACTTGCGGTAATCGATAAAGACGGTACCCCTCGACACCGCGTTGTTCCCGATTCCGAACCCTTTGGACGCGCTGATGTAGTAGCGTGATCCGTCGATTGGGCCGTACGGCCCGTAGAAGGACGCGTCATGGACAAAGGACAGCGAAGGCTCGATGAGATTTCGGGTGGACTTACCCGTTTCCTCGAAAGTCAACAGGTCCTCTTCCGTCCGGACTTCGTCGAAGAACTCCCGGTCGGACACGAACGCCTGCAGCTCGAAGTCCAGACGGTCGAACGTGTTGAACGGGTAGCTGGCCAGCCCGAAGACGCCGTAGTTCCGCTCCGAGAACAGCTGGTAGTCCTGGAACGACTCGCCGATCGATGTCACCCGGCTGTTGAGAAAATTCTTGAACTGAAAGATACCGGCGCCATAGTTGATGCGATGTTTGAGGTAGAAATACTGCGCGAGCAGGTCCGAGTCCTCGATCGTCCTGAACAAATTGAACGAAAAGACCATGCGGTGGTTGCCGAGCATGTCGCTGAGCGCAATCGTGTTGGCGAGCCCGAAACCGAAGCCGGTCGAGTAATAGAGGCCGCCGCCCTGGCCGATAAAATCCGGCGCGAGCTTGAGCTTGTAGCCCGAAACCGACCCGCCCCTCGTCGCCGGCTCGTCGCCCGCGATCGGCCGCTGGACGCCCTCGAGCTGCGCGCCGGCAGGACTACCTTCCTTCGCGTCGCTCAGCAGCTTTGCCTTGGACTCGTCTATGATTGTTGCGTCCGGGATACGGAGCGTGATTCCGAGCTTTTCCAACGAATCCTCGTCCGCCACCGAGAAAACGTCATCCTCGCTTTCATCCACCGATCGGACCCGTACCGCCGGCCGCTCGTGCTCCTCTGCCTCGGCGCGGCGCAGGAGCGTTCCCGCCGGGATGTCCGGTCCCCGCGGACCCTCGCGCAGCAGTGCGGTCTGTTCCGACCTGCGGGTGGCGAGCGCGGGGCTAATGTCCGACCCGTAGTTCTTGTTCAGCAGCGCTTCCAGTTCGTCCGACACGTAGATATCCCAGCCGTTCTTCGAGAACGCCGAGAACGCAATACGGTTTTTCGAATCGACCACGTCGGGAGTGAAAACGCCCCCGAGCACGTCGGTGAATCGATGGTACTCGCCTGTTTCCAGGTCGGCGACGTAGAGGTTTCGGATTCCGGAAGCGTCCGACGTAAACACCATCCGGCGACCCTCGTCGAAGACCATGGGGCTGCTATCATCGCCGCTGGTCTCGATGAGAGGCCTGCTCGATGCGGTCCCCAGGTCCATTTCGTAAATATCCAGTGTGCCCCCGTGTTTGACGTTGTCGGTGGCGAGGAAATCCATCTCGCTCAGCGTGCGCCTGCCTTCAGCTGAAAGATCGGCCGGGACCGGCGCTGTAACTTGTGGATAGTACTCGAACGCGATGCGCTTGCCGTCTGGGAAGAAACGGGGGTTGAGCTGGTCGGCAAAATCGTTCGTCAAGCGCCGGTACTCTCCACTCTCGCAGTCGACCAGCATGAGGTCCGTCTGGCCGCCGAATACCGCGCTAACCACGATGACGTCCCCCTTCGGAGACCAGGTGGGCGAGGCAAGACCGTCCGCACCGAGGTCGAGCTTCTTGCGCACCTTGCCCTTTTTCGTATCAACGATGAACAACTGCGAGCGCCCGTCGGACTTGGCGACGAACGTGAGCTCCTTGCCATCGGGCTTGAAGGACATACTGCTGGTGAAAAAATGCAGCGACTCGAACTGGTTCGACTTGTGACCGGTCACGAGCTTTTTGATGATCTTGCCGTCGACCGCTGACATGAGGTAGATCGATATCAATTCTCGGCTCGAGAAGAAGGCGATCGTCTCGCCGTCCGGCGACAGCACCGGCTTGGTGTTGTAGGCCGCGCGCTCCTTCACATGGTTGGTCAGACGGCGCCCGATTTCCGGCGCCTCGTGCTTGTCGGCGTACAACGGCCAGTAGTGTTTGCGCTGGGCCTTCTGCCATTTCCTGGTCAACTCGGTTGTCGACAACCCGATCGTCTTCTCGAGCGCCGCGTCCGCGTTGCGCGTGATGGCCAGCGCGTCGAGGATCTCCAGCACTTTTTCCTTGCCGTAGGTCTGATCGATGTAGTTCCACGCCGATTGCCCCTGCTTGTACACGGCGAAGCCCCCGGCCCGGCTCAGGTCGCCAAGGTAATTGTGAATTACCCCGTCGCGCACGTACATGTCGGTTTCCGGGTCCCACCCGACGGCCAGGTACTCGGCGACGCCTTCCATCACCCACAGCGGCAGACCAAAGAGCGACGTGCGAGAGAAAACGTTGTCTAGCAACCGGCTATAGATGATCTGGAACGTAAACACGTGGGCGAGCTCGTGGATCGCCGTGTGAGCGAACTGCGGGTACGAGCCGGTGAAGGGCAGCACGATCCGCTTGCGCGAAGGCTCGGCAAACGCCTGCACACCTTCCGAGAGACTCTCCAGCGACACGTTGGTCTGCAGGAAATCGTTGTGGGACCCGTAGAGGATTACGGGCACCTTCCACGGCAGCGTCTCGTGCAGCTTCCCGGAGAGCATGCGGTAGCCGTCCTCGAGTACCAGGCCCGCACGCACGGCAAACGCGTCGGACCCGTCGTAGAAGTGGATCTCGAAGTGCGGCGTGCTCAGCACGTGCCAGTTGTGGTTCTTGTACTGGATCTTGTTGCGGCCGAACTGGGCGGCGGCGGGCCCGGCCAGGGCGGATAAGAGAAAAAGAGAGGCGATAACCAATACTGTTGTTTTACGGGACAATTCGTCTCCCTCGGGTGGCGGTTAAGAGCTAGCGTCACAAAACGGTACGCGCTCCCCCATCCCTACTAAAATAGGGTCCCCGCCGCCTCCGCTCAAGCAGAATAAGCGGTTAGTACTCCAGCCGGAACTTGATGTCGAAATTGATTTCGTCTGCGGTCTGGCGGCTCTTGCCGGTTATACCGCGGCTGGAGTGCCGGATGATCTCCGAGCGCAGGAGGAACATATTGCTGATTCGGTACTCGATATCCACCTCCCGTTCCGTGGTATACGTAATCCCTTGTCGATACTTTAGATACACATCCTCGGAAAGGTAGCGCCCAAAGGCGATGCTCATCTCGCGCTCCCCGTTGCCGCCGAGGGTCCCTCTGTGCCGCGTTCGGGTTTCCACGTCGACGGTCATGTCCTGCATCTGGGCGTTGAGGATGCGCTCGAGGTAGTTCGACGCGAGATTCTGGGCCGCTCCCCCGGCGTCAAACGCGGAGCCCGGCATCAGACCCGCATCACCGGCGACGACCTGGCCGCCGAGCATTTTCCACAGGTCGGACTGGCTGTAACCGGGAGCGTCGTAGCTGAGGGCGATCACCGGCTCGCGCTTGTCCCACTCCCAGACCAGGTTGAGAAAGATCCGGCGCTCCTCCTGGCCCGCTCGCCGGTGTGGCGTATACGCGTTGAGCCGAATATCCGGGCGCAGAGTCGTCGCCTTGGAAAAATCGATTCGACCATCCGTTATCTGAAAGGTGTTGTTGTAGAGAGTGTAGGCGCCCCGGAGCACGCTGAGGTCACCCCGAAAATAAAATCCCCGCTCGTCCCGCCGCATGATCAGCTCGCCGCCGAGTTCCATATCCAGGTCGGCGTTCCTCAACCGCACGTTCTTCGGCGCGTCGATACTCATGTTGCAAAGCCACGACGGTGAATCCGTCGCCATGGTCGCCTGATTCGGCGGTCCTTCCTGAACGCCCAGTTCCATCGTAACCAGCGCTTGTTTGACCGCTATCGAACCCGTTATCGACGGTACGACACGCCCCGCCGTGTTTCGCTGTGAGTCGATCATCAGCTTGCCGTCCTGCGTTGAGACGACGTCCGGTATCGACGATATCGTAACGTCCCTGAGGAACACGTCGAGATGGTAGCTCTCGAGGCCGAAGCCGCGGAGTTGTGAGGTCCCCGAGCCGCTGAAGCGGCCCTTCTTGCCGGTGGCGCCGGTAATCTTCACCAGCCTGAGATTCGTGTCGCGGAGCTCAAACGCGGCCTCCACGTCGCGGTATACCTCGTCCATGCCCGCCAGCCGAAGTCCGCCCTCGTTGAGTTCGAGATTCCCCGTGTAGGTCGGACTCGCGAGGATTCCTCGGATGGCGAGTTCGCCCTGCATTCTTCCGCGCGATGCCGCTATGGCCTCGAAATAGCCCGGCACGCGGGACAGGTCCTCAGACGCAACCCGGATCGCCACGTCTACGGGACCGTCGTCCCGCCACTCAAAACCGCTCCCGATACCGATTGCGACCGGCACCGTCCCCTGCGCCCGCGCTCGCGTGGCGCCGTCATCGACATCCACAGAGCGAATCGTCAACACCTTGTTCTCGTATTGCAGATCGGTACGGATCGGGGGCAATTGTCGCCGGTCGCCGGGTTGTGACACCAGGGTGCCGCGGGAGATGATCACCGGCGCGCCCAATGTGTTCGTCACGGTCATCGTGCCGTCGAAAGCTCCCTCCCAGTATCGCGGCAGATGCAGGGCCTTGAACAACGCCGGCAGCGGGTACCGGCTGCTCGCAGCCTCGGCCTTTACCTGCGCCCCGGCCGCCGCCGACATGGGGAATCCCCGGCGCACCATCTTGACCGGCGACTCGGGCAGCGCCCACGTGCCCGAAATCAGGAGTGAATCGGGACCGTCCCGTAGCCGCAAACCGTTGACCCTGTATCCCCGCGACGGTTCGTAATCGGCCCGCACATCGAGGTACGCGAAGACCAGGCTGTCGATCGATCCGTCTCTGATCTCGAGCGACAGGTCCGACGTCGGGTCGTTGAGATCTCCCGTCGCGGTGGCCTCGAATCTCGCCGTGCCTCTTAATTCGATCGGCAGGTCGAACGCCCGCCGCAACAGAGCAAGATCGAGATTCTCGCCCCAGCCGCGCAGATCGCACGTCTCGCTGTCCACCGAGTAGCTGCCGACGATACCCAACGAGTGCCCGTTCGACTGTAAGACCAGCGAGTCGATCGCGGTCGAATTGTCCGTTACCGTCATGATCGTGGGCAATTCGTTCTTCCAGTTCGAATGAGGCATATTCACGACGAGGTGCTGGATGAGGATTTTTTGTTCTTCCTCGCCGGGTACAACGTCGAAACTCGTCGTAACAAAGGTGTCCCCAGTGGCAAAACTGAAGTCACGAACTCTGACCTTGCCGACGGTCCCTTCGAGCAGCACGTGCGGGTCCTCGAACTCCTTCCCCTTCAGCATCAGCCCCGAGCCTTTCACGTCCACCGTCGCCAGGATGTCCTCGCCGCCGACGTTCCTGGCGTCCGCGTGAACGCTGCTGCTATCGATCGTACCCCACAGGTAGGACAAATCCCGCCAGCCGCCGTTGAGATTGAGTTGAAAACGGTCCAACGGGCCCTGCAGCCGCCCGGACAGTTCCGCCGAGCCCCCAATCGGCGGCAGCTCGATGTAGTCCAGGAGGTAGCCGAAGTCGTCACCCTTGAGGTCGAGGATGAGATCCGCGGTGCCGGCGGGGTCGATGGTGCCGGACCCCGACAGCTCGAACCCCGGGCGGCTTAGTTGAAATGACCGGATCCGCAGGCCGATCGCGTCGCGCCAGTTCAGGCGACACTGAATCGCGTCTCCTTCGAAACCCAACACCGACGAGCGTCTCAAATCGGCCTGCACCTCGTACGCCTTTTGCGGGGCGAGATAATCTAGCTTGACGAACCCGTTCAAGTCCGTTTCGGGCACGCCCTCATCCTTGATGAATCCTTCGGTGATGTCGAGACTCTCGCACACGCCGCTGAACGAGTAGCCGCCATCCGCTCGCCGGTAGCGAAAATCACCGTTGAGCCGGCTGCCGAAGATCGTCCCCTGTAGCTCGGAGAAATAGACCTCCTCGGGCGAGAGCAGCCCCTCAAACGTCAAGCCGCTGAACACCAGGCCCAGCCCCTTGCCCGCCAGGCTGCCGCGAAGGGAGAGTGAATCAGGCGGTCCTTCTACGATGACGTTGCCCCCGACTTCGCCCTTCTCGCCCTGAATCACACCCAGCGCCGACAACTCGGCGAGGTCGAGCGGGTTGAACACACCCTGGACGTGGTGAAGCCTGCCCTCGTCGTATCGGCCGCTCAACACGGCGACGGTTCGGTCCAGCCGTACCTCCAGACCGCTGAACGCGACGCCATCCCCGCCGTACGTAGCCTTCATCTTCAAGGAGCTCACCGGGACTTGTGTTCCGCCGACGACCGCCGAGCCGTTATCGATCGACAACTGCCCCTCGCCCTCCACGAGCCGGAACTGCCCCTCGAGGTTCACACGCTCGAGGGTATGAGCGACGTCCGTGCGCTCCACGCGCAGCTGAAGATCCGTAACGGAGAACCGATCGATCTCTACATGGGGCGTGGCGCTTTCGGAAGACGGGTTGGCGCCGTTCGGAGGGCTCGGCAGCAGGGGCCGCCCGTCGCTGCCCTCGAGTATCGTGAGACGAGGTTGCTCGATCTCCAGGTTGCTGACCAGCATCTTGAGCTTCAACACCTGGACGAGGTTATAGTCCAGACTGATGCGCCTGGCCCGGAACACCTCGAAGGGCCGGCCCTTGCCCTGGTAGCGAAGCACCGGCCTGGCAAGAGAAACGTGCCCCACCAGATCGCCCGATATGCGACCACAGGAGAACCGGAATGGCGTCCCGCGCAAGTAATGGTCGTTTACATACTTGCTCAGGCGGTACGAGAGAAGCTCGCTCTTCTGAAAGACCCCGACGGCGATGACAACCGTCACGACGACGGCGACCACGAGCGAGAACACTCTGTGTATCTTTATGACGCGCTTCTTGCCAACCATATTGTGCCTTAGAAGATTTGCCCCAGACTCACGTGAAAACGAGCATTATCCAGGCCAGCCTCGCGCTTGAGCGGCACCCCGTAGTCCAGCCGGATGGGGCCGACCGGCGTGTTGTATCGTATGCCCACGCCAACGCTGTACCGGTAATCCTCTTGCACCACGTCTGCCCGGTCCGCGAAGGGCCTGAAGTGTTTGAGATCGATGCTCCCCAGGCTCTCCCACACGTTGCCGGCATCCACGAACGCCGCCCCGGAAAAGCGGAATCGTGCAAGCAGCGGCAGCGGAAACCGCAATTCTGCGTTCGTGAGCAGCAGCACCCGGCCACCCAGCACAGTCTTCTGGACCACGCCCGGGCTCGTGGTGAGGGTGTCGGTGGGCCCGAGACTGTTCTCGTCGTATCCTCGTACCGAGTTGCTGCCGCCGCTAAAGAAACGCGCCTCGACCGGAACTGCGGCCGACGAGCCGAAGCGGTCCGCGAATCCGGCCCGCGCTCTGAACGCTACGATAACGCGGCCACCCAGACGATAGTATTTCTGCACCGAGCCGCTGACACTGAAGTAGTCGTTATCGGCCCCGAGGATCCCGCCTGCGACCTCGAAGTTGAGGTCCCTGAACACTCCGCTCTTGGGGTCCAGGATAAAATCACGCGTGTCGTACCGTATCGTCGACGAAATCAAGTTCGACCTCGAGACCACCAGGCTGTCCACACCCGTCTGACTCTTGATTCGCTGCAGGGAAAACTGGAGCGACGCCAGAGTCCGCGGGTTCAGCCGCCGGCTGCCGCCGACTGTTGCGCCGCGTGTTCGAACCACGATGTCATCCACCGTCGCGTCCTTTTCGAGAAACGTGTTGACCCCCAGGAGTACCTTGGATCCAAGAAGACGACGCTGATTGAATTGCGCGTCGTACCGGTAGAACTTCACCCGAAAATCAAGGTTGTTGAAATCGAGCGTCGCATCCTCGAAGATCCCGAATGAATACTCCGTCTTGAGGCGAAGCTCGCGCCCGGTACCAAACAGGTTGCGCTCTCCCCATTCCCCCAGGACACGGCTGCCGAGGATGTTGCCCACACCGAAACCGGCCTCCACGTAGGCCGACTTCCGCTCGCTGACCCTCACTACGATGTCCACGGTTCGCTCTTCCGGGTTCAAGTTTTCCGGAATGACCTCCACCTCTGTAAACAGCCCTGTCTCGAAAAGGTTGCGTTGGGTCTCGATCACTTTGCCGAGGCGAAAACGGTCTCCGCTCCGGAACGCCAGCTCCTTTTCCACCACGGAGCGATTCGTATTACTGTTGCCTTTGATGGCGATGTCACGGATGTCAAAGACCGGGCCTGCTACCACCTCGTACCGAATGCGCACTTTGCGGTTGTCAACCACGACGGAGTCCCGAACTACAACCCCCAGGTAACCCTCCTCAAAATAATTTCGCTTGATCGAGTACACGTCCACGCTCAACAGCGAAGGGTTGTATGGATCCCCCGGCGCGAGTACCAGGTCCTTTTTCAATCGGCCTTCCTCAATCGAGCCTGCGGTTTCGACCTCTATCGCGTCGACCCGCGTGGCCTCTCGTTCCACGACTTCGATGATGATGTCGACAAAAGCATCGTTCTCGAGCTTCTTGATTTCCTTGAGCGTCACCGTCGCCTCGAGAAAGCCGTTGGCATGATAGAACGCTTCCATTACGGATATGTCACGCCGCAGAACGTCCGTGCGCTGTCTTGGTTTTTTGAACACGGAAAAAAACGACGATTCGTCCGTATTCATTTGCTTTTTCAATTCATGGTCGGAAAAAGACTGATTGCCCGTTATGATGATCTTGTTGATAAACGGCTGACGCGTGCTGTCCTCCGGCTCGAGAGGCTGCGCCCCGACCCGCGTCCCGAGCGGCGCGGCCAAAACCAGCATTGCCAGCAGGCGAACGCATCGGGTAGGATCGAAGCATCGGTGCGCGCCGTGGTTCCTTCTCGTAAAATGCCGATTTACAGCCATGAAGTCGAATAAAACCGTCTTATTAATGCAGTGGTGGCGTCGCCCTGGTCTGCCGTTCGCGATCGGCCTGGTCGTCCTCTGCTCATCCTACTGTACGACCCCGGACACTCAAACCACGATTGCACAGCTTTCCGCCGACGAGGCGTACCTCGTCGATACCTACGTTCACGTCGCCGAGGCCCGGGACGCGCACTTCATAAGTCCTTTAAAATCAGATAGTTTGTTCGCAGCGCTCGATTCTACGATAGATACGCTCCGCATTGCAAACACGATCCGCGGCCTGAACCAGGACCCGGACAGGTGGGTTCTGGTGTTTCGGAGTATCGAGAGTCGCTTGAAGACCCCGTCCCAGGGGGCCGATTAGAAAAACCCAGGGGAGGACCCGCTGCAGCGGACGAGGTCCAGGGAGACGACGACCGCCATAAGCAGGATGAGCAGGACAAACCCGCCCTGGGCGAGCCTTTCCCGAAAACGCGGCTGGATTCGTTTCCGCGTCACGCTTTCTATGAGGAACAGGGTCAGGTGCCCGCCGTCGAACGGCAACACGGGCAGCAGGTTGAAGATGCCCAGGTTGATGCTCAAGAACGCCAGGAAATAAATCAGGCGGTCGAACCCCCACCGCGCCATATCGCCGGCCATTTGGCCGATGAGTATCGGTCCCCCCACCGCGTCGATCCCCGCCTTGCCGGTAAAAAGCAGCTTCATAAACGCCAGGATTTCCAGCGCCATTCGATTCGACGACCTCAGGCCGAGAGCGATCGCGCGCGGAAGGGGTACGCGCTCCTTCTCGTACGCGGGGCCCACGCCGATTTGACCGACGATCTTGAACTCCGTTTTTGATCCTTCCACGGGAACCTTCTTGGCCTCCGCCCGGATCGTCGCCGCATGGTCCTTGCCGTCCTGCGACCAGCGAACCAGCAGCTGCTTGTCGGCGTTCGCGTGGATGATCCGTTCGATGTCGTGAAAACTGGTCACCAGCGTGTCATTGATCGACTCGATGACGGCACCGGGCCTGATACCCGCACGATACGCGGGCCCGTCGCGCTTGACCAGGCCGAGCTCGTTGGACACGAAGTAATCGAAACCGAGGACGATTCGCTCGCCTTCGAGCCCGCAGCGGTAGTCGATGTCCAGAACTTCAGGCCCGCGCTCGATGCGCAACGTCTTGATCTGGTCCTTGTCCTCGATCAGCTCGTCGACCAGCTCCGACCAGTTGCTTACCGCCACGTCGTTCACCGCCAGGACGACGTCCCCCGCAGCCAGCCCCACGGAGTCGGCGGGCGACCCCGCGCTCACGCCGCCGATGCGCGCGGTCGGAATGATGTTTATCCCATCGACTGCGAACATACCGATGTAGAGGACCACCGCCAGCACGTAGTTCGCAAACGGCCCGGCAAAAACGACGGCCGAGCGGGTCAGCCGGCTCTTGTTGAAAAAGTAACGGGAGGGATCGATCCGGCTGTCCGGTATTTCGTCACCCGTATCACCTTGCGGCGCCTCCTCCTGTTCGGTGCCCTCGAGCTCACCGGCGAACTTGACGTAGCCGCCGAACGGAATTGCGGCGATCGTGTAGACCGTCTCGCCGAAGCGTCTCTTGATCAGCTTGCGACCGAACCCGATAGAAAACGTCTTTACGAAGACACCGGTCTTCTTGGCCACGATGAAGTGGCCGAACTCGTGCACGACAATGGCCACACCCAGGACAAAGGCTACCGCTAGAAGTGTGATCAGCATTACAGAACCGGGGCCGGTTAGAGGCCGAACTTTTCTCTAATGTACGCCCGCGTCCTCCCGTCCGTTTCGAAAACGTCGTCAAAACAGCGAATCCGCCCTTGTGGAACATGGTCCATGGCGGCCTCGATAATAGTATAAATCTCTGAAAAACGCACATTCTTTGCAAGAAAAGCGCCAACGGCCACCTCGTTCGCTGAATTCAAGACCGCCGGCATGTTGCCGCCCTTGCGCGCGGCGCGCAGCACCAGGTCCAGGCACGGGTAACGCTCCACGTCCACTTCGCCAAAGCTCAGATCCGGGAAATCCGCGATCCGGCTCTTGGGTAGCGGGGTGTCGACCTTTTCCGGGTAGGTCAGCGCGTACAGGATCGGCATGCGCATGTCCGGAATCCCCATCTGGGCCAGAATCGAGTTGTCCTTGAACTCCACCAGGGAATGGACGATTGACTGTGGATGAATCACGACTCGTATCTTGTCGAGCGGCAGATCGAAGAGCCAGTGTGCCTCGATGACCTCGAGCCCCTTGTTCACGAGCGTGGCGCTGTCGACCGTGATCTTGTTTCCCATGTCCCAGGTGGGGTGTGCGAGCACGTCTTCTGGTGCCGCGTCCGCCATCGTCTCGAGCGGCCGATCCCGGAGGGCACCGCCGGAAGCCGTGATGTAAACCGTGGAGACGTCGTCTATGGTAGAGCCGCACAAGCACTGGCTGATGGCGACGTGTTCGCTGTCTATGGGAATAACCTCGGCACCGGATTGCCGTGACGCCTCGCGGATCAGCTCCCCACCGGTAACGATTGCTTCCTTGTTGGCGATGGCCACCGGTGTCCCCCGCTGCAAGGACGCCAGAGTCGGTTCGAGCCCGGCGAAACCTACCAGGCAGTTGACCACCAGGTCCGGTTCGGTCTCCTCGATGAGGTTTATCAAGCCGGATCTGCCCTCGCCCGTGCTGCGCGCATTCATTTCGGGAATCGATGACACGCGCGCGGAGGCTTCCGGCATGCAAACGGCGACTCTCGCATCCGCGTAGCGCGAGCACTGTTGCTCCAGGACTTCGATATTGCGGTTCGTAGACAGCCCGACGACGGCGAAACGCCCCGCGTGATGAGCGACTACCTCGAGTACGTTGCGGCCGACCGACCCGGTCGATCCCAGCACCAGGATTCGCTTTTTCATGGTATCTTCCAGACCGTGTCCTAGTTGAATACGACGAACTTGATAAAGTAGTAAATCATCGGCGCGGTAAACAGCAGGCTGTCGAATCGATCCAGCACGCCGCCGTGCCCGGGGATGGTATCCGAAGCGTCCTTTATCTCGACGTCTCTCTTCATGAGGGACTCGACGAGGTCGCCCAGCAGCCCGATCACGCCTGCCAAAAGCCCCAGTAGGAGCGCGTGCCACAGCTGCAGGTACCCGGCGAGCGTCGCTCGAGCCACTAGCGCGGCCGCCACCGAAAACACCAAACCGCCGATGGCGCCTTCGCGTGTCTTCTTCGCCGAAATTCGCGGCATCAGCGGATGCTTGCCCACGGCAGACCCGACCAGGTACGCCCCCGTGTCGCCGGCCCACGTCACGATGAAGGCCAGAAAGACGAAGGAGCCGCCGTAGCTGTAGTCGAGGTTCACGCTCAGCGGCAGTTCTCGCAGCAGCACTACGTGGGACAACAAAAACGCGACGTAGATTACCCCCAGGATAGTCGTGGCAATATGGTAGACGGCCATCCGCGTTTCCCTGCGCGTCAGCTCCAGGCACATCAGGGTCACCAGGGCCACCGTCAAGAAGAGATTGGAGTACATGCCGTTTCGGAAGAACACGTACCAGGAAAGAGCGAGGCCACAGATGATTCCGATGAGCTTGTACGGCCGGATCCCTTTTGACTCCATCATCCGGTAGAATTCCCACATCCCGACGAAGATGATGGCGTTCATGAGGGTGAGAAAATGGTAGCCACCCGCATTGGTGATGATGATAAAGCACGGGATGAAAACCAGCGACGCGGCCACCCTCCAGAGTATCGACGAGTGAACCACGAATCTGCGGGGTGCCGTATGACCGTTTTGTTCCATCACTGGCTCTCTACAGACCGAACCTGCGTTCGCGCTTCTGGTATGCCGCGATGCTCGCGAACAGCTCCTCTTCCCTGAAGTCGGGCCATAGCACGTCGGTGACAAACAGCTCGGTGTAGGCCACCTGCCACAGAAGAAAATTGGAAATCCGCTGTTCGCCGCTGGTGCGTACCAGAAGATCCGGGTCCGGAAGCTGCGGATCGTACAGATGCTGTCTGAGCAGCTCATCGTCTATGTCCGCGACCTCGATCCCGCCGCTCTTGACCCTTTCTGCGATCCGCCGGGTCGCATCGACGATCTCCGCCCGTCCACTGTAACTAACGGCCAACGTCAAGACCAGCCGCGAATTGTCTTTGAGCTTGTCGATGGTCTCGTCGAGGGCCGCCCGGGTCGTCGCGGGCAGCATGTCCGTGCGGCCGATCATTTGCAGGCGCACACCGTTTTCGTCGAGTTCGAGGTATTCCTTCTTCAGCACCTCCTCGAGAAAGAGCATTAACCCTCGCACCTCATCGGAGGGGCGCTGCCAGTTCTCGAGAGAAAACGTATAGAGGGTGAGGTAGGAGATGCCGATGCGGGCACAGGTTCTGACGACGGTTCGCACCGATTCGCGCCCGACGCGGTGTCCTTCCAGGCGGGGTAGTCTACGCTTGCTCGCCCACCGCCCGTTGCCATCCATGATGATCGCGATGTGGGACGGGAGATTCTCTGAGTTCTTGAGCTTTTCTATTTGCTGTTCGATTTCATTCAACATCAGGTTACCAAAGAGAGGCGCGTGGTGCCGGCATCCGGGCAGACACAGCCGCGACTAGATTTCCATAATTTCCTTCTCTTTGGCCGCGACTATCTCATCGATATCCGCCACGAACTTGTCCGTCGTCTTCTGGACTTCATCCTGCCTCGTGTGCATCTCGTCCTCGGAGATTACGTGTTCCTTTTCCTTTTTCTTGAATCGCTCGTTGGCGTCCCGCCTGATGTTGCGGACGGCCACCCGGGACTCCTCGGCGTATCTCTTGACGATCTTCACCAACTCTTTTCGTCTTTCTTCCGTCAGCGGCGGGATCGGCAATCGAATCAATGCGCCGTCGCTCTGCGGGTTGAGACCGAGTTCAGAGGCCATGATCGCCTTCTCGATTTCCGGCACCAGCGTCTTTTCCCATGGCTGCACCGTGATGAGGCGTGCTTCGGGCACGGCGATCGTCGCCACCTGTTTGAGGGGCACCGTCTGCCCGTAGTACATCACCTGCACGGTGTCGAGCAGGGCGGCGTTCGCCTTGCCGGTTCGAATTCCCGCCAGCTCGCGGTGAAGATTGTCGATCATCTTGCCCATGGTTTCCTTGGCGTGTTTCAGTATCTCGTCCGGCACGTGAATCACCTTCCTCAGGACACGATCGTTCCTACTCTTTCGCCTCGCAGGACTTTTTTCAAGGTCTGATTTCCGTTGAGATTGAACACAACGATCGGCAGCGAATTCTCCATGCAGAGTGATATCGCAGTTGCGTCCATGACACGCAGGCCGCGGTTGAGGACGTCGATGTAGCTGAGGCTGTCAAAGAGCTTCGCCGAAGGGTTGTCGACGGGGTCCGCATCGTACACGCCGTCGACCTTGGTCCCCTTCAGGACGGCCTCCGCCCCGATCTCGATCGCTCGCAGTGCGGCGGCGGTATCCGTGCTGAAATAGGGGTTTCCCGTTCCGCCGGCCAGGATGACGACCCGGTTCTTTTCGATATGGCGGATGGCGCGCCGGCGGATGTAGGGTTCGGCAAGCTGCTCCATTGCTATCGCGGTCATCACCCGGGTCTCGACACCTTCCTGCTCGAGGGCGTTTTGCAGGGCGAGTGCGTTGATCACGGTCGCCAGCATGCCCATGTAGTCCGCGCTGACCCGATCGATCCCCTCCTGGCTCGCGCTGGAACCCCGGAGGATGTTACCCCCGCCGATGACCACTCCGACTTGTACCCCGAGCCCCACCACACCGGCGATATCGCGCGACAGTTCCTTCAACTTGTCGATGGAGACGCCACTACGGTCATGCTGGCCGACGAGCTCGCCGCTTACTTTTAGTAGCACTCTCTTGTAGCGAAGGACGCTCACTGCCGGCACCTCGCGGCTAGTTGCCTATCTGAAACCGGGCGAATCGGGCGACCCGGATGTTCTCACCCAGCTTCGCCACCAGTTCGTTGAGAAGGTCGCGCACGGTCTTGCTGTCGTCCTTGATGAACGGCTGGTCCATCAATGTGACCTCCGAATAGTACTTCTCCAGCCGGCCGTCGATGATCTTCTCGACGACGGCTTCGGGTTTCTTCTGTTCCATGGCCTGGGTGCGGTACACTTCCCGCTCCTTGGAAACGGCTTCCTCCGGGACCCCGTCCCGGTCGAGCGACATGGGTGAGGTCGCCGCGATCTGCATCGCGACATCCCGGCTGAAGGCCTGGAACTCATCGGTGCGGGCGACAAAGTCCGTCTCGCAATTCACTTGCACCAGCACGCCGATGCGGCTGCCGGGGTGAATGTACGAGAGCACCGTTCCTTCGGACGTCTCGCGTTCCGACTTCTTCTGGGCTTTGGCCAGTCCCTTTATACGAAGGTACTCCATCGCCTTGTCGATATCGCCGGAACTCTCCTTGAGCGCGGCCTTGCAGTCCATCAGACCGGCCCCGGTGTGTTGCCTCAACTCCTTGACCATTGCTGCGGTTATTTCCATCGAAACCTCCGATTATGCGACCGATTCTCTTTTTTTCGGATTGGAGTCTTCATCCTTCGAATCCTTCAGGCCCTTCGCTTGCTGCTCTTCGAGGTACTTCGCCCGCCCCTCGAGCACCGCGTCCGCCACCACTTTGCAGAACAACCGAATGGCACGCATGGCGTCGTCGTTCGCCGGAATGGGAAAGTGCACTTCGTCCGGATCCGCGTTCGTATCGACCATCGCGACGATGGGGATATTCAACTTGCGCGCTTCACGGACCGCGTTGTGTTCCTTCGTTGTATCAACGACAAAAACCACGGCGGGGAGCTTGTCCATGGTACGGATCCCCCCTAGCGCCTTGAGCAGCTTTTCCCTGTCCTTCCCCAGCTTGAGCGCCTCCTTCTTCTTGAACTGCCCCATCTTCCCTTCCGCCTCCAGCGACTCGAGGTGCTCCAGTTTGCTGAGGCTCTTCCTGACCGTTCCAAAATTGGTCAGTGTCCCGCCGAGCCAGCGCTCCGTCACGTAGGGCATCCCACAGCGCTCCGCCTCTTCCTTGATCGACGTCTTTGCCTGTGTCTTCGTACCGAGGAACAGCACCGACTTGCCCTCGCCGGCCAGCTTGCGGACCGTGTCGCACGCCTGCTGAACCGCTTCCAGCGTTTTTCGCAAATCGATGACGTGGATCCCGTTCTTCTCCATAAAAATATAGGGCTTCATCTTTGGATTCCAGCGCTTGGTCTGGTGCCCAAAGTGAACCCCTGCTTCCAAAAGATCCTTAAGGGTGGTATCACCCATTCAGATACCTCCTGATGGTTCGGCCTCCACCGCCAGGCGTATCCACCTGAATTTCTCTCCAGGCACCGGGACACGCACTGATTAGACGGTGTGTGTTTTGTTCGTCGAGCGGGGCCTGGCCCCGCGTTTCGACGCGATTGATAGGTTCTCGCCTCGAAAAATCCCCACGAGGAAGGCGACTAACGCTTGGAGAACTGAAAGGCCTTCCTTCGACCGGCGAGCCCGTACTTCTTGCGCTCCTTCATGCGCGGGTCCCGGGTCAGAAGTCCCTTCGAGCGGAGCGCCCCGTGAAACCGGTCATCCATCTCGACCAGGGCGCGGGCGATGCCGAGCTTCAGAGCGCCCGCCTGCCCGGAAATACCCCCGCCGCAGACGGTCGCCTGGATGTCATATTGTCCAAGGCACTCAGTAACTTCCAACGGCTCACGAACTTGCATTACCAGGACTTCACGCCCCAGGTACTCCACGAGGTCCTTACCGTTGACCACGGTTTTCCCCGAGCCCGGCTTCAAATACACGCGAGCCACGGATTCCTTTCGTCTCCCGACCGCCGCAACTTGTTCTGCTTTTGCCATGACGTCCTCTGGTTACATGACCGTAGAATATGCGCCGGCCACCGGCCGGTCGCTGCGCACGCGAGCCCCTCCTCCCGATGTACTCTAGGAAAGAGGCAGGCTCTGGGGCTTCTGGGCCTCGTGCGGGTGCTGTGCGCCCGCGTACACCTTCAGTTTCTTCAACAGCCGCCTGCCCAGTCGATTCGAGGGAAGCATGCCCTTTACGGCATGCTTGACGACCCGCGCGGGGTCCCTCTCCAGAAGGTCCTGGACGCGCCGCACCTTGAGCCCGCCGGTGTAACCCGAGTAGCTGTAGTACACCTTTTGCTGGCGCTTCTTGCCGCTGAGATGGATCTTGTCGGCGTTGACAACGACCACGTGGTCGCCCAGGTCCAGATGGGGTGAGTACTCCGGCCGGTGCTTGCCACGCAGCACTTTCGCCACCTCGACCGCCAGACGCCCGAGCGGCTTGTTGTCCGCGTCGACCAGATGCCACCGTTGCTGGATGTCTCCGGCTTTTACCGTATGTGTATTCATCGTTCTAAGGCCTCAGTCTTTGGAAAAGTCTTTATTATATAGCAGTTATGATTATGTGAAGTCAAGGCAAAAAAAGCCCTCGCCGGGCGGGACCGTGACTTCCGCCGCCCCGCAGCGACTAGCGATCGTGAGCCGACGCGAGATCGCCCGCCGCTTCGCCGGCGCCGCCGACTGCCTCGCCTGTAACCTGTTGCGGTATAAAAGAATCCCTGCGCCAGATCAGAAAGGCCAGGAGCGCCGCCATCAACGCCGACGCCACGGCCACCCGCGGCAGTTCGATCGGCACTACCGGCCGGATGAGGACGAGCAGGTGCAGCGCCATCCCGGCGAGTACGATGCTGGAAACGGTTACCATGCCCAGGCGGTGGGTCTTGAGCGCCCGGGAGAGCAGCGCGCCGAAGGGGATGACAAACATCATCAGCAGCACCGCGCGCGAAAGCCCCCAGTACGGCGCCGAGTCTACTCGTTTGAGGACATAGGCGACTTCCTCCGGAATGTTGCCGTACCAGATCACGAGGTACTGGGCGAAAAAGAATCCCCCCCACATAAAGCAGAAGGAGAGAATCATTTTTCCGCAGTCCCGCAGAGTCTCCTTGAGGTGGTTCGCACCGCGACGCGTCCTGAAAAAGATGATGTACACCGAGACGATCAGCCCCATGAGCAGCGACTGCACGAAGAAATACCCCCCGAAGAGGGTACTGATCCACGGGTATTCGAGCGACATGATCCAATCGAATGCGATCAGGGATTGCGACGTCACCCACAGCGCCAGGTACACCACCGCGTAGGTGTTCTTGGCGGGGCTGCCCTTCATCGCGGCCTGGGCGAGAAGCCGAGCCACCCAGAACAGCAGCAGCATCAAGGCCACGTTTCGGATGATGAAGAACTGGACGTTCAGCCATGCGGTCGGGTGCCCGGTCCACGCGTAGATTTCCATCCGCGTTCCCATCACGAGATACAGCAGCGCCAGCAGGAGCAGCAACGGATAGGTCGCGTATAGATCTCTCTTGATCGGGATCAACCACAGCCCCTTGGCCACTTCCCCGATCGCGGCCAGCGCCACGCAGCCCTGTACCAGCATCGTCCAGAAAGTCAGCGTCATGAGCAGCGACCCGTCGCCCGGCCGTCCGCCCATACCCTCCAGAAGGGCGATCGCGGCGCCTACGACGAGGATCGGAGCGGCCACAGCCAGCCTGGTCACCGTTCCCCCGCTCATTGGTCCACCTCGATCTCGAACTGACGGCTGAATTCCGCTTTCGACTCAAACAGGTTCTGGATGACCGGTACGCGCGCCAGATACAAGAACCCCACGAACGCCGTCAGGCACCCGAAGAGGATTGTCAATTCGTAGGCGATGATCAAGAAAGCCGGAATGGAGACGTACGGCTTGCCGCCGGTAATCATCGGTGTCGGCCAGTCGAACACGGTGAAGATCGTGAATGCGAATCCCGCAACCAGGCCGCTCAAACCACCGAACGCGGTAAAAAACCGCACGGGGCTCTGCGACTCGTCGAGCAGATGCTCCGTCTCGTGGACCGGGTACGGAGTGAACGTCGTGATCTTCCGCTTGGGGATACCGCTCTTGACGAGCTCCTCGAGCTTTTTCAAGAACGGTTCTTTCTTGTCGAAAACGTAGCGCGCCATTACTCGTCCGCCACCTCCTTGAGCTCGCTTATCGCCACGATCGGCAGAAACCTCGTGAAGAGCAGGAACAGCGTCAGGAAGAATCCGAAGCTCCCGACTGTGATTCCCACCTCGACCAGCGACGGCTTGTACAGACCCCAGGCGTAGGGGTCGAACTCATGGGAAAGCGAGGAGACAATAATGACGAATCGTTCGAGCCACATCCCGATATTGACGAATATGGAGACGACGTACAGGAATGGAATACTGCGACGCCATTTGCGCACGAACAGCGTCAGCGGAATAACCATGTTACACAGCACCATCATATAGTAGAGAAACTTATAGTCGCCGAACGCCCTGTAGAGAAACGCCCCCTCCTCGTAGACATTGCCGCTGTAGATTGCCAGGCCGAACTCGACGATGTACGAGTACCCGACGAGCAACGACGTGAATAACATGATCTTGGCCAGGCTCTCCAGGTTATCGATGCTGATGTGGCGATCCAACCGGAATATCTTGCGCATGGGCACCACGAGCGTGATGACCATCGCCGTTCCGGAGAAAATAGCTCCGGCCACGAAATACGGCGCGAAGATGGTCGTGTGCCATCCGGGAACGACGCTCATCGCGAAATCCCACGATACGACCGAGTGAACCGAGACCACGAGTGGCGTGGCGAAGGCGGCGAGAAACATGTAGAGCTTGCTGTAGTGTTTCCACTGCCGGAAGGTCCCCTGCCAGCCCAACGAAAGAACGCTGTAGACCGCCTTCTTCAAACCACCGTGAAAACGCTTGGCGATCCCGAAATCGGGGATCATCCCGACGTAGAAGAACACCGCGCTGACCGTGAAGTACGTACTGACCGCAAATACGTCCCACATCAGCGGCGACCTGAAATTGACCCACAGCAGACGCTCGTTGGGATACGGCAGCAGCCAGAAGAAGAACCACGCGCGACCGAGGTGAATCAGCGGGAACAGTCCCGCCGTCATGACGGCGAAGACGGTCATGGCTTCCGCGGCCCGGTTGAAGCTGCTCCGGAAGCGCGCGCGGAAGAGGTAGAGAACGGCCGATATCAGCGTACCGGAGTGTGCTATCCCGACCCAGAAGACAAAGTTCGTTATGTAAACGCCCCAACCGACCGGGTTATTGAGACCGGACACCCCCATACCCTTCAACATCTGGTAGAGCCATAAACCCATCCCCAGCCCGAAGCACGCGGCGGTGAAGAGGAGCGCACCCCAGTAACGAAGCCCCGGTTTCTTCATCGCTTCGATGACGTCGCGTTCGACGGCCTCGTGATAGCTCATTTTTTCGGCTTCCCTATGCATGGTCGCCGTCCCAGTTGCGCCGCAGGTAGTACACCCCGGGGCCGGTTCCCAAGGACTCGAAAACACGATAGGCGCGTTTCGACTGCGCCCACTGATGGACCCGCGACCCCTCGTCCTTCAAGCTGCCAAAAACGACTGCCTGGGTCGGGCAGGTCTGTGCGCACGCCGTCGTGACCTCGCCGTCGCTGATCGTGGATTTTCTGTCCTTGGCCGCGTCGCGGGCGGACCGCACTCGCTGCACACAGAACGTGCACTTTTCCATGACTCCCCGCCCACGCACCGATACCTCGGGGTTTCGCGTCAGGTTGAGGGGCGCGGGCCGATCGTACCAGTTGAAACGCCTTACCTTGTAAGGACAGTTGTTGGCACAGTACCGGGTACCGACGCAACGGTTGTACACCTGGGCGTTGATTCCTTCGGGATTGTGATACGTCGCGTACACCGGGCATACGGACTCACACGGGGCGTTCGTACATTGCTGGCACATCATCGGCTGGAACTCCACGTGCTCGTGGCCGTCGTTGTAGGGCTCAATGCGCAGCCACGACATTTCCCTGCCGAGCAGATGCTGTTCCCGGCCCACAACCGGTACGTTGTTCTCGACGTAACACGCGGACGCGCACGCGCCGCACCCCACGCAGAGATCGAGATCGATCGCCATTCCCCAGCGGTACTCGGGATACTCGTTCTCCGGGTACAGCGTGGCCGACGTATCGTGGTGGTGCTCCTCCCCTTCGCGGGAACGCACGGGGATGACCCCCCTTCCCTCCTGCGACTGGGAGCCCGACAACACGGCCACGGCCAGCGAGCGGCCGGTCTTTCGTATCGTCGCCCCTTCGAAGGCCGTGACGATACCGCCCGTTCTCGGGTCCACGGTCACCGGCACCGGTCTAACGCTGCCGAACTGTATTGTCATAACACCCCGTGGAAGGCCCTGCTGGATCTTAACGGGCAGGTCCGCCTCCCATTCCGGCAGCGCGACCTTTACCTCGTCTTTTTCCCGCAAACCCATCGACGAGGCGTCGGCCTCGGAAACGGAGATCCACGCGCCCCACGAAATCGTTGTCAACGGGTCCGGGATCTCGCTGAGCAGGGGCAGATCGCTGCTGCGGCCGTCGAAGGCTCGTATCGACGGCGTCACCACCAGCAGCGGCCATGCCACCGTATCCGTTATCTCGAGCGTGCGTAGCCGGCGGCCTGCGGCGGCGCGGTCGAGTGTGACCGTACGGGCGGGCGCCGGTCTGCTCAGGAATCCGTCCGTAATGAGTTTTTCGGTATCACGCTCTCCGTATCTCGTGCGCCATTTTTTGAACAGGAACTGCTGGTAACTTGCCGCGGTCGTCGCCCCACGGCGTGCAAGCAGTTGCAGTAGAATGTCTCCGATGGTTCTCGTGTCGTGCACGGGTTCCACCGCGGGCTGGATAACGCTTACCAGGTCGCGTTTCGGCGTTGCGTCCCCCCACGATTCGAGCGTGTCCGAGAGCGGCAGGACCACGTCACACTGCGCCGCGGTCGCGTTCATGAATTCGGCGAACGCGACGGTCAGGCCCGCCTTGTCAACGTGCTCGAGCCCCAGCGTTGCATGCCCTCCGGCCGACGCGTCGACGGCGGCCAGGAATAATACACCGATGCCACCTCTTTCCAGTCTCCCGGAAAGGCTCTGAAGATCCGCGGCGGTCCCGACGGTGCCGTAGTCCTCGGCGCGGTCGAAATCGACCGTCGTCCCGATCATCCCCGTCGCCCACTGCAACAACCCGGCCAGAAGCGCGGTCTCGAAACCCATGCCCTGCGTAGTCGAGACGCCGCCTGCGATCAACAACGGCTTGCGGGCGCCCAACAGCCGGGCGGCGATGCCGTCGAGTTGGTCCACCGTTAATCCGGTCTTCTCGGCAAACCCGCGATCCGTCAACTTGGGAAGCGACTCCACCACGTCTGCGATGTGCCGGTCACCCGCGACGTTCATCCTGGAGACTTTTCTCAACAAAAACGTCAGTAGATACGGCTCGCTGCCCGGTGTAATGCCGTATCGGTGTTCCGCCTGGAAACCGGTCAAGGAGGCATGCGCTTCGACGTGTGTCCACTTGAAATGCCCGTTTCTCTTCGCGCGGGCAAACTGAGCGGCGTTGGAAACGGGGCTGACGAAGGTCTCGAACAGGTCCGCGCCCAACGTCAGCAAAAAGTCGGCATCCTCGATTCTGTAGAACGGCACCTCGTCCAGGCCGAAAAACGCCTCGTTCGCCTTGCGAATTGCTGCGTACGAGCACATCTCGAATTCGGGCAGGCGTTCCACGCCCGTACCGTCGCAAAAGTCCCCTATCAACCCGGACAGCGTCCCGCTCGTTCGTCCGGACAGAAACACGTGTTTGGTCGCCGGGCTCTTCCTCCCCTTGAAGCCAAACCCCGGTGAAGGCTTCAGCGCCGACAGGATAGTCTCGTATGCTTCGTCCCATGAAACCTCGATAAAGTTTCCGTCGGCGTCTTTGCGCATCGGGACCTTCAGTCGGTCCGGATGATAGAGCCGCGAAATCGACGCCTGGCCCCTCATGCACAGCGCGCCGTCATTGACGGGGTGTGACGCAACCCCCTCGAGCTTGCCGGCGCGATAGTCCACAGTCTTCACCGACGCGCCGCACCCCGCCGGACATTCGGTACAGGTCGTGTTGGTATAGGTCGCCACCCCCGGGATCACGCCGTCATCCGGCGGCACCAGATACGGGATGATCTTCTCCGTCTGCCGCTCCAGGCCGCACGACGTCAGTGCGGAGGCACCTCCGGCCAGCCCCATCAACCTCACGAAATCCCTTCTGTTCATGTCCTCTCCATTGGCTACATGTGGCAGATCAGGCAATCGGTTGACGCGCCCTTGGCGTCATGGCACGAAACACACCAGCCCATCTCAAGTGAGCTCACCCGCCGGAGCTTATCCGCGTACTTCACCTCGCCGTGACAGTCGGCGCAATCGAGGTTCGCTTCCGCTTTCATGTGCCGCTTGTGGCTGAAATAAACGTGCTTCCGAATGCGTATGCGGTGCACGCGGTTCCACGGGATAGGCTCCCTGCGTTCCCAGTATCCCGCGAGCTTCTGTATCTCGGGACGGTCCGTTGCCACCTGCGCGTGGCACGACATGCATTTCTGCACGCTGGGGATGCCGGCGAACGTCGATTTCTCCACGTACTGGTGGCAGGACTCGCACTTGAGCCCGACCTTGCCGACGTGGATCTTGTGGCTGAACGCAATCGGCTGTTCCGGCGCGCGCTTATTCCGGTACCAATCCGCGCCGAGCGCGAGATAAACCACGGCGAAGAACGCAAAGAACCCGCCCGCTGATGATATTGCCAAGAACTTTTTCACGTTTCGTTTCCCGTTGGTCATCCAGCCCCGTCAATGCCCACTTTCCGGGGACGCCCCGCTATCCGGCGCCTCTCCCAGCAGATACGCGGCGACGGACTTCACATCGACGAGCGGCAGCGCCGGCGCCGGCATGGGCGGGTAATCCGGGTCTTTCTTGTCCGGTTTGCGAATGAACGCGATCAATTCGTCGACGCGTCCGGCGTATTTCGGCAGCACTGTCTCCAACGCCGGACCCACGAGGCGTTGATCCATCCTGTGACACGTGGTGCAGACGGTGTTGAAAACCTCCTCGCCCCTGGCGAGATCTACCTTTGCCGCCCCTGCGCGTTCGGCCTCACGCTCGAGCGCGATTCGCGCCGCGACTTCCTCCGCTTCCGCAACTCGCGCCGCGGCGTGCTCCGCCGTCGCGTTGACGAGGCTGAGCTGATCGCCCACCGCGACCAGAACCAATACGCCCATAAAAAGGACAAACGCGTGAGCACCGAAGCGGGGACGTTCCGCCTGCAGGGTCCGGTAGAGATAGATGAATATAATGAACAGCAGGGCCATGGAAGCCGTGGCGAGCGCGTATATCGCCCCCGACAAGGCCACGATGGGTGTGGTAACGAGATAGAACAAGCCCACGACGGGAAGAAGAGCGAGGCACGGGATTGCCAGGCCGGCCGTGAAGTTCTTGACGAAACGCGTGTAGCGCGCATCCATCGCGGGCCTGCACCCCGGCCAGTGGAAAAAGAAAAACAGCGTGCCGCAGCAGGTCGCGCCCACCGAACCGACGACAAAATAGGCGTACTTCCAGATAACGTTGAACGACACCATCAACCGCCCGGGATCATGGGCGAGGTGCCACCGCTCCGGGTCGTTGAACCGCACAACGCTCGTCACCAGGATATAGATGCCCAACAGGAGCGCGAGGAGTCCCACCGAACCGATGCCGAAGTTGAGCGCCGAATTGCCGCCCTCTCGCCGTATTGTGCGTTTGTAGAAGAGGATTGCTACGAGCGCCGCGGCGATCAGCGCAGCTCCCACTGGCAGAAGGTCCATCGAGTTGGCGATCGACTTGTAGAGCCACTGGCCGTAGATCAGCCACATGGGCACGAGGGGCAAAACGCCAAACACGAAAACCACGACGCGGCTCGGCATCACCATGTCCATCAGGTCCCCCGCCAACCGCGCAAAATGCGGGTTGGGAACGTCCCGGTCGCGAGAGTTGAGAATGAGGGACAGGAGCGTGCTCCCGGTGACCAGGCTCATGTAGGGAACGTGGATCACAAAGGTTAACACGAGCAGGTAGCGCAGCAGCTCGAAATAACTTTCTGAGGGCAGTATGCCGTACTGTTCAAAAAACGCCATCGTATCTTTTCTGTATCCGCGTTGTTAGCCGACTATGCCGTTCGCGGCCAGCAGCGAGATTACCCAACACACGTATAGATTGATTTGCCTGAAGGCGAGACGAAAACTGATCGCGCTCGCCGGTCGACGGAGGATCTTCGCCGTCCGCACGACCAGCCATAAACCAGCTCCCAGCAGCCCGATGTTTACCCATGCGTGCAAAATGATACCGAACAACGGAATGACGAGACACGTCACCGCCGTCGCGAAGATCCACATAAACGTAATCCTGGCCAGTTGGTCGAGGCCGAATATCCGGGTCAGCGAGGGCATTCCCGCCCGCTCGTAGTCCTTGCCCGCCGTAAAGAGCAGCAGCAGCCAGAAGTGCGGCACCTGCCAAACGAAAAAAAAGAACGCGACCGCGAGAATCCGTGGGTCGAGTACCGCGCCGCCGCCCGCTGTCCAGCCGATCACCGGCGGTATGGCGCCGACGATGCCCCCGGGCACGGCGGCAAAAGCCGTTACGCGCTTGAGCGGCGTGTACACGGCGTTGTACCAGAAAATCGCCGCCAGCCCCAGCAGCGCGGCCGTCGCGTTGCCCGCAGCCAGGATCAATGCGCACCCCACGCAAACCGAGACCACCGCCACGACCCAGGCATAACGCCGCGTCACCCTGCCCGCAGGCAGGGGCCGTCCCCGCGTGCGCTGCATCCTGGAGTCGACCGACTGGTCCTGGAGATGGTTTACGGTCGCCGAGCCGCAGGCGAGCAGGAAGACACCCGCCACCAGAAAAATCAGGCTGACCGACACGTTGCCGTACGCGAGGATGTAGCCGGTGATCATCGAGATGGTCGCGAGCATGGAGATACGGACCTTCCCCAGCTCCAGAAACAGATCCATGTGCTTCTTCATCTGTCGCTTCATTTCAGTGTCTTCAAGTATTCGACGAGCGCCGTGACCTCGTCGTCCGAGAGTAGCCCCCGCATCGGCGGCATCAGCGGCTGAAACCCGTCCACGATGTCCGCCGTCGGATCGAGAATCGACCTTCGCAAGTACTCCTCGTCCACGACCACCTTCCTCGCGTCGCCGTCGGTGATAACGGTCTCCGTCTTTCCGAAGAGTCCCTTGTAGGTCGGTCCGACCAGCGGGCTGCCGTCGGTGCTATGGCACGCGATACATCCCTTGGTGCCGCTCAAGCGCTCGCCGATCTGACGCAGCCGGGCGACACGTTCCTCACCGCTTACGTCTTCATCGACCGCCACCGGCGGCGCGACATCCTTCTCCACCCAAACCCCGAACTCGCTCTCCGGCACCACGACGACCTTCGAGAGCATATACGAATGTCTTTCCCCGCAGTACTCCGCACAGAAAATATCGTAGGTTCCCGTATCCGGCGCACTGAACCAGACGAAGTTTTCCATGCCGGGAACCACGTCCTGCTTGATCATGAAAGCGGGCACGTAAAAGCTGTGCAGGACGTCCCTCGATTCGAGATTTACCTTAACGGGTTTCTCCACGGGAACGTACAGTTCCGGACTGCGCTTGCCGTTCCCGTACTCGAACTGCCAGGACCACATTTGGGCTACGGCCGTTACTTCCATGGCCCCCTCGGGCGGCGTCCTCATGAGCCTGTAACCGATCCAGCCGTAATAGAACATGGCCAGCACGAGGATGGTCGGGATAACCGTCCAGGTAATTTCCAGCAGCGCGTGGCTCTCGACCTGCGCGGGAACGGGGTGCCGCTTCCTGTGGTACTTGATCACGAATACCACCATCAGGGCGGTAATCAGAACCAGCAGGGCCACGGAAATTACCAGAATGAAGAGGAAGGTAAAATTAACTCCCTCAGTGATCTCCGAAAAAGCGGTCAGCATTGTTCCTTATCTGAACAGGATGTCGAAAAAGGTCAGTCCGATGAAGATCGCCAGCGTCATCAGAACTACGTAAAACATTATCGTGAACAACGGCTTCTCGTACTTCAGATGCATGAAGAAAGCCAGTACCGCCGAGCCTTTTATCGTGGCGACCAGTAGCGCAGTCACTACACTGAGCTTGCCGAGGTGCATCCCCGCCACCGTGACCGTGATCGCTGTCAGGATCAGCAGGGCAAGCCAGGTTACTAGATAAACGCCGTAACCGGAGTCTTCGTGGTCCGCGTGTTTGTTGGCCATATCATCGTCCCTGGCGACGGCCCGGGGGGCCATCACGTGATCAAATAGAACAGCGGGAAGAGAAAAATCCAGATTAGATCTACGAGATGCCAGTAAAGTCCCGAATTCTCCAGAGCGGCGAAGTCCTGCTTATGAATCCGCTTCAGGACCGGCCGATACTTGAAACGAATCTTGATCCCGCTCGCGGAATCGTCTATAGCCTCACCCGACCATAACCGCCCACCCTTCTCGTCCACGACCGCCAGCCTGGCGCCCTGGAGCTGCTGCAGGCTTCGCTCGTCGAATTCCACCGTCTCGTACGGCTTCTTGACGAGCTTGATGCCGACCACGAGCAGCACGATGGCACCCACGAGGACGTGAAGCCCGTGCAGCCCGGTCATTGAGAAATACAGCCCGAAAAAGAGGATTTCGCCGTGGCTGTGCTGCAGGAGGACCTCGGAGTTGGGATAGATCCCGTGATCGAACTTCGCTCCCCACTCGAAGTACTTGTTGACCAGAAACCACAGGGCAAAGCCGATGGTCAATCCCAGGCAAACGAGCGACAAGCCCTTGTTTCCCTTGTGAATTGCGGCGATCGATACGGCCATCGTGAGGCTGCTGGTCAACAGAATCAGTGTATTAATAGTTCCAACCAGCTTGTCGAGCTCGCCGGCCGCATGGTGGAAATCCGCCGGATGAACGGCACGGTACACCGAGTAGAGCAGGAACAGGCCTCCAAACAGCAGCAACTCCGTAAACAGGAAGAGCCACATCCCTATCTTCGCACCTGTGTAGTCGCGATGGTGGTGAACCGCTATGCCCGCAGTCGCGCTCACTTGCCTACTACCTTTGCAAAATCGTACGGCCCACTCTCAACGATGGGCGGCTCTTCGAAGTTCAACAGCGGAGGCGGCGACGGCACAGTCCATTCGAGTGTCGTCCCTCCCCAGGGGTCGCGGCCCGCCTTCTCGCCGCTGCGCAGCGACCGGATCAGGTTCGCGAACATGATGACGGCGCCCGCGACGAGGATCCAGGAACCGACGGTGCACAGGATGTGGAGGGGCTGGTACTCGGGCAGGTAATCATAGTACCGCCTCGGCATCCCCTGCCAGCCGAGGATCAGCATCGGAAAGTAAAGAGCATTGAATCCAACGAAAACCATACCCCAGGCGAGGTTGGCGGTTTTCTTGTGGTACATGCGCCCGAACATTTTGGGGAACCAGTGGTGCAGCGCGCCGAAAAACGCCATACCCATGCCGCCGAACATCGTGTAGTGAAAATGGCCGACGACAAAATATGTATCGTGGACGTGCACGTCCACGTTGAGGGCGCCGTTCATCAACCCCGTGAATCCGCCGATGGAAAAGAGGAAAACAAAGGACATGGCCCACAGAAGAGGCGTTTCGAGCACGATGGAACCCTTGTACAAGGTCGCCACCCAGTTGAATATCTTTATCGCGCTGGGAATTGCGACCAGAAACGTCAGCAACGAAAACACGACCCCCGCCGTGTAACTCTGCCCGCTGACGAACATGTGGTGACCCCACACCAGCGACCCGACCGACGCGATCGCGATGCTCGAATAGGCGATGAACTTGTAGCCGAAAATCGTCCGGCGCGCGTAGACCGGAATGATCTCTGAGATAACTCCCATTGCCGGGAGTACCATGACGTATACCGCGGGGTGCGAGTAGATCCAGAAGAGATGCTGAAAAAGGATCGGGTCGCCGCCTTTAGTGGGGTCGAACACCCCTACGCCGAACGCTCTTTCCACGATTATCATCACCAGCGTGATACCTACGACGGGCGTCGCCAGGACCTGTATCCATCCGGTCGCATACAGCGACCAGGGGAACAGCGGCATGCGAAACCACCCCATGCCGGTGGCGCGCATGCGATGAATCGTGGTTACGAAATTCAACCCGGTGAGCACCGACGAAAAGCCCAGGATGAACGCGGCGAACGTCGCCAGGGATATACTCGTCCCCGAGCGGATACTGTAGGGGGCGTAGAAGGTCCAGCCCGTGTCCGGCGGGCCTCCCCTCGTGAACAATGATGACAGCGCCAGGAGCCCGCCGGTCATGAACAGCCACCACGACAGGAGGTTCAGCTTCGGAAATGCGACGTCCTCCGCTCCGATGTGGATCGGCAGGAAGAAGTTTCCCAGCGAGGCCGACAGCCCCGGGATGACGAAGAGGAAGATCATGATAACGCCGTGCAGGGTAAAGAAAGCGTTGTAGGTCTGGGGGTCGAGGAACTGCTTGCCCGGCGCGAGGAGCTCGAGGCGCATCAGGATGCCGAACGTCGCCCCAACGAGGAAGAAGAGGCTCATCGACATCGTGTAAAGAAGACCGATCCGCTTGTGATCGGTCGAGAATATCCAGTTGAAAATGCCGGCGTGCCGCCGAACCTGGTAGAAGTTGAGCGGCTCAGCCTCCTGCGCGATCGCGTGGTTTCCCATCTCTATACCTTCGTCTTTCCTTTGCGGATCTTGCCGACGGTACTTATGTAGAACACCCACCCGAACGCGAGCAGCAGAATACCTGTTCCCGCCACGCGCGTGGCGTTGAACACGTACTTTCGACCCTCGGGATCATAACTGAAACAGAAGCGTAATACTCGGGCGATGGAGGGCGCGACGTTGCCTTTGTTCGCCTCGGTCACGGCCATCCTCAGGTCGAAAGGCATGAAGCGCAAGCCATAAAGATACCGGACTATTTTGCCGCCCGGAGATAATACAATGAGGCTCGTACCATGTGCAAAATCTTTTTCGCGCCTGCTAAAGCGGAATCCGACCGCGCCGGTCAGTCTGGCGATCGTCGTGCTGTCGGCGGTCAGAAACCGCCAGCTCTCGGCGCCCGGTTTCCGGTCGAGCGAGGCGACAAAATCCTTCCGGATCGGGGTCGCCGTCCGCGGACTATCGAACTCGTCGAAGCTCACCGTCAGCAGGTGATAGTCCTCGCCGGGAACCAACGGCGCCTTCCCCACCACCTCCGACACCCCGCTGAGCAACGGCTTGCAAATCGTCGGGCAATGATAATAGACCAGGGTCAGTACGACCGGCTTATCGAAAAACTCTTCCAGATAGACCGAGTCGCCCCGTGCGTCCAGAAAACCGAGTCCGGCGGGTACGAAGTCACCGAGCCGCTCGTCGATACCGATCTCTTCCTGGATCTTCGCCTCCCCGTCGTTCCCGGCCGTCGCGGGAAGGGCGCGGCCACAGAGGATTGCAAGGATCGAAATGGTGAAAACCATCTGGGTCCGGGTCACACGACCTCCAAAACCATATCCTTCAATGTCTTAACAAATAGAGATCCAAAAGGTTGGCGACTTTGTGTGAGTCTTCACAAAGTAAAACAGAGCACAATGTACCCCGCGTAGTCGTTGTTGTCAAGCGAATTCCCGGCTTGCGCCACTAGGGGCGGGTCTCCCCGCCGCAGTCGTCACTTGGCGGGCTCGGCGAGGAGGTCGAGCATGGTGCGTACGTCGGTCGTCGGCAGCTCGCATCGGTAATTCCGGCACACGTACGCTGTCGCTTTCCCTTCCAGGGCGGCGTGCGACTCGGTAAAGGTGGCGATACGGCTGATCTGCGACCCGCCCTCACCCGCTGGCTTGAGCAGGACGACTTTGTTGGGTACGTAGAGCGAGTTGAGCGCCCGATCCATGGCGCGCGTGTCGTCCGCAGCGGGGTCCCCCACTATGACCACTTCGAACGACGGTCCCACGCCGAAATCCAGCGCCGTTAGCAGGAATGAGAACGCCGCCGGGGCCTTCGACACCTCGTCGTAGAACGCGCGTCCGATACCGCTCGCCCGGTCCTCGTGCGCCGACTCGGCGGTCATGCGCCCGAGCCGAATCAGGTTGAGCATGGCCACGGAGTTGCCCGACGGGAGGGCACCGTCATAAATCTCCTTGGTACGCACGATCAGGGCCTCGGCGTCGTCCGCCGTGAAGAAGAATCCGCCCTGCTTGTCGTCCCAAAAGTGGTCCACCAGTACGCCGTTCAAATCGAGGGCGGTGCGCAGGTACTCGGCATCGAAAGTGTTCTCGTACAACTCGATCAGTCCCCATACAAAGAACGCGTAATCCTCCACCTTTCCCGCGATTCCCGCCTCGCCGTCCCGGTAGCGGTGCAGCAGTCTCCCACGGTCGTCGCGCAAGGTATCAAGTATGAACCGAGCGGCCTTCCCGGCTGCTTGCACGTACCGCGGCTCGTCGAACGCCCGGCCCGCCTTGGCCAGCGCCGCGATCATCAGGCCGTTCCAGTCGGTGAGAATCTTGTCGTCCTTGTGCGGGTGCACCCGTTTCCGCCGCGCCTCGAACATCGCGGCCCGGACTCTCTCGAGGCGCGCCCGAAAATCTGTCTCGTCGATTCCAGCTTCGGCCGCGGCGGCGGCGACAGCCCGCGGCAGGTGCAGGATGTTGCCGCCTTCGACCTCTTCGGCAAAATTGCCTTTATCCTGCACGCCATAGAGGTTGCCGATCCACCCGGCGCTCTCGCCACCCAGCAGCTCGCGCAGCTGCGCCTGCGACCACAGGTAGAACTTGCCCTCGATTCCCTCGCTGTCCGCATCTTCCGCGGAGTAGAAACCGCCCGAAGGATCCGTCATGTCGCGGAGCACGTAGGCAAGAATCTCCTCGGCAATCCGGCGGTGACGTTCGTGACCGGTGGCCAGATAGGCCTCCGTGTAGGCCATGGTCAGAAGGGCCTGGTCGTAGAGCATCTTTTCGAAATGTGGAGCGAACCACCTGTCGTCGGTCGAATAACGGTGGAAACCGAAGCCGACATGGTCGTAGATGCCCCCCCGCGACATCGCATCGAGCGTCTGCTCCACCATTTCCAGCGCCGCCGCTTCGCCACTTCGCTTCCAGTACCGCAAAAGGAACAACAGGTTGTGCGGGGTTGGAAATTTCGGGGCGGTGCGGAAGCCGCCGTTTGTCTTGTCGAAATGCGCGGCGAAATACTTGTAGGCTACATGCAGTTGCGTACTGTCCAGATCGGCACCGGCTTCCCTGCCCCCGATGTAATCGGACAGGTGACCGGTGACCTTGTCCGCCGCGTCGGCAACCTCGCTGCGACGCTCCTCCCAGGCGGTTCGGATCTGGGGGATCAATCCCACCATTCCCGTTCTTCCGAAGCGGCTCTCCTTGGGGACGTACGTCGCGGCGAAAAACGGTTTCTGGTCGGGCGTCATGATAATAGTGAGCGGCCATCCGCCGCCTCCCGTCATCATCTGGCAGATGGTCATGTAGACATTGTCGACGTCGGGGCGCTCCTCCCGATCGACCTTGATGTTTACGAACGCATCGTTCATCAGCCGCGCGACGGTCGAGTCCTCGAACGACTCGTGTTCCATCACGTGGCACCAGTGGCAGGTCGAGTATCCGATGGAGAGAAAGATCGGCTTGTCCTCCAGACGTGCCTTCTCGAAAGCCTCCTCGCCCCACGGGTACCAGTCCACGGGGTTGTCGGCGTGCTGAAGAAGATACGGGCTCTTCTCCAGCGCAAGACGGTTTTGTCCCTTCGGGACACTTCCCTTTTTGCGGCTCATGGTTGTTTCCTCGGTCCCCGTGCGGTTCGAACACCCCGCCGGTGGCAGCCCACCGGCACAGACCGCCAGGGCGGCGCCGATGACTAGAATGCGTTGCAGTGAAGTCATGAGGTTCCAGGCTCCGATACCGTGGGACGCCCACGCGTCGGCGGTTCAGGCCACGGTGGGTCGCAAGAGACGAGGTCGCAGGTTTGCACGGTCGGTGCGGATTGCACGTGGATTATACGCCATCGCGCCCGGTGTTCCAACCGGTTTCGCGGCCAGGGAGTTAATCGAGCGCCCGGATCACACCACACGCGATCCGCGGGCCGGCGGCGCCCGCCGGGTCCGAAACGTAGTCGTCCGGGCCGTCGTGAATCATGATCGCCGTCCCGGGCCCCTGGAACAACGAATTCTTGCCCTCGCCGAGGGTGACAAGAGGCGCGGTGACTAGGGCGGCGCCGGTGCCGTCCTTCCCAATGACGATGTTGAGCAGGTCTCCCGCGTGGGCGCCCCGGGGCGATTTCAATCCATGCCGGCGGTCGAAGGGGTTGAAATGGCCCTTCGCCGTCTTGAAACCCGGCTTCTCGCAGGCGCCCGCGGCGTGTATGTGCAGTGCGTGGGTGCCTTCGGGCATGTCGTGGAGGTTTACGGCAATGCGAACCCCATCATGACTTTCCACGAAAGTCGCGATACCCACGTTGTTGCCTCTCGCATCATAAAGTTCGGCGATGGCCATCCGATGCGAAGCCCGCGCGGCGAACGCAGCAAGTAGAATCATCGAGATAAAACAGAATAAGCGGCGCATGGCACTCCCTTCTCGTCACAAGACGTCATGCACGAAGCGTTTCGACAAAAGATAAGGAATGAAGCTGGGGAAGTAAACTATCAATACACGCGGTAATTGAGAAACGTGGTTCGGCCGCGCATGATCTTCACGTTTGGTATGGTAAAGGACTCTTCCTGGCCGCCGAAAGCATCGTACAACCTGACCGTCACATCATGCTCGCCCTCGGGCAGCGGTAACCGCACCATGCGAACGAACTGGGGCAGTGTGCTCCAGCTCCGGGTATCCGCCGTCTCGGTCGCGACGTTCAAGGCGTTGATCAGCCAGCCGGCCACGACACCTTCCTTTTTTTCCACGCCCTTCTTGGCCAGGTACTTGGTCAACCCCCTGACGATCGTCTTGAAGATGATCCCGCCCCTCCTAGCATCGAAGGCGCCGGTCGCCTGCACCTTGAGATTCTCCACCACCTGGGACTGGGCCTGGATCGTTCTCCCGCCGAGCACGACATCCGCCTCGACGTCCGGATAGGGAAAGGGGTCGACGATCATGCTGGGCAGCGACACGCGCATCAGGTATTGCAACTTGCGCTTTTTGTCGCGCGGCTGCCCGTAGCGGTGGCGCAGCGTCGAGGCGTACTCGTCCTTTTTGAGGTTATCGTCGAACTCGTCCTTGTAGAGCGGTATGACGGCGTTTTCCTCGGTCTTGTACGGCACGTAGCCGCACTCGAGAAAGAGATCGAGGGTCCCGCCCTCTTCGTCGTGCTCGTCGCACTGCGCGGAGTCACGATAACTATTCGCCGCTGCGTAATCACCCAGCGCCGCCGCGCCCAGGGCGAGGTCGCAATAAAGATGCTCCGGTAGCTGGACGCCGAACCGCGTGCCGAGCGCCGCGTACGTCTCCCGCGCGACCCTCAAAGAAACATCCGCGTCCGACGCTTCTCCGTTCGCCATGTAAACGAGCCCGGTCAGGTAATGGAGGAACGGGTCGTTCGCTTCGCTCGTATCCTCGTTGTCCGCGAAAGTCTGCAGGAGCAGGTTGAGTTTGCGGCACTCGACGATGGCGCCTTGCGGATCGTTCAGGTAGAGGTAGTTGAAGATCTTGTAGTAGTACAACATGGCGATCTCATAATTCTCGCCAGTGTACTTGATGATGTTATCGCTGGTGAGGAGAGCGCCTACCTCGCGGCTGATGCTCTTCGTATACAACTCGTCGTAAACGAGTTCGGCCTCGTCGAATGCGGCGTTACTCTCTTCGTAACGCTCCTGATAATGCAGAATCAGCGCCTTCTCGTAGAGATAGAGCAAACGCGACGAGCCCTTCCCGATCTTTTCCACGCGCTCGAGCGCCGCGTCGTAGTCCTGTTCGACCAGAGCCGCCTTGATAAACGGCGAGTGCGCGATGTGGGACGTGCACGCGCCGGCGCCCAGCAGGACGAAGACGACGAGAACCCCGCGGGCGCGGAGTTCCCCCCTTGTTTTCTTGCCAATCGGCATGACCGGGCCCCGCTAGAGGGAGAGCTTCCCCTTGCCGATGTATTTCTTGATCTTTTTCTGACCCAGCCACACCTTGCTGTTATCTTCCAGGTTGATCAACGTGAGATCCACCTGGTAGAAGACCACCTTCTTTCCGCCTTCCTGATCGGTTATCGAACTGATCGTGCCGCCCAGCATGTAGTCTGCGCCCTTTTCGCGGCCCCATTCCTTCACCGTTTCCTCGGATGCGTAGGTCTGCTGGTCTGCACGTTCCTCCCGGAGCTGCTCCCGCTCTACCGCGCTGGCGACCACCGTGACCTCGGCAGAGTTGATGAACGACCGTTCGATGTCGCCGATAAAAGTGTCCATGGCGATGTGCTCGGTCGTCTTGTTCCTGAGCAGCCCCACGATCAGCGTTGGTCTCTTGCTCTTTCGATCCAGGTGCTGCGCCTTCCACGGCGCGCTAAGGCAGGTATTGATCATCTCCTGCGAGACAAGGCGCGAGTCGGTGTCATTCCAACGGCCGGAAAGATCGGTCGTCGAATCGGTCGCGATCCGCGTCACGTGTCTCTTGGAACATCCGACGACGGCGAAAAGTGACGCGGCAATAACGAGACAGGGGAGAATCTTGAGAAACTTCATTGCGAACCTCCATTCCCGGATCGAGCGTGCGGTACGGCGGTCGACCGGCGCCAGGACCACCGGTGCGCCCAACAACAGGCCACCAGAAACTGTAAACCGATATTGCCGGGTTTCGCAACCGCCATCCTCGACCTCCGCCGGCAGCACATCGCCCGGCTCCCCGGCTCGAGCGGACGGCCGCCCGGCCCCCGGGGAATTGATTCTAGGCCCCGCCACCCAGCCAATCCACGATATTCTGAGTGGCCGCGATGACGTCTGCACAATTTTCCGCAATAAATCCGCTGGGGAGGCTCTCATCGAGTGGAATGGTCTCGCTGGCTGCGAGGGCCTTGGCGCCGTCGAAATCGACGTAGGCCATGCGGGCCGTCAGCTCCGCGGCCGGCCGCTCGAACGCGGTGCCTGGCAGGAGGGCCACTCCGGTATCGTTGAGCAGGCGCGCGCACAACGTCGCGCTGTCCCCAACGCCCCGAGCCGCGAGCCGCTCCGAAAAAGCCGAAAAATCGAGGAAGAGATAAAAGGCCCCCTGTGGGGGATGGACCCTGACGCCCGCCTCGTGCAAGTAGTTGCGGCACGAGCGACCCAGAGTCGAGAGGATACGGCGAGCGTGGCACAGATACCGCTCGATGGCCAGGCCTCCACGAAACGCGCGTACCGCGGCGTACTGGATGGGGGCGCTCACCGACGTGTAGGTCTCGCTGGCCACCGCGGCCATGGCCTTCATGAGCCAGTCGAGTTGCGGCGGAAACGTGAAGGTTCCCAACCGCCAGCCCCCCGCACCGCACCACTTCGAAAGGCCCGAACTGACGATGGTGCGCTCCGGGTAGTAGCGGGCCATGGACACGTGTGCCCCGTTGAAGTTGAGCTGCCCGTAGATTTCGTCGGAGAGGACGATCAGTTCGAAGCGCCGTGCCACCTCGGCGATTTCCTCCAACTCGGCGGATGAGTAGCTGCCACCCTCGGGGTTTCCCGGGTAGTTGAGCAGCAGGAGCCGTGGCCGGTAGGCGTCGTTTTCTCGTTCGCAGTGCTCGGCCAGTGACGCCGGCGTGATCCGCCACTTTTCTTCGAAGCTCGTGTGGATAATATGGGTCTTGCGGCCGAGGATCCGGGCCTGGGGTACGTAAGAGACCCAGCACGGCGACGGCAGCATCACGTCACCGTAGAAAACCAGCTGTAAGAGAAACATGAGTTCTTTCGAACCCGGTCCGACGAGGACATTCTCGGGGCTGGCCTCGACCCCGTCCCGATCCCTGTGAAAATCGGCAACGGCGCCCCTCAACTCGCGCAGCCCGCGGACCGGAAGATAGTCCTTTTCGCGCGCGTAGAGTTTGAGCGCATTGACAACCGGCAGGGGCACGGGGAACGGCGACTGCCCGAGGCCCATGTAGTAGATCTTGCGGCCGGAGCGCTGCAGCTCTTTGCAATACTCGTTGATGGCGAGCGTCGCAGACTGGCGGAGCCCGCGCACGTTGAGGTTCAAACTGACGTGGCGCGTCAGAGGAGTATTTTTGAGCAGCGTCATTGTATCCCTGTTCCGGCCGGGCGGGCCGCACCCACCGCGTCGTAACCGTTGCCCGGTGGCTCCGAAACCGTAGCAAGTCCCCTGCCAGAGGCGGCCACTATCTCTGCGTAGCCGCGATTGCCGAGAGGGGAGGCGAGCCTCGCGATCCGCACATAGATATGGTGTAACAACAATAGATTACACGATGTACTTCGAGTTGTTTTTAGGGGGAACCCAGCCGTCGCTTTGGGCGGCCCGGGAGGACCCGAGCAGCCTACCAGTACGCGGTGCGTAGGCGACCGATCGTTTGCGGATCCGGCGTGAACGGTAGCCGTGGCGGCGCCGGCAGGTCGTACCTCCGGCTCGCCGCGAAAGGGGTGGCGGCGAGCTTGCGGTTGTACGCGTGAATCATCAAGACTTCCAGATTGACGACGTCCTCGACGTTGTAGGCGAGAAGCGTCTCGAGGGCGCGCTCGTTGCGGTTGCGCCGAAAATCGTCCCACAGTATCACCGCAAAATGGCCGTCGACCGCGGCGAGCTCTCCCCGGTCGATTCCCAGCTGCTTCTCACAATTCTTGAGACCACCCACGTACCCGAGGGCGCGCAGGACGTAACGCAGATCGATGTGCGCCGCCCGCAGGTGGATACCGAACGCGCGCTCGAGAAAGGGGACGTCGAAGCACTTGCCGTTATAGGTGACCAACAGTTTGTAGTTAAGGATATCGCTCCTGAACTCCTCGAGGTTGCGCCCACGGACGTAGCAGCGGATGTTCGTCCCGTCGTAAAGGGCGATGGTCGTAATCTCGTCCATTCCTGACAGACCGGTGGTCTCGATATCGACGTACGCAGTCGAGTGGCGGAACTCCGCGAAAATGCGCCACTGTTCTTCGGTGGGAAGGCGATCGTAGAAAAAACGCGAGTTACCGTCGCGGAGCTCGGCGACGGACCGGCCGACGCCGCTCCGGATGCGGCGGTGCGTGGCGGGCGGGATCAGGAAACTCTCGCCCTCCAGTATAGATTGCCACGACAGGCAGCCCTGCATCCAGAGCCGCCGTTCCGTCTTGCAACCAACGCCTGGAATGTGACAGAACGTATTGCTCAGCATACCGTCACACGTCGATTTGTGCGATCCGCCGTTCGTGGCGTCCACCTGCGAAGTCTGTTTCCAGCCAGATCCGGACGATCTCCAAGGCTGTATCAAGCGACATCATCCGCTGACCCAGGGAAATCACGTTGGCGTCGTTGTGCTCACGGGCCAACCGCGCGGAATCCGCGTTCCAGCACAAGGCACACCGCACGCCGCGAATCCGGTTCGCTACCATCGCCTCCCCGTTTCCCGATCCACCGAGTACTATGCCGCGCTCGCATTTCCCGGCCGCCACCGCCTCCGCAGCAGGCCTTATGAACACCGGGTAATCGACCGGTGCGTCGGAATCGGTTCCGAAATCGACCACCTCGTGCCCCATCTCCGCGAGATATACCTTAATGGCCTCCTTGTAATCGAAGCCCGCGTGGTCCGATCCAATCGCGATCTTCATGCGCGCATTCTCCATTCTCCGTGCGACTACTCGTCGCGGTGAAGGACGTAGGGACTCCGCTGCGCCGTCGGCATGACAATCATGTTCAGGACGTTGACGTGCTCGGGCGCACCCGCCACGTAGCAAACCGCATCCGCGATATCCTCGGGCTGCAGCGGTTTGAATCCGTCGTAGACCGCCCTGGCCTTCTCACGGTCGCCGCGAAACCGGACCTCGGAGAATTCCGTCTCCGTCGCTCCGGGATCGATGCTCGACACCCGGATCCCGGTGCCCACCAGATCTATGCTCATGGCTTGATTCAGTGCGCGCACGGCGAACTTGGTGGCGTTGTAGACGTTGCCCAGGGGATAAACGACGTGCCCCGCGATGCTGCCCACGTTGATGACGTGGCCACTGTCGCGCTCGACCATCATCGGCAGGATGCTACGGGAGACGTTCAGCAGGCCTTTTACGTTGGTGTCGATCATGCGGTCCCAATCCTCCGGGTCACCCTCAAAAACACGGCTCAAACCAGCGGCCAGCCCGGCATTGTTGACTAGTATGTCCGGCACCAGGCCGTCCGCCCGCAACCGGTCACCAAGCCCATCGACGGCGTTGCGATCGCGCACGTCGAGGGCTTCGATCCTCACCCGCACGCCTTCTCTCTTCCCCAACGCGTCTCCGAGGCTGGACAATCGCTCCAGCCGCCGGGCCGTGAGAATGAGATTGCAGCCGCGCGCTGCGAACGCGCGCGCGCACGCCTCGCCGATACCGGCGCTCGCGCCCGTGACAAGGACGGTCTTTCCCTTCAAACGGTTCATGCGTGCCTCTTGTGGTGGCGAATCCAGCGCGCAGTATACGTGATCTCCCGCCTTCTGTCCGGTGATTTTGTGCCCGGCGGCCTCACTCGGCCGAAGCGAGTCTCTGTAAAACGTGCTTGTTCAGGTGATGGCCGCCCTCGAATCTCACCAGTTCGTACGGCAACCGGTTTTGCCGCAGGCGTTTTTCCCCCTCCGCCACGGCCGCGGGTGTGGCGTACTCGTCTTGCGCCCCCACTACCAGGAACAGCGCCGGCTTACGAACCGGTGCTTCGTTGGACCAGTCGACGTCCTGCGGCACCATGCCGCCCCACAGGATCAGGCGATCGCTTCGTACCCGGCCGCCATCGATCCAGCGGCAGACGGTCGCCGCTCCCTGCGAGAACCCGAGTATCGTCACTCGCACGGCGCTCCGGTCGATTCCCTCGAACGTCTTCGCGTAGACCGTATCGAGGTAAGATACGTAATCCGAGATTTCATGCCGGCGGTCTTCGCGGGTCATCCAGCTGGCCCCGACCACCGCGTCCGCGCCGCCCTTGTCCGCGCCCTCCACATAGAATCGTGACAGTGCCTCCGGGGCAACGATCACGCGGCTCCCATCGTCGATCGCCGCGAAGTAGCCCAGAAAACTGCGGGCGAGCTGCCGGTAGCCGTGGCATACGAACCATACCTCGCCCGGGTGCTCATTCGCCCCACCGAGTACCGCGTAGCGAGCCGTGCGGTGGACGGCCAGCGATCGTTCTGTCATGCCACGGTTCGCGCTATTCATACTCGTCGCTTGGGGACGTCCCGTGCGCGGACGGGCTCGCCGGCCGCCCAGCCGCTCTCCACGAGCTCGTCCATGATCGCCTGGGCACGATTACCCCAGATGGGGTGCGGTTCTCGGGAGAGCTCTTCGGCGAGCACTTCCGCTTCGTGCGCCGGCGTGCGGCCCGAAGCTTCGGCACCTCCGAAGACCTGCAGGCATCGCTGGTAGACACCCGTCGGCGTTTCGCGGTCGAGGTGAGCGGTGACCGCGGGATCGCGCTCGAAGACGCCATATTGTTCATTTGCGCAGTTGACGATGCCCATTCGGTTCGCGAGAAAATCGGGGACGTAGAGTATACCCGCTTCCTTCAACGCGTCCGCATCACGGCGCGGGTCCTGCAGCTGGTTGTTGGCGGCGCCGCAAACGACCGGTGAACGAATCGAGGGGATCGTCCGGGGATTGAGACATGCACCGACCGCGTTGGGCGCGAGCACGTCACTCGACTCGGCCATAATCGATACGTCCCCCGGGGCGGCCACGCGCAAATCCAGCGTCGCGTGCGGGAAGCGTTTCCTGCACCGGCCAACGGCCGTCTCGTCGATGTCGGCCCCGACGATACGCCCTGTCTTTCGCTCCAGCAGATCCCCGATCATGTATGTTGAAACGTTACCGAGCCCCTGCAGGGCCACCGTCTTGCCCTCGAGCCCATCCCGTCCAAGGTATGCCAGAGCCGCTTCCATGGCCATCACGACGCCGGTTGCCGTCAACCGGGAGGGGTTACCACTGCCGCCGAGTGTTTCGGGAATGCAGGTCGTGTGCCGCGTCGTGCGAAACACCCAAGCCATATCCTCCGGCGTCGTCCCCACGTCCTCGGCCGTCACGTAACAGCCACGCAGCCCCGAAAGAAACCGCCCGTAGTCGCGGTACAGCGCTCCGCGCACGGCGGGGTCGCGGTGATCCACACCCGTTTTCCGCGCCACGACGCCCTTGCCACCCCCCCACCACAAACCCGCCAGCGCGTTCTTCTGACCCATGCCCAGGCTCAACCGCAGCCCGTCGCGGATGAAATCTTCCACGCTGTCGTACCGCCAGAAACGTACGCCCCCGGCTGCCTGCCCGCGCACCGTCTTGTGGACGCAGGCGGAAAGCAGGTGCCCGCTCTCGCGCCCGATCTCGAGGAACCACCCCTGATGTCCCCGGTAATCGCGCCGGTCCGCCGCCACCCGCTCCGCCACCGGATCCAGGAGTTCGTGGCTCGCCACCACCGCCCCCGTGTCGGGGCGGGTGACGATGAACGCGCGCCACAACCCCGCGTTCTTCAAGGCGTCCAGGAAGGCGTCGGTCGATTCGTTCCACAGGTTCATTCGTGGCACCTCAAAACTTCTCGCCGGCCCAGTCGGCCACCGCGTCCGCCACCTCGGCCATCACTTCTTCCTGGGCGCGTCCGGATCGTTTCAACACCTTGAACGAGTGGTCGCCGCCGTCGACCACGTGCAGGGTCGCCCGTGCCCCGAGCCGACGGCAAACACCGCGCACGAGCTTCTCATCCGCCAGAGTGTCGCGCGTGCCCTGGACGAACAACATGGGCGCCTCGACGGCGTCCAGGTGTTCGGCGCGTACCGTGCCCGGCTTGCCCGGAGGGTGGAGGGGAAAGCCCAGGAACACCAACCCGTCCAGCCCCGCGACCACACCCTCGGCCACCGCCAGCGAGGTCATTCGGCCGCCCATCGACTTGCCGCCCGCCAGGACGGGCCGCCCCCCGGCCCTTCCGCGCGCCTCCTCTACTGCCTCCGCGACCACCGACTTGAGCGACGCGGGAGGATCGGGCCGGCGCCGGCCGGCACTCATGTACGGGAACTCGTAACGGAAGGTCCCCACGGAGCGGCGGGCCAGCCGTGCCGCCATGTCTTCGAGGAACGGGTGCCGCATGCCTGCTCCCGCCCCGTGCGCGAGCACGTAGAGGCATCGCGCATCGGCTGGTATTCGCTCCAAAGTTTCCATCGTGGCCGCGCGGGCAACGGCAGGCCGGACGGTGCTACGGTGCCTTCGCCCCACCGCGCCGTGCCTCGCCACCTCTCCCCGTGTAGATCTCGCCCCCCAGTTCCCGGAACTCACCCGCTTTTTCTTGCATGCCGGTGCTCACCGCCTGGTTTTCCGTCAGCCCGTGGCTCTTCGCGTAATCGCGAAGCTGCTGGGTGAGCTCCATGCTGCAAAACTTCTGCCCGCACATCGAGCAGAAGTGCGCC